>NZ_CP047241.1:1800920-2101073 GCF_009856625.1 Aquitalea denitrificans
TATGAATATCGTCAGACAAACACAAAGTTGCAACTGGAATGGCCAGTTACGGCCAAATTGCAACTCAATGCCATGCTGGGAAATAGTGCGGTCCGCTTCCGGCAGGGTATACAGCCAGATCGTAATCACGTTTTGCAGGATATCAGCCTGATCTGGATGGTAGATCAAAAGAGCACGCTGAGCTTCGGATATCAAAGCACGCCAGCCGAGCCGGGGTTATCAACGGCAGATGTGGTGAATAAAACCTGGTATCTGACAGGGAAATCCCATCTGTCGGACAAGCTGGCGCTTAGTGGTGAAGTGCGCCAGACAAAAATGAATTATTCATCCTCTGATGTGGTGGTAAATACCAGGTCTTACCGAGCAGGATTGCAATGGATGCCATGGCGCATGTGGCAGTTTGAAGCATATGGCCAATATGTACATCGGACTTCCGGTTTTACCGATGACAGTTATGACGTCAATCAAATCGGCGCGAACGTGAAGTACTCGTTCTAGTTTTCAGAATCATTAAAGTGTCATGGATGGCAGGAATGCTAAATAAACAGTATCAATCAGGTGGGAAGGCAGAGCTTGGCAGCGGTATTGCCACTGGGATCAGCCGTTTTTATCTGTTGCGAGATCCGCTTGGAGCGCAGGGTTATGCCTCGCCATGGCTGAGCTTCTGCAAGGCATTCATCGATCCATTTGTTGTTCTTCTTGTGCTGTATGGGCTCAGTTTTTATTTTGATATCAGTCGCCATGGCCCGTTCATCGAGCTTGCATTGGTGTCTTTCCTGATATCAGCCCTGGCGCTGGATGGTCTGTCTCTATTGCTGCCTGGCAGCGGGAAGAAAATGCGCGGCATTGATGGCATGCTCATCAACTGGCTGATTGCCGTGGTCGTGATATTGGGTTTTGGCATGGCCACCGGTTTGCTTGAACTGTTTCCCGAAAAATTCATATACAGCTGGTTGGTGATTGTGCCGATTGCCTTGTTATTGGTGCATTGCCTGTTGGCAATCGGCCTGATTGGTCGGATTGATACCCAGCAGAGCTTCCGCAAGGCGGTAATTGTTGGTGCTAATAAATCTGGCCAGTTACTGGCGAACAAGATTCGTAAAAATCCGCAAATCAAGATGGAGTTTCTCGGATTTTTTGATGATCGTACTCCGGATCGTCTTCCGGAAGATGAATTGCCTAACCTGAAAGGGCGCTTGGCCGATTTGACAAGCTATATCAAGGATAATGGTGTGCAGCAGGTTTATATCTCCCTGCCCATGACATCGCAGCCACGTATCATGAGCTTGCTGGAAGAGCTGCAGGATTGCACTGCATCGGTTTATTTTCTGCCTGACTTGCTGGTGTTTGATCTGATTCAGGCGCGGATTGATCATGTTAATGGCTTGCCTGTGATTTCCATCTGCGAAACACCGTTTGTTGGCAGTAACGGTATTGTGAAGCGTATTTCGGATATTGTGTTGTCACTACTGATTTTGTCCATCATCTGGCCAATTCTGCTGGTGATTGCCGCCCTGATCAAGTTAACCTCTCCTGGCCCGGTTTTGTTCAAACAGAATCGCTATGGCGAAGATGGAGAAAGTATTCTGGTTTACAAATTCCGTTCGATGACGGTGATGGAAAATGGTGATGCGGTAGTGCAGGCACGGCAGGGAGATAAGCGTCTTACGCCGATCGGTGGTTTTTTGCGCAAATCATCGCTGGATGAATTGCCGCAGTTCATTAATGTTTTGCAGGGGCGGATGAGTATTGTCGGCCCGCGCCCCCATGCCAATGCCCATAACGAAATGTACCGCAAGATCATTCGCGGCTATATGGTGCGCCACAAGGTAAAACCGGGTATTACCGGCTGGGCTCAGGTCAATGGCTATCGTGGTGAGACCGATACGGTCGACAAAATGGAAAGCCGAGTTTCGTATGATCTGGATTATTTGCGTAATTGGTCATTGTGGCTTGATCTGAAAATTATCTTCATGACCGTTGTCACGGTTTGGCGGGACAAAAATGCTTATTAAAAAATATCCAAATACCTTGTCAATGCCGCGGGCCTGCCGCTTGTTTGCCGGCGTGGCCAGTGTGGCCGTGCTGTTGGCAGGCTGCGGTCAAAAGGATGAAAAGGCGGCCCCTAGTCAGGTGCTGGCCAAGGTGAATGACGGTGAAATTACCGTGATGCAGCTTAATGGCGTGCTGCGCGGAGCCGGTAACACCGCTGATCAGGCACTGGCTAAGCAAAATGCGCTGGATTATCTGGTCAATCAGGAAATCCTGCAGCAGAAGGCTGCCGAGCTGAAGCTGGATCGTGACCCTGATGTGATGCAGGCCGTGGAGCAGGCTAAGCGGCAGATTCTTGCGGCGGCGGCCTTGAGCAAGTTGCAGGCCAAGGCAGGTGAGCCCGGTGCGGCTGAGGTGCAGAAGTTTTACGAAAGCAATCCGGCGCTGTTTTCCCAGCATGCCACGTATGAATTCACCATGTTCAATCTGCCGGTGGCCCAGCTGCCCGGTGAGGTGAAGGCAGCAATCGAACAGTCTCATTCTGCTGCTCAGACCAAACAGGCACTGGAGTCGATGCATCAGGCATTCCAGGAAAAAACCAGCCGCGTGGCTGCCGACCAGTTGCCGATGGATCTCCTGCTGCAGCTGTTCAAGCTGAAGGCTGGCGACATACTGGTGCGCCCTGAAGCGGGCAATGTAATGCTGGTGCAGTTGGTAAGGGTTGAGGGCAGTCCGGTTAGTCTGGCTGACAGCAAGGAGAGGATTGTGGCTTATCTGAAGCAGACGGCAGAGCAGGAGTCTGCAAACAGCAAGCTGGCCGAGCTGAAAAAAGCAGCCAAAGTCACTTATCTGAAGCGATTTGCTAACAATGCGGCAGCAAGTGCGCCCGCTGCGGCAGCCAATGGTCTGTCTACCGATACGGTCAATTCCGGTTTGAAGGGTTTCTAGGCATGCTGCGTCATTTTCTGATTGTTTTACTGGCGGTATTCAGTGCAGCGGTGTTTGCTGCGCCGGGCAGTGATTACAAGCTGGGTGCTGGGGATGTGGTCAAGATTACGGTCTGGGATCATGCCGATTTGTCTGTTGAAACCCAGCTGACCAAGGACGGGGAGGTTAATTTCCCGCTGATCGGGCTGATTTCCCTGAACGGCTTGTCGGTTGCCGCTGCAGAAAATGCGCTGGCAAGCGTGTTGCGTTCTGCCGGCTATATCGTCAAGCCCAGCGTTTCCATTCTGGTGACGCAATATGTCAGTCACCGTTTCACCATCCTGGGCGAGGTCAATAAACCGGGACGCTATCCGCTGGACAGCCAGACTTCCTTGCTGGATGCCCTGGCGATTGCTACCGGGGTGACACCATCCGCTGGTGATACCGTGCTGCTGACCCGTGACAACACCCAGGTTACGTACTCGGTAGCGCAGCTGGCTGGTGAGAGCGATCCGGACAAGCGCAATATCTGGCTCAAGGCCGGTGATGTGTTGTTCATTCCGCGTTCGCAGGTGTTTGTGCTGGGTGAAGTGCAGCGCCCTGGCAATTTCCGCTTGGAGCCCGGCATGACGGTGATGCAGGCCATCTCGGTTGCCGGTGGTTTTAGCAGCAAGGCATCCCATAGCTCCATCAAGATCACCCGCAAGCTGGCAGATGGCAGCAGCAAGGAAATGAAGTCGGTTTCTCTGTCTGATGCCTTGTCGGTCAACGACGTTGTTTACGTAGAAGAAAGCTGGTTCTGACATGCTGGCCAATATGAATCTGTCGCAATATCTGGGCATTCTGCGTGCCCGCAAGAAATTGATCGTGGCTGTGCACGCAGGACTGGTGTTGACCGTGCTTGGTGTCAGCCTGGTGCTGCCCGAGCAGTTTACTGCCGAAACAGTGTTGGCACTGGATACCAAGGCGAATGATCCGGTTACCGGGCAGCCGGTGCAGGCCTACCTGGTGCCTGGCTATATGGAAAGCCAGATGGATATTCTGGCCAGCCAGAACTCCCTGCTATATGTCGTGGATACGCTGGGTCTGGCCAAGTCGGATGAGGCCATCAAGGCCTTCCAGGATGATGCCGACGGTAAGGGCAGCCTGCGTATCTGGCTGGCCGACCGGCTGGCCAAGAAAGTGGATATCAAGCCGAGCAAGGAAGGCAGCACCGTCAGCATCAGCTTTACCTCGCCTGAGCCGCATTTTTCTGCTGCGGTTGCCAATGCCATTGCCCAGGGCTATGTCCACACCCTGGCCAGCATGCGTACCAGTGCCGCGCAGCAGAATAATGTGTTTTTCCAGCAGCAACTCAAGGTTTTGCAGGGCAATCTGGAACAGGCGCAACAGGAGCTGGCCAGCTATCTGAACGAGAAGGGTATTGTTGCTGCTGACGAGAAGCTGGATGTGGAAATGCAGCGCCTGAATGATATTTCTACGCAACTGGTACAGGTGCAGTCGGCGGCGATGGATGCCCAGTCACGTACGCGCGGTGCCGAAAAGGCACCGGATGTGCTGAACAATCCCCTGATTCAGCAGATCAAGAACCAGTTGACTGTGGATGAGGGCAAGTTCCGCGAGCTGGCCACCAAGGTTGGTCCTGAGCATCCGCATTACAAGGAAGCCCAGGCCCAGGTGGAGAGTGATCGCCGCCAGTTGCAGGCCCTGACCAGCGAATACGCCAGTGGCCTGAGCGGCTCGGCCTCCAATGCCGAAAACCGGGCCAAGACATTGCGCATGGCGCTGGACGAACAGAAAAAGAAAATCCTGGAGCTGAAACAGCAGCGCAGCCTGGCCAATGTGCTGCAGCGCAAGGTTGAAGGTCTGCAGAAGGCTTATGACGCTGCACAGGACCGCTTTACCACCACATCGCTGCAAAGCCGTTCCATGACGGAAAACGTGGGCGTGGTGAAAGAGGCAACCGAGCCGGCCAAGCCGTCTCGTCCCCGTATCTTGCTGAATGTACTGGCAGCTTTCGTGCTGGGTGGCGTGATTGCCCTGTGTACGGCCTTGCTGGCTGAAATCCTGGACCGTCGTGTCCGCTGCGCCCGCGATGTGGAATCGCTGCTGGGCATGCCGGTGTTGGCCACGATAGGGCCGGCACCCGCCCGGAAAAAACGCTCGTGGGCTTTCTGGCGCAACAACAATAAGGTGGCCAACGCATGAATACGCAGACTCTTTCCATGCCGGTACGGACGCAAGAAGTGCTTGCAGCCAGACATTCCAATATCGGCCAGTTGCTGTTGCAGCAAGGCAAGCTGACCGCCAGCCAGGCGGAAAAAGTATTGCTGGCGCAGCAGGAGCTGGGCTTGCGTTTTGGCGAGGCAGCCGTGCGGCTGGGCTTTCTGAGCGAGCGCGATATCCAGGAAGTGCTATCGCACCAGTTTGACTACCCCTGCCTGGCGCTGGGCGATCCCGCGCTGGATCCCGGCCTGATTGCGGCCTACCACAATGAATCGGCCCAGGTGGAGGCTTTACGCAGCCTGCGCAGCCAACTGATCCTGCGCTGGGTCAGTGGCGGCAACAAGATTATCGCTGTTGCCGGCTATGACAACGAGGTTGCGGTGGGCTGGCTGGCTGCCAATCTGGCTATCGTGTTTTCCCAACTGGGTTTGCGCACCTTGCTGGTGGATGCAGCCCTGCATGCGCCGGTCCAGCATGGTCTGTTCCGTCAGCCCAATCGCCTGGGCTTGAGCGATATCCTGGCCGGCCGTGCTGATGATGGCTGCATGCTGGCGATTCCGCCCCTGCCCAATTTGTTTTTGATTCCAGGGGGCACCGATGTGCCTAACAAGCAGGAGCTGCTGTCCGGTGCCGCACTGGGCGAGCTGCTGCAGCAGGCAGAAGCTGATTTTGACATCGTTATCGTCAACGCCCCAGCCCTGAAGGGCAAGGCTGATGGCCAACTGGTGGCCGCGCGCGCCAAGGGAGTGGTGCTGCTGGCCGAGCCCGGGCGCAGCAAGGTGAATGATCTGGAAGCTGCGCGTGATGATCTGCGCATGGCCGGTGCCACGGTGCTGGGCTGTGTGTTGAACAGCTTTGTCAGCGGCAGCTAGGGGGACGTCATGACGCGCGCTGTTGCACCTGCTCGCTGGCTGCCGCCGGCAGTGGCTGCCAACCCGGTGATGCTGACCGGGCTGGCTTGCCTGTTGCTACCTACGCTTTACAAGCTTTCCCAGCAATTGTGGCCGATCAAAGAACAGGGGCATGGCCCGGTTTTTTTTGATCATTGCCTGGATGTTCTGGAACAAGGCGCAGCAGGAAGTCATTGATGCTTCTGCTGCCGGCAGCAAGTTGGGCGTGCTGCCGTTTGTCCTTGGGCTGGTGATGTATGTATTGGGGCATTCGCAGGATGTCTGGTTCATGGAAATCGGCAGTTTCGTTTTCATCATTGCCGGACTGCTGCTATTGCATGGCGGCTACCGTTTGCTGCATGCCTATCGTTATCCCTTGCTGTTCATTTTGATCCTGATTCCCTTGCCGGGCTTTCTGGTGGACTGGCTGACCGCCAGTCTGAAAATGGGGGTGTCGCAGGCGGTGGAGCAACTGCTGTATCTGGCGGGTTATCCCATCAGCCGCAGCGGGGTAGTGCTGAATATCGGTCAGTACCAACTGATGGTGGCGGATGCCTGTTCCGGCATCAATTCAATGTTCAGCCTGCTGGCCTTCGGTTTGCTCTATCTCTATTTCTTTACGCCGGCCCGGGCTGTCAATCGTGTACTGCTGCTGATTGCGGTGCTGCCGGCTGCGATTGTTTCCAACATCGTGCGCGTCATCACCCTGGTATTGGTGACCTATTACTGCGGGGATGCTGCCGGCCAGGGTTTTATCCACGAATTTTCGGGTTTGTTGTTGTTTGGAGTCGCCATCTTGTGTGTGTTTCTGTTTGATGCGTTCTTGCAAAAGGTGAATGGCTGATGCCCCGCTTGAATCTGCTGCGCCAATGCCTGCTTGCGCTGATCATGCTGCTGGCTTCTGTACTGGCTTACGCCTTCACCCCGCGCACCTTTACTGCCGACAGCAATCGTATAGACCTCGCCGGCATGGTGCCAACGGCGTTTGCCAACTGGCGGCAGGTGGAGATGAAGGGCGTGATTGTCAATCCGGAGGTGGATGCCCAGCTAAATCGCACCTATAGCCAGGTGCTGGAGCGGGTATACGTCAATGGCAGAGGCCAGCATGTCATGTTGTCCATTGCTTATAGCCGCGACCAGCGTCAGGGATCCGGCCAGCAGACGCACCGGCCGGACCTGTGCTACCCGGCACAGGGCTTTGCCTTGCACGACAAGCAGCAGGACACGCTACAGCTTGGTCGCCATCGCCTGGCCGTCAACACCATGGTGGCGCAGCGCGAACAAAGGATCGAGCCGCTGATGTACTGGATCACCACCAATGGTGAAGTGGCTTCCGGCCGCGAAAGCCGCAAGCTGGTGCAAGTGCGTGCCGGTCTGGCCGGGCTGGTGTATGACGGCATGATCGTGCGGGTTTCCACCATCAATGACGATGTGGCTGCTGCACGGGTGCTGGAGACGGAATTTCTTGCCAGCCTGTATGCCGCCCAGCCGGAAGGGGTGCGTACGCAGTTCTTTGGCACGGGAGTAGTGGCGCTGTGAACCACTCGGCCATTCGTACCCTGACTCTGGGCATGCAGCCCATGCTGAACCGCATTCCTCGCCCGGTATTGTCCTTCGCTTGCCAGGGCATGGTCAGCGGCATCAGTTTTATTGCGTCATTCCTGTTGCTGCATTATGCGGACAAGAGCGAATACACCACGTTTGTGCTGTTTCTCAATGGCTATGCCTTGCTGGCCAGCCTGCAGAATGCGCTGTGGTTGCAGCCCCTGATTACCCTGTCGGGCAAGATGGATGCAGGTGCCAGGCAGCAGGCCATCCACCGCGGTATCTGGCTCAGCCTCATCATTGCCGTGTTTGGCGGTGTGCTGTTTGCCGGCTATCGCCAGCTCACCCTGGGTGCGGGCTGGTTCAATCTGGCGACGATGCTGTTTCTGGCCAGCTTTGCCTTTCTGCTGGTGCGTGACGCCAACCGCTCTGCCTGGCTGATGCTGGGCCAGCTGCCCGGTCTGTTTCTGCATGATCTGGCCTATTTGCTGTTATTCATGCTGCTGGCTGCCATTGGTTGGTATCTGAAGAGTTTGTCCATGAGCCTGGTGATCATGGCCATTGCCTTTCCCGGCCTGATGTCGCTGTTTGCCCGGCCACGTGCCGGCCGTGTCGACGGAGCACCCGCTATTGTCCGACTGGACCGCGACTTTGCCGCGCAAGTGTGGTCCTGCGCGCGCTGGGCCTTGCCTGGCGTGCTGGTGACCTGGCTGTTCAGCAATGGTTACTGGTTTTATCTGGATACCGTGCAGGGCAAGGCCATGGTGGCCATGCTGGCCGCAACCCGGCTGTTCTTCACCCCGGTCGGCCTGATGATTCAGGGCTGGGCCGGCTATTACCGGCCCGTGTTTTCGCAGCTGGAGCACCAGGGTTTGCTGCAGCAAAAGCGTGCGCTGGTGCGCCGCCAGGCGCTGGTGTGCAGCGGCGTGGTCTTGCTGTTTGTCCTGGCCCTGCTGCTGTTGACGCTATACCCGGCAGCCTTACCCGCCTATTTGCCCCCGGCAAGCTTCATTCCGCTGGTGCTGGCCTGGGGGAGCTACTTCCTGGTGCAGTGGCTGCGCAACATCCTGTCCACCGCCATGCTGGCTGATGCCGGTGGTTACAAAATCGTTTTCAAGGCTGGTCTCACCGGGGCTGTCCTGTTCTACCTGCTGTTTGTTCCGGCAGGGTATCTCTCCCGTCAACTGGTGCTGTGTCCGCTCATTCTCTGCCTGGCAGAGCTGTTCATCCTGACCATGTTGTGGCGACCCGTTTTTGGAGCCAAGCGCAATGACTGAATTGCCTAGCATCACGGTAATCGTGTGTACCTATCGTCGCCCTGGGCAATTGCAGGAATTGCTGGATTCGTTGCGGGCGCAGTATGTAGAAGGGCTGCGTCCCCGCCTGTGCATTGTCGACAATGACGCCGAGCAGTCGGCACGTGCGGTAGTGGAGCAGGCAAAAGCCGACTTCCCGTGGCCGCTGCAATATGTGGTGCAACCGGTAAAGAATATTGCGCTTACCCGTAATGCTGGCCTGGCCACGGTCACTACCGATTATCTGGCTTTTATCGACGATGATGAAGTCGCGGTGCCGCAATGGCTGCACAGCCTGGTTGCGCTGGCGCGTGAGAGCAAGGCGCAGCTGGTGTTCGGGCCGGTGTTGCCGGTGTATCCGCCGGGAATCCGGCCCTGGCTGGTGAGTGGCGGCTTCTATGAACGGCCCAGGCATGCCACCGGTACTTTGCTGCCATTACTGGAGGCACGTACTGGCAATGTGCTGATAGATGCGGCTCTTCTGCAAGGACAGTCCTTGCAGTTTGACGCAACGCTGGGTCTGAGTGGCGGCGAGGATTACGCATTCTTCGAGCATTTGTATCAGCAAGGTGCAAAGGCAGTCTGGTCTGATGAGGCCATGGTGACTGAAGAAGTTCCGGCAGATCGTGCCACGCCCAATTGGCTGCTTAAGCGCAGCTTTCGCATTGGTTCCGTAGAAGCCAGCCTGATGCGACGCAGGGCGCGCGTACAGTCTTTGCTGCGTATGTGGGTCAAGGCTGCTTATCTCATGGCGCGCAATGGCTTGATGCTGCTTGCTGCTCCGCTGCGCAGCAAAGCATTGAATTTCCGGATGGTGCGTAATCTGGCGATTGCGGCCGGTATTGTTTATGGCCTGGTGAATGGTCCTTATCGTGAATACAAGTAATTCCGCCAAAGTGATGCAGGGTGGTGGTGTTGAGTCACTGCGCTCACTAATGATTGTTACGTTTATGCTGGCTGTTTTTATCAGCCTGTTTGCTATCGGGGCGGCGGATAAGGTGCAGTCTGATGGTGGGAGTAATCTGTTTCGGCAATTGACGTGGCTGGCGATTGGCGCTGTAGCATTTTTCCGCTGCTTTAGTTTTGGGCGATATGTAAAAATTGATCTTCAGTTAAGTTCAGGATTGCTGATTACACTTTTTCTTTTGGGGTATTGCCTTGTTTCGTTTTCATGGTCGGCCATTCCCGATGTTTCACTAAAGCGGGCAATTCTGTTCGGTTTGATGGTTTTTTTATGCTTCGCAGCATTTGGAAAAAAGTCACAAAACCCGCTTAGTTTTATCCAGGTTATGGCTTGGCCATTGGGAATTTTGCTGATTCTTTCTTTTGCTTTTACTGCGGCTATCCCTTCGGTAGCAATTACATCAATCGGCTGGCGTGGAGTCACTTCATTCAAGAACGAGTTTGGTCAGCTATGTGCCATCAGCCTGCTGATATTCAGTTTTGCCGTGTTTGAAGTGCGGAATTGTCGCAAGACCATGTTGCTAATGGCCGTACTGTCCTTGCTGGGGCTGCTGTTGTCACAAAGCTCTACCTGTGCAGTTGCCGTGATCGCGGGTTTAGTGTGCAGTCTGGGTTTGCTGGTTACGCGGCGTCTGCTGCGCCATCGCAGTGGCAGTGCCTTGATGCTTGGATTGGTGATTGCAGCTTGCACTGCCGTGCTGGTTCTTCTGCTTGCAGGTGTGCTAGGTGGCGGAGATGTCCGAGAGCAGTTTTTCCAATTGCTAGGTAAATCGAGCACGCTGACGGGGCGTACCAAATTATGGTCTCTTATTTTGGATAATACCCGTCTGCACAATCCATGGCTGGGTGGTGGTTATGGTGGGTTCTGGAATGGTCTGGGTAGCCCGTCCAGTTATACTTCCTATCGTTTTCCTGCCGGATATGTGGGGCAGGCGCATAACGGGTATCTGGATATATTCAATGATCTGGGCTATGTCGGTTTGGGTTTGCTGGCTTTGGTGCTGTTGGTGTATGGCTGGCATATTTTCCGTCATTATCAATCAGGACGTCCTGAATTTTATTTTCACCTTGCTTTTTTTATCTACATCATTCTGGAGAATTATGCGGAAAGTACTTTCTTTAGATTGGTGGGTTTTTTGAATATTGTTTTTTTTGCTTCTCTGGCACGTGTTGCTGTAAGTGAGTGGGTAGGTTTTGATGATAAAAAATAGGCGTGATTACAAAATGTATCTGGAGGCGGATCGTGTCTCCATGGGTGTGAGAAATGGTTGGATAGATCATTTTTTTAATGATAGATGGCGTTATGTTCGTTTGTTGCGGCAGTCTGAGTACAATCATAATATTGGTTGTTTCTTTTTGATTCGTATTTTTGTTGAAATCCGCCGCAGAAGATTAGGGCGGTTGCTGGGCTACTCCATCCCCTTGAATGCGTTCGGGCCCGGTTTGGCATTGCCGCATCGTGGAGATATTGTAGTAAATAGCTATGCGCGGATTGGTCCTAATTGTCGCATTCATATTGGTACTAATATCGGCACTCAAATAGGTACATTGGATGATGTTCCGGTAATAGGGCGTAATTGTTATATTGGTCCCGGTGCCAAGCTTTATGGAAAAATTGTTATTGGCGATAATGTTATTATTGGTGCAAATGCAGTTGTTAATAAAAGCTTTCCAGAGGGGAATTGCACGATTGCAGGTATTCCGGCTCGTGTCATATCTGAAAAATCAACGGTGGGTTTGTTTAGCTGTGGTTATGAAGAGTCCGGAAAGGAATGACATGAAACGTTTGCTGGTGTGCGGCTGGTTTGTTTGGATGTCGGTAATGTCGTCTGCGGCATTTTCCAACAATATATTTTTCTTTGGCCAGCATGTTTTTTACCCGGATTCCTATTCGGCAATCTCCAGTTTTGCCTTTGATGGCATCCGTATCTGGGGCAATCCCAAGACGTTGTGGCGCGACGTGGAGCCACGGCAGGATGTTTATGATTTTTCAGTGCTGGACCAGCATGTGCGTCTGGCTGAAACCCGTGGCATGAACGTGATGTATACCCTGGGCCAGACCCCGGTCTGGGCCAGTGCACGTCCGACAGAGCTGGGCAGTTTCGGTCTGGGGGCAGCTGCCGAGCCGGTACGGATGAGCGACTGGTCCGCTTATGTCGGCACGGTGGCAAGACGCTACCGGGGCCGGATTACTGCCTACGAGGTAATGAACGAGCCGCGTATCGGTGAGGCGATAAAGATGTATTCGCCCGGTTTCTTTTCTGGCAGTACCGCACAATTGGTCCGCATGACCGAGCTGGCGGCGCAGGCCATTCATGCGGCCGACCCGCAGGCCCTGGTGGTGTGTCCGGCCATGGATGGCTCTGACCTTGGTATCAAGCGCCTGGATTATTTCCTGTCACAGGGCGGGGGCCGCAGTTGCGATGTGATTGGCTTCCACTTTTATCTGAAAACCGGCTCCATCAACGAGTTCACCTCCTTGTTGTCGCAAATCCGCCAGATGCTGGTGCGCTATAAGCTGCAGGACAAGCCGGTATGGAATACCGAGATGGGCGTGCTGGTGGGTTCCTCCGGCAATCAGGTGCGGGCGGGTGCTGTTGGAAGCGCGCTGGACAAGGTGTACAGCGATGACGAAGCGGCCAGCCTGATGTTGAAAGTGCAGGTGGCATCCAGCAATGGCGGGGTGGCACGTACTTACTGGTTTGCCCATGATTCTTCGTCTATGGGCAGTACCTTGCCCAACAAGAAGGCTGGCCAGCTCAATGGCCTGGGCGAAGCCTATGCCAATGCCAAGATCTGGTTTTCCAAGGGGCGGAAGGTACGTGGCTGCTCCTTGTCAGACAGCCAGGCCAATTGTGCGGTCTACGAGGGAAATTACCTGGTGGGCCGCGTGGTGTGGGGTATTCCGCTGGTGCCGGTTGAATGGCTGACGGCCAACCCCATGCTGGGGAAAGTCCATTTGTTGAATGGCCAGACAATCAATATGAGTTCCAGCAGAACCGAGACGCTGAGTGCCTTGACACGCAATTTTGCTGACCCAGTGTTTATCAGCATTGACTGATGCCAATAGCCAGATCCGAGGTTTGCATGAAAGTCACCATTTTTCAGTATCGCCTGTTTCACTACCGCACCAAGCTGTTCGAGCTGATGCGGGTTAAATGTGCCCAGCGGGGCATCCGGCTGGATGTGGTCTATGGCCAGCCTTACCGGGATGAAATCAAGAAAAAGGATACCGGCCGGCTGGATTGGGCCATTCCGGTAAAAAACACTTACTTTCCGATCAAGGAAAAAAAGGATATTTGCTGGCAACCGGCCCCCGCCGTGGTGCAGGACGCCGATCTGTTTGTGTTCATGCATGAGAACCGCCTGCTGGCCAATTATTACTGGCTGTTGCGGCGACGCCTTGGCCGCTCGCCTCGGGTGGCGTTCTGGGGGCATGGCAAGGACTTCCAGTCCAATGCACCAGGCGGTCTGCGCGAGCGCTGGAAGGAAAAAACCCTGCGCTGGCCGGACTGGTGGTTTGGTTACACCCAGCATACGCGGCAGATTGTGGAAGGCTCAGGCTTTCCGCCCGGGCAGATTACCGTGCTCAACAATGCCATCGACAATGTCGAGTTCAAGGAACAGCTCTACATGGTGAGCGAGGCGGATATTGCCCGTCAGCGGGATGAACTGGGGCTGGATGCCGGTGATTTTGTCGGCATTTACTGTGGTTCGCTCTATCCGGACAAGCGGCTGGACCAGCTGTTTGAAATTGCCGACCGTCTGCAGCAGCGGGCAGCACACTTCCGCCTGCTGATTGTCGGTTCCGGCGCACAACAACCCTATGTCGAGCAGATGTGCGCTACGCGGCCCTGGATTCGCTTTGTCGGCCCGCGTCATGGTGCCGGCAAGGCGGTGCTGTTTCGCCTGGCGGCGCTTACCCTGTGTCCGGGTGCGGTGGGGCTGAACATTCTGGATGCCTTTATCGCCGGTGTGCCGCTGATCACCATGGCGGGTGCCAAGCATGGGCCGGAAATCTGCTTTCTGCGCAATGGCGTGGATGGCTGGCTGATCGGGGATGCGATCGATGAGTATGTCAGCCGCGTCTTACGGCTGATGGATACCCCGATGGAGCTGCAGCAGATGCAGCAAATGGCCTTGCAGGCGGGGGAGATTTATACCGTGGAAAACATGGCTGACAATTTTGTCGAGGGGATTACGCGCTGCCTGAATGCCGCGACCCCGGCCCAGGGAGGAGTGATGGCATGAAGGTAGGCATTATCGGTTTGCGGGGTATTCCCGATGTGCAGGGTGGTGTGGAACGCCATGTCGAATCGCTTGCGCCCCTGCTGGTGGCGGCCGGGCATGAGGTGACTGTCTATGCGCGCGCACCCTATATGGCGGATTTCGACAGCCCGGCCTGGCGCGGTGTGAAGATCTGCAAGGTGTGGTCGCCGCAGCACAAATTTACCGAAACCCTGCTGCACACTTTTCTGGCTATCTGGGTGGCATTTTTCCAGCGTCAACAGCTAGTGCACATTCACGCTATCGGTCCGGCTTTTTTTGCTCCGCTGGCCCGCTTGTTGGGCATGAAGGTGGTGATGACCCACCACGGCCAGGACTATGCGCGACAGAAATGGGGCAGGGGGGCCAAGGCCTTTTTGCGCCTGTCGGAGTTTTTGGGGGTGAAGTGTGCCAGCAAAGTGATTGTCATTTCGCATGGCTTGCAAGACCTGGTGCAGAACACTCTGTCCCGGCAGGCCAAGCTGATTCCTAACGGTGTGACCGGCTTTGCCACCGATGCGATTCGCCCGGCCGATGTGGAGCAACTGGGCTTGCAGCCTTACCGCTACATCCTGCATGTCAGTCGCTTTGTGCCGGAGAAACGGCATCACGACCTGATTGATGCGTTTCAGCAGGCCGCCTTGCCCGGCTGGAAGCTGGTTTTCGCCGGCGAGGCAGACCATGCGGATGACTATTCTCGCTCGGTGTTGGAGCGTGCCAGTGAGCAGGTCGTGTTTCTGGGACGACAAAATGCCCAGCAACTGGCCTACCTGTATGCCTATAGCGGCGTTTTTGTGCTGCCTTCATCGCATGAAGGCCTGCCGATTGCCTTGCTCGAAGCACTCAGTCTGGCCGCGCCGGTGATTGTCAGCGATATCCCGCCGCATCTGGAGCTGTCCTTGCCGGAGAAGTGCTATTTCCCACTGGGCGATACCGCGCAGCTTGCTGCCCGTCTACAGCAGTATGCAGCAGAAGACTTGTCGCAACGCTGGAACGATTCGGCCCGCTGGGTAAAACAGAATTACGACTGGCCAGCCATTGCAGAGAAAACCTCTGCCGTATACCTGGCCGCGTGATGTGATTGAGAACAACAACAAGTCATTTCAATATTTCAGGATGATTTCATGACGACAAAAAAAGACGTGCTTCTTGGACGAATCGCGGACAAATCCGCCGTTATCGGCATTGTCGGCCTGGGCTATGTCGGCCTGCCGCTGATGCTGCGTTTTGCCGAAGTGGGCTACAAGGTACTGGGCTTTGACATCGACCAGAGCAAGGTCGATGCCCTGACTGCTGGTAAAAGCTATATCGAGCATATCAGCGCCGACAGCATTGCCACCGCGCTGGAACGCGGCTTTGAAGCCACCACCGATTTTTCCCGCGCGCCGGAAGCCGACACCCTGATTCTGTGTGTGCCGACCCCGCTGAACAAATACCGCGAACCGGACCTGAGCTTCGTGCTGGACACCATGGACAGCCTGGTGCCCTACCTGCGCGAAGGCCATCTGGTATCGCTGGAATCCACCACCTACCCGGGCACCACCGACGAAGAACTGCTGCCGCGCATGGAATCCCGCGGCTTCAAGGTGGGCGAGAATGCCTTCCTGGTGTTCTCGCCGGAGCGTGAAGATCCGGGCAACCCCAATTTCACCACCCGCACCATTCCCAAGGTATGCGGCGGCTACAGCCCGGCCTGCCAGGAAATCGGCGTGGCGCTGTACAGCGCGGTGATCGACAAGGTGGTGCCGGTATCCTCCACCCGCGCCGCGGAAATGACCAAGCTGCTGGAAAACATCCACCGTGCGGTGAATATCGGTCTGGTCAACGAAATGAAGATCGTGGCCGACAAGATGGGCATCGACATTCACGAAGTGATCCGCGCTGCCGCCACCAAGCCTTTCGGCTTCGTGCCCTACTATCCGGGCCCGGGCCTGGGCGGCCACTGCATTCCGATCGACCCGTTCTACCTCACCTGGAAAGCGCGTGAATACGGCGTGAACACCCGTTTCATCGAGCTGGCCGGTGAAGTCAACAGCGCCATGCCCGATTATGTGGTCTCCAAAGTGGCCGCTGCGCTGAATCTGCGCAAGAAGGCCATCAACGGCAGCCGCGTGCTGGTGCTGGGTATTGCCTACAAGAAGAACGTGGACGATATGCGCGAAAGCCCGTCGGTATTCCTGATGGAAAAACTGCGCGACCTGGGCGCGGACGTGTCCTACAGCGACCCGCACGTGCCGGTCTTCCCCAAGATGCGCGAGCACCATTTCGCGCTGTCCAGCGTGGCGCTGGATGCGGCTACCATTGCCAGCTACGACTGCGTGCTGCTGGCCACCGACCATGACAAGTTCGATTACACGCTGCTGAAGCAACATGCCCAGCTGATTGTCGACAGCCGTGGCAAGTATCTGGACCCCGCCGACCACATCGTCAAGGCCTGATGTAATGGGAAGAGTGCTGCCTAGCTATTGATGGCTTGGCAGCATTTGGGTTTTTACTGAGGAAGTCCGACACGGTAGCCATGGTGGAACGAGACAGAAAGATTGAGTGTTTACGTGTTGCCGCGGCATTTGCCGTTGTGATGCTTCATACCTCAGCAGGATATCTGGTAAAGATTCATGACGCTGGTCGCATGGTGTGGTGGGTTGCTAATTTTTATGATGCAATTTCCAGATGGGCTGTACCTGTATTTTTATTGATATCAGGCTCACTTTTGCTTGATGGTCCTGGGTCGATTTTTCTGTTTTATCGGAAGCGGTTTGTCAGAGTTTTGGTGCCGTTGGTATTTTGGACTGTTTTTTATTTGTCTATCCGTTTTTTTGTTTTTAAAAATATACAGTCTCAAGATGTGCTTGCCACATTAATGCAAGGTGTGCCGTATGTGCACTTGTGGTACTTGTATATGTTGGTTGGTTTGTATTTGTTTGTTCCGTTTTTGAAAACGCTAGTACAAAATCTGGATGAAAAATCTGGATTGTTACTGGTGTTTTTGCTGTGCCTTTTGTCTTCTGTGAACTTGTTTTTGGGCGAAAATCCAAAATTATTTCTGATTAAGTTTATTCCGTTTCTTGGCTTTTTTATTGGTGGGTATTTTTTGCGAGGAATGGTCCTGCCTTTTTCCCAGAAATTTTTGATTGGGATGTTGGTTTTTTTTGGTTTGATTGTCTTTGGTGGTGCGGGAGTGGCAATGTATTTTTACGGAGATCAAGGTCTGGCCTTGATCTATGACTATCAGAGCCCTGCGGTGGTGTGTTTTTCTTTTTTGATTTTTATTCTCTCAAAGCAGCTTGATTTTAATTTGCCTTGTGCTGCTTCGCTATCTGAGTGCTCATTTGGTATTTACTTGGTACATCCGATTTTTTTGATAATTGCAGGGAAATTGTTTTCCATTAGTCATGCAGGTGCTGTTTTTTTTCTGATTCCATTGCTTTCGCTTGTGGTTTTTCTTGTTTCGTGGTGTGTGGTAATGTTTTTGAGAAAATACTTGATTGGAAGGCGTATCGTTGGTGGTTAGTCGTAATGGTTTTATTTTTCTGGCGTGGGGTTGGTTGCGGTGCTATTTGCAGCTTGATATCTATTGATGTGGCTGATATCTCAGTTGGGCCAACAATTTTGTTGGCTAATTGAGTGGAAGTGGCTTGTTAAGCTGGGTACTGCTGTTGTGAAGCATTGATCTATCAAATGGTTTGTTGTGCTGAGCCATGTGTAAGGCAATCCGGGTAATGATGTCCTGGCCTGGGGCTTTTTGGCCGAATTGCTGGCCGGTGATCAGGAAAAACAGGCCAAGCAGTACCATTCCGGCGGCTTTGGAGTAGGTGTCCTTACCGTGCCGGATAAAGCTTGTGCTGACCAGTGCACCGCACAGAAAACCGGTGGCAACTTCCGATAGCGAGTGAGCCTGGATAACCAGTCGGGAGTAGCCGATGCCCGCCGCCATCAGGATGCCGACAAGCGCAGCAAGGTGAGACCAGCGCGGTGAGAATGCCTGAGTCAGCAGGTAGAGCAGGACGGGCAGGGTGGCGGTGGCCAGCATGGTATGGCCGCTGATGCCGGTGAAGTCGAAATCCCGATTGCCGATTCCCCAGCCGATAAAGGCGATCTTGCTGATGGCAACCAGCAGGCCGGCGCTGCCAAATGCCAGTAGCCAATGCAGGCCACTGGCAAATTTTTTCTGGGCCAGCAGCCAGATGGCGATGCCCATGGCCAGTGGCAACATGACTGCCAGGTCTCCCAGATTGGTAAATCTGTTCCACATCGGATGTTTGCTTCCTGTTGAGGGGTGAGGTGGGGGAAGTCTTCGACTGAAATGATGCTGCCGCCGGAGTGTATCGTGACGAAGCCTGTTTCGTCTGAGGCTGATGGTGGAAAGTTCCAGGCACTGATGCGCTGCATTGTCGTGCGAGCAGACAAAAAGAAACCCCGGAGCGTGTTTGCGTTCCGGGGTGCTGATCGGTTGGATCAGAGACTGATGGTTTTCAGGAAATTGCTGAATTCCTGGCCGGTTTCCGGATGCTTGGTACCGTAGTTGATGGTGGCTTTGAGGTAGCCCAGCTTGGTGCCGCAGTCATAGCGCACGCCCTTGAAGGGGTGGGCAATCACGGTTTCATCCTTCAGCAGCGCGGCAATGCCGTCGGTCAGCTGGATTTCGCCGCCCACGCCGCTGCTGACATTTACCAGCTTGTCGAAAATGCGTGGCGACAGGATGTAGCGTCCTACCACGGCCAGGGTGGACGGGGCCACGTCCGGATGGGGTTTTTCCACGATATTGAAGATATGTTGCTGACCGTTTTTCGGCTCCACATCCACAATGCCGTAGGACGCGGTATGTTCCCGCGCCACGGTTTCCACACCCAGCACCGAGGCACCGGTTTCCTGGTAAACCTTCACCATCTGTTCGATAGCGCCCGGTTCACCGTCGATCAGGTCATCGGCCAGAATCACGGCAAATGGTTCGTCGCCTACTACCGGCTTGGCGCATAGTACCGCGTGGCCCAGACCTAGCGCTTCGGATTGGCGGATATAAATGCAGCTGACATTGGCCGGCAGGATTTGTTGAACCGTTTCCAGCAGTTTCTTTTTGTTTTTATATTCCAGTTCGGTTTCCAGCTCATAAGCTTTGTCGAAATGATCTTCAATCGAGCGTTTGTTACGGCCGGTGATGAAAATTAGCTCGGTAATCCCTGCTGCAATGGCTTCTTCCACTGCATATTGAATCAGCGGTTTGTCCACAACAGGCAGCATTTCCTTGGGGCTGGCCTTGGTTGCCGGTAAAAAACGGGTGCCGAGACCTGCTACGGGGAATACTGCCTTGGTGATTTTTTTCATGATCCCTCTTGTTTGATCAGGATAAACGATTGATGTGCAGATTATATATAAAGCAGGCTGTGCTGTGGTGGCATTTCCTGCATATTATTTTTTTTGATATTATTTTTTAACATTGTCATTGCTGTTATTTATTTGCAATGACATTAAAATATTTATAAAAATTTACAGCGCACGCTGAAATTCCATTGCCTGGTACAGGGCGGTTTGCATATGTACGCGGGTTACTTTTACCTTGTGCTCGCCACGACGATCGCGCAGACGGAATTCCCGGCACAGTGCAAAGGGCTGGCCTGGGATGATGAGCAGGTTGGATATCTGGTCACCCTGGCTGGCATGCAGGCGCAATGCGGGCTGAAAAACCTCATGCGGGCTGGTTACCATGGGCATGACATCAACGGCTTCCGGGTCGTTGCCGATGAGTTCGGCACCGCAGGACACTTCGTTGGCGTGTTCGGATACTGCAGTCCAGCGCACGGCGTAGAGCGATGGTGTGTGATGGGCAAGCTTGTCGGCTACCAGCAGCAGTTCGCCGATGCGCAACGACTGATGGCCGGGGTTGCCGCGCAGCAGCAGCCCGCTATCACTCTTGTTCAATGCCTGGAAGATGGAAATGTGCGAGCGCTGGGGTTTGTAGTCCAGTTTGCCACGCAAGGGCAAGCGATCCATATTGCTGCCCAGAACCTGGCGGATGGCACGCATCTGGGCAATCAGTGACATGGATTGCAGGACAGTGTGCCGATTGTGTCGCCGCCGCTTGGGCGCAGTCCATGTTTCCGCCAGCTTTTGTGCCACGATCACGGCCAGTGCGCGATTGGGTCTGCCTCCGGCCCCGTCTGTTGCGCCATATTGCAGCAGCTCGGTAATCACCATGCCCAGATCAAATGCCAGGCAGTGTTCGTCCCGCTGCAGGCTGGCGGTATACAGCAGAAACTGCGGCGGGCTGCCGCGGGTGAGGTCGAGCAGGTAGATATGCCCGGCATTGGCCGGTTCTTGCTGTTGCAGCTTGCATAGTTCCACCTTGTCGGCCAGAAGTCCGGTTAGCTGAATCGTGGTTTCGATTTCCGCCCCGGACATGTGCTTGCCGTCGGTAATGCCCAGCAACTGCAGGTGTTGGTAGCCAGTCAGTATGGTCATGCCAGATGAAATCTGTTGCCTCTGCCAGCCTTGTTGTAATGCGGTGTAATACAGATAGTGGGTAGTCAGCCAGTAGCTGGCATTCAAATCCACATGGCAGCGTAGTGCAAAGCAGGCGTAGCGCTGGGCGATATCCAGTGCCAGGGTCAGCTCCTGCTGGGCCCGGCGTCGCCATGACAGCAGCGGGCGCGTATTCAGGGTGGTTTTCAGTAATTGCTGCACCCCTTCCAGTTGCTGGGCAAGCACTTTGCTGCCCATGCGTGCCAGGCGCAGAGCCGCGTGGTTGCAGGCATTCTCGCCAAATTGCTCTTCCAGTTGCTGCAGCCACTGACTGCTGTGCTCAAATAGCTGGCGTTGCAGCCCCAGCCGTAATGAGGGGGTGTGCTCGTTTTGCTGGATGAAGGCCTGGATTTCAAGCAGCTGTTCGCCACTGCCGTACGGATTGGCCGCGGGCAGTCGTTCCAGCCAGCTGCGGACTATTTTCTGATTCTGATTGTTGCCGATTGCAGTATTCAGACGCATAGGGGTCAATCCGGTTTTCTGTGTGTGGGCGACAGCAGCTTTGATGACCCCTGATGTATCTGCCAGGCGTGCAGGGTGCAAGCTTGCTTTTTATTTCAGGTGCTCAAGAAAAACAGCAAAGGCATAAAGGACGGCAGTGTTGCCGACGGTGTTGCGAAGCTTGCTGATTTTAATAAATACAGTGGGAGGTGACGATACGCATAACCACCTAGGTGATTAATTTATTAAGATTTGCATTTAAAATAAATAATCAATTTTAAATCAGTAAACAATTAACCCTATCTTGATCAGGAGTTTGTCCAGCAGGGACGGCAAGAATAGTGGCTTGTCTGTAATTGGTATTGCTTGCTGCACTATAGGTAATTCTTTTGTTTTATCAATGGCTGGCCGAGGGTTGATCTGACTTTGGGGCTGGTCTGGATTTGGCTGATTATCTGTGGCGCGCAGTATTGCTTGGCTTAAAGATATTTGGTTGTGGCGGTTGTGGCGGTTGTGGCGGTTGTGGCGCAGTTGGTCTGCCGGAAGTTGGCTGGGCTTGGTGAGGTGTGGCGTTTTATGCGGCTGACTAAAGTATCGTAATGCGATACTATTGCACTGGATTGACTCCGCCGTGCTTCGTGCCCGGTTCTGGCGGGCTGCTACTCGGTACTTGAGTGATGGGGCTGTGCAGCAATAATATGTATTTCAGATGAATCTTAAAGAGCGGCCTGGCATTCTGCCTGCAGCGGTCGGGCGGCTCGTTTTCTGGTAAAGGTAGCGTCATGTTTGGCTTCAAGACAAAGCAGGATCTGGAACAGGCTCGGCAGGAGAATCAACAGCTACTTGATAAGAATCAGTCACTTGCCATGGAGGTTGATTCGCTGCGTCAACAGTTGGCTGCTGCGGGCGAGCGTGAGCGCAGCCTTGTTGAGCGCCAGCAGTTGCTGGATGGCGTAACAGGAAACTTCCCCCGTTTCGGTGACTCGCTGGATGGCATGCGGGCATCGTTCTCCGGCTTGTCGTCCTTGCTTAATGAGGAAGCCGAGGCTGCCCAGGCAACGGCGGCCGAGTCCGATACCAACCGGCGTGCTTTCGAAAAGATCGCCAGTGATTTGCAGGATATGCAACAGCGAATTGGCAGTGCAGGGGAGAAAGTGGAGGGCTTGTCACGCCGTGCCGGCCAGATTGGTGGCATTGTGCAGCTGATTAAGGAAATTGCCGAGCAAACCAATTTGCTGGCGCTCAATGCCGCCATTGAGGCCGCACGGGCCGGTGAGGCCGGGCGTGGTTTTGCCGTGGTGGCCGATGAGGTGCGCAAGCTGGCCGAGCGTACGGCCAAGGCCACCACCGAGATCAGTGGTCTGGTCAGTGGCATACAACTGGAAACCAGTCAGGCGCGTGAAGTGATGGAAATGGGGGCGGGCAATGCTGCCAGCCAGAGCGCGGAAAGCATGGCGGCAATGCAGAGCATGCAGCATTTGCTTGGACTGTCGGTGCACATGCAACAACGCATCGCCGCATCGTCACGGCTGGCTAACGTTGAGCTGGCCAATCTGGAAGAACTGATGCTCAAGCTGGAGGTGTACAAGACCTTGCTCGGTCTGTCCGGCATGCAGCCGGGGGATGTCCCGGACGAAACACAATGCCGTCTGGGGCGCTGGTATTACCAGGGAGAAGGGCGTGCCGCCTTTGCCAATCTGCCGAGCTATCGGGCCATGGAGCTGCCGCACAAGGCGGTGCATGATCATGCCCGTGCTGCGGTAAGCAGCTATCGCAGTGGCAATATGGATGCGGCGCTGGCTGCGCTGGTGGCCATGGAAGAGGCCAATATGACGGTGATGGCTGGCATGGCCGGCATGTTGGTGACGGATCGGGAAGCGGCCTGAGTCGGTGCCACCTTGGGTTTGATGGAGGGGTCTGAAATGACGACAGCGGCAGACTGGGAACGGAGATATCAGGAGGCTGGTGCGGAATATCTGTTTGGTACCACACCCAATCAGTATCTGGCCAGCAAGAAGGCCGGTTTCCATGCCGGGCAGCGTGCCATCTGTCTGGCTGATGGCGAGGGACGGAATTCCGTCTGGCTGGCGGGGCTTGGTTTGCGGGTTACCGCCGTAGAGGCCTCCGCCACGGCACGGAAAAAGGCTGTGCAACTGGCGGCGTCACGGCAGCTGGATGTTGATTTTTACCAGCATGACATGCTGGACGATGCATGGCCGCCGACTGCGTTGCAGGGCTGTCATGACTGGGTGGTGGCCATTTTCATGCAGTTTGCCAGGCCCGCTCAAAGAGACAAGCAGTTTGCCGACATGATGCGACTGTGCCGGCCAGGCGGGCGGCTGCTTTTGCTGGGCTATACCCCGGCCCAGCTGGCTTTGGGCACGGGTGGCCCGTCCGAGATCGACCAGCTTTACACGCTGGATTTGCTGCGTGCGGCTTTTGCCGGTTGCCAGATTGAAGAGCTGCTTGAATTTCAGGCCGAGCTGCAGGAAGGCTTGCGGCATCAGGGCCGCTCGGCGCTGATTGGCATGATTGCCCGCCTGCCTGACTAAGCCTACCAGCTGGCCCTGGCGTGCCGGCTGCATGCAGGCCGTCTGGCTGGAACGGAGTTTGCTAGTAGGCTGCACCCAAGGTTGTAGTTTTGGCCCCCGTCTATGTGGCGGGGGTTTTCTTTTCCAGCGCCGCCAGATAACGGTATAGCGTGCGCTCGGTCATTTGCAGCCGTTCGGCCAGCGCCCTGCGGCTTAGCCCGCTGTGTACGACGGCCCATTGCAGATAAGCAGCTTCTACCTCTGCCAGCGCACGCAGTGTCGAGCAAAATTGCTGCTCCGTGCTGGTGCTGGTGCTGGTGCCGCTTGGGGGAACTGGCGTTGGCGTGCCGGGCCATGGCTCGCTCAACAGGTGCTCCAGCGTGATGGTGTCACCGTCACTCAGCAGGCTGGCGCGCTCCAGCAGATTGCGCAGTTCGCGGATATTCCCCTGAAAAGGCTGTTGCAACAGCCACTGCCAGGCAGAGGCTTCCAGTTGCAGCGGGCGGCCCGGTGCCACGCGCTCCAGCAGGGCGGTGGCCAGCAGCGGGATGTCCTCGCGCCGCTCCCGCAATGGCGGCAAGCGGATGGGAAACACCGCTAGGCGATAGAACAGGTCGGCACGGAAGCTGCCCTCGGCCACCATGGCTTCCAGATTGCGATGGGTGGCGGCAATCAGGCGGAAATTGGCCGGTATGCTGCTGATGCCGCCTACGCGGCGGAAGCTGCCGGATTCCAGCAGGCGCAGCAGCTTGACCTGCTGCGACAGTGGCAAGTCACCGATCTCATCCAGAAACAGCGTGCCGCCATGCGCCGCCTCCACCAGGCCCTGCTTGCGTTGCTGTGCGCCGGTAAACGCCCCTTTCTCGTAACCGAACAGTTCGCTCTCCAGCAGGGTTTCAGTCAGGCTGGCGCAATCCACGGCAATGAAGGGACGCTTGCCGGGACCGCCATTCTGGTGGATGGCACGCGCCAGTCCTTCCTTGCCGGTGCCGGATTCTCCCACCAGCAGCACGGCCGCGTGTGAAGGGGCGGCCCGCTGCGCCAGCAACAGCATGCTGCGAAAGGCCGGGCTGCGGCCCACCATCTTGTCCGGGGCGGGCTGGCTGCTGGCCTGCGGCAGCGGTGTCATTTTTTCGATGAACAGGTGGCGGTGGCCGCTGATGTCGGCCAGCGGCATCAGCTCCACATCCACATGTTCGTCGCCGTGGGCGGTGCGGTGGATATGCAGCACCCGCTCCGGCTGGCCGCTGGCCAGCGTCATCTGCAGGGGGCAGGATTCACCCTCTTCATTGCAGGGCCTGCTGTAACCATGCGACACCGCATAGCAGCGCCGCCCGGTCACTTCCTTGCCGTACATCGCCTGGTATGAAGGATTGGCATGCAGGATGTCGAACTGTTCGGTAATGACGATGCGTGGTTCGTCCAGTTCATCCAGCATGCGGCTGATGGTTTCCAGGCTGGCTTCATTTGTCAGGGGTGACATGGTGTTTTTTTGTCATGACAGAAATGACATGTTAGCGCAGAAATGTCCGGAAATCAGGGCGAAACAAGGGTTTTGCCGCTGGCATGACACTTGCAATCAGGATGCTAGGGATGTGCCGCTACCGGCAATGGCCGGCCATGCCTGGACCGCACCCCATTACAGAGAGCCAGCCCATGAAGAAGACACCGCGCAAGCTGAGCCGCGAACTGGCCTGGATCATCGGCATCAAGGTAGTGCTGTTGCTGATTATCTGGAAAGCCTTTGTTGCACCCAATCATGTACATGTCGATGCCGCCAGCGTGGCAGACAATATGCTGGATGCGGCACAGGCCAGCCAACACCTGGAGAAAAACAATGCTAGATAATGTCGTCGACCTGTCGCGACTGCAGTTTGCCGTGACGGCGCTTTACCACTTTTTGTTTGTCCCGCTCACCATCGGCATGGTGTGGTTGCTGGTGATCATGGAGTCCGTGTGGGTGATGACCGGCAAGCAGGTGTATCAGGACATGACCCGTTTCTGGGGCAAGCTGTTCGGCATCAACTTTGTGCTGGGGGTGACCACCGGCATCACCATGGAATTCCAGTTCGGCACCAACTGGGCGTATTACTCCCACTATGTGGGGGATATTTTTGGCGCGCCGCTGGCCATCGAGGCGCTGATGGCGTTTTTCCTTGAGTCCACCATGATCGGCCTGTTCTTCTTTGGCTGGAACCGCCTGTCACGCAAACAGCACCTGCTGGCCACCATCCTGATGGCCATCGGCACCAATCTGTCGGCCTTGTGGATCCTGATTGCCAACGGCTGGATGCAGAACCCGGTGGGGGCTGAGTTCAACTACCAGACCATGCGCATGGAAATGACCGACTTTGCCGCTGTGCTGCTCAATCCGGATGCCCAGGCCAAGTTCGTGCACACCGTGAGTGCCGGCTATGTCACCGGAGCCATGTTTGTACTGTCCATTTCCAGCTGGTATCTGCTGCGCGGGCGTAATGTGGAGTTTGCCCGCAAGAGCTTCCGCATTGCCGCGGCCTTTGGTTTTGCCAGCGTGTGTTCGGTGATTGTGCTGGGTGATGAGTCCGGCTACACCGTGGGCGAGGCACAGCAGACCAAGCTGGCCGCCATCGAAGCCATGTGGCATACCGAGCCGGCCCCGGCATCGTTCAACCTGCTGGCCTGGCCGAACGAGGCGCGCATGGAAAACGACTGGCAGGTGAGCATTCCCTGGGTGATGGGCCTGATTGGCACCCGCTCTGTCAGCAAGCAGATTCCCGGCATCCACGAAATCATGGCGCAAAACCGCTTGCGCATTCAGTCCGGCATGCTGGCGGTGCAGGCGCTGGAAACCCTGCGGCGCAATCGCAACGACAGTGCTGCCCTGAAGGTGCTGGAAGCCCGCAAGCAGGATCTGGGCTTTGGCCTGCTGCTGAAGAAGTACACCGCCGATGTGGCAGCGGCGACCCCGCAGATGATTGATGCTGCCGCGCGGGACACCATTCCGCGCGTGGCACCGATGTTCTGGTCCTTCCGGCTGATGGTGGGCATGGGCATGGCCATGTTGTTGCTGTTTGGCTGGGCCTTCTGGGCTTCGCTCAAGGGCAATTTCCAGCATCGGCCCCGCTTGCTGAAACTGGCTTTGTGCTGCCTGCCGCTGCCGTGGTTGTCCTGCGAACTGGGCTGGATCGTGGCCGAATATGGCCGCCAGCCGTGGACCATCTATGGCGTGTTGCCCACCCGGTTGTCGGTGTCCACCTTGTCGGTGGAGTCGCTGTATGGCTCGCTGGCCGGTTTTATCGGCTTTTATACGGTGTTGCTGGTGGTGGAAATGATGTTGATGGTGCGTTTTGCCCGTCAGGGGCCGGGCAGTCTGGGGACTGGCCGCTACGACAATGAAACCGCTCACTGAGGAACAATCATGCTGGATTATGCAAGTTTGAAGGTGATCTGGTGGCTGCTGGTCGGCGTGTTGCTGGTCGGTTTTGCCATCATGGATGGTCACGATATGGGCGTGGGTACGCTGCTGCCCTTCGTCGGCAGGGACGATACCGAGCGTCGGGTGGTGATCAATACCGTCGGCCCGCACTGGGATGGCAATCAGGTATGGTTCATCACCGGCGGCGGGGCGATTTTCGCCGCTTGGCCGCTGGTGTATGCCACCGCGTTCTCCGGGTTTTACTGGGCCATGCTGCTGGTGCTATGGGCGCTGTTTTTCCGCCCGGTGGGCTTTGATTACCGCAGCAAGATAGACAACCCCACCTGGCGCTCGGTATGGGACTGGGGCCTGTTTGTCGGGGGAACGGTGCCGCCGCTGATCTTTGGCGTGGCTTTTGGCAATCTGCTGCAGGGGGTGCCATTTAATTTTGACAGCAATCTGGTATCCACTTATGAGGGCAGTTTCTGGGGCCTGCTCAACCCCTTTGCCTTGCTGTGCGGCGTGGTATCCAGCGCCATGATCACCTTTCATGGCGGGGTGTATCTGGCGCACCGTACCGAGGGTGCTATCCAGCAGCGTGCGCAGCGCTGGGTAAGGGCCAGCGGCCTGATCTGGCTGGCCGGCTTTACCATGGCCGGCATCTGGCTGGCACTGGGCATTGATGGCTATGTAATTACCTCGGTGGTACAGCCGGAAGCACTGCCGGACCCGCTGGCCAAGACCGTCAGCCGCGCCGCCGGAGCCTGGCTGGGAAATTACCAGCATTGGCCCTTGACCATGCTGCTGCCTGCCATCGCTTACCTGGGCTGCATTACCGCCATGCTGCTGCTGCGCGGCGGGCGCAGTTTTGCCGCCTTCTGGGCATCGGCATTGGGCCTGAGCGGGGTGATTGCCACTGCGGGTGTCAGCATGTTTCCCTTCATCATGCCTTCATCCAGCCATCCGGCCTCCAGTCTTACGGTGTGGGACAGCGTATCCAGTCAGCTGACACTAGGCCTGATGCTGGGGGTCACACTGATATTCATGCCGCTGATCATCCTGTACACGCGCTGGGCCTACCGGGTGATGGCCGGCAAGGTAACGGCTGCCTATGTGCGTGAAAACAATCACAGTGCGTATTGAAAGGAGAACGATATGTGGTATTTCGCATGGGTGTTGGGTATCGGTTTTGCCGTATCACTGGGTATTCTGAATGCCTTGTGGGGTGAGTACGAGGAGGAGCGCAAGCTGCTTTAGTACTGCTGGATTGGTCTGTTCAGCAGAAAAAGAAGCTGCTCTGGGCAAAGCTTTGCAGCAACTGGTCATATACCACGCGGATGCGCGCCGGCACCGGTCCGCGCTGTGGGCGATACAGATTGAGGTTCCACGGCGCAGGTTGCAGGGCTGGCAGCAGGGCTTGCAGCCTGCCGGCTTTGATCAGCGGAATGGCCAGAAACCCAGCCAGCTGGCCGATGCCGATGCCACTTTCCACGGCGGCGCATTCGGCGCGTACGTCAGTGGCCATGAAGACCGGTGATGGAGGATGCCATTGCTGGCCACCGGCAAAAAACCATGGCCAGGGTTTGCCGGTGTTCGGGTCCAGGCTAACCGTGACCGGCAGCCTCTCCAGTGTTTCCAGTGAATCCGGCACGCCGCAGCGCGCCAGCAGTGCCGGGCTGGCAACAATGAAAAACGGCACTGGGGCCACGACGCGGGCAATGAAGCGGCTATCGTGCATGAAGCCAACCCGCAGGCCGATGTCAATCTGCTCGTCCACCACGTTGCTCATTTCATCTGTCAGACGCAAGTCAAGGCGCAGGCCGGGATGCTGCTGCAGCAAGCTGGCCAGTGCCGGTACCAGATGACTTTCTCCCAGCGCTGCCGGTGCGGTGATGCGAACCAGACCGCTGACATCATTTTCCGCCTGCGCCTGGCGCTGGCTGAACAGCGCGTCGATATCCTGCACCTTGCGTCTGGCATCCATGGCCAGTGCCGCGCCAAAGTCGGTGATGTGGCAGTGACGGGTATTGCGGTGAAACAGCAATTCTCCCTGCAGTTGTTCCAGTTCCTTGATGGCGCGGGTTACGGCCTGTGGCGAAATGCCAAGCCGCTGTGCCGCCTCCTTGAAATTGCCGCAGTCGGCGGCGGTGCAAAAAATGCGTAGCATTTCCAGACGATTGAGCATGGGCTTCCTCCGCGAGTCTTTATCCACATTATTCCATTTAATGGAATTGTGAAGTGGTAACAATTTCATTTATTGCCGTAGTGACAGGCGGAATACTTGAGCCATTCACGGGATGGACCCGTCAATCAGCGGAGAGTGCAATGCAGCAGGAAATCAAGGATAAGGTGGTGGTGATTACCGGTGCCAGCAGTGGTCTGGGCGAGGCAACTGCGCGCCATCTGGCGGCACTAGGGGCGCGGGTGGTGCTGGGAGCCCGGCGGGTAGAGCGATTGGAGGTCATTGCGTCTGACATCCGTCGCAGCGGTGGTCAGGTGGTGTACGCCGGTACTGATGTTACCCGGCTGGCAGATGTGCAGGCCCTGGTGGCTGCCGGGCGTGAGGCCTTTGGCCGCATCGACGTCATCGTCAACAATGCCGGCCTGATGGCGATTGCGCCGCTGCAGCAGCTGCGCAGCGACGAATGGGACCGCATGATAGACATCAACATCAAGGGCGTGCTGTATGGCATTGCCGCCGTGCTGCCGCTGTTCGAGCAGCAGGGTGGTGGGCATGTGATCAACATCTCCTCGGTGGCCGGGCTGAAAGTGTATGCGCCAGGCGGCACGGTGTATTCCGGTACCAAGTTTGCCGTGCGTGCCATTTCCGAGGGCTTGCGCCAGGAAATGGCCGGCAAAGTGCGTGTGACTTCCATCGAACCCGGTGCGGTACAGAGCGAGCTGCCGCTGGGTTCCGGCGATGCTGCCAGCCGTGCGGAAGTGGAAGCCTTCTACCAGCAGCAGGCCATTCCGGCCGATGCCGTGGCGCAGGCCATTGCCTATGCCATCGGGCAGCCCGCAGCGGTTGCCATCAACGAAGTGGTGCTGCGCCCCACGGTGCAGGATTTCTGACTACTTGCCGCAGGGGCGTGGTTTAGCGGGGAATTCTGACACCGTCTTCATCAAAGTCGCCGCGTGCGGCACCGCTGTGGCAGGCCTGGCAGTTGGATGCGCTGCCGATGGATTTGCGCTTCCATACTGCCGGGCTGATTTCATCGTGCTTGCGGATGAACCAGCCGCTGCGGCTGATACGTGGCGGTTCGCCCGCTGTTGGCGGCTCTGCCGCGCCACGCCTGCTGGCTGCTGCCGTGGCAAGATAGCTGCGGATTACTTTTTCGTCCTCCGCAGTCAGGGTGGCGTTGACGCCGTAATGATTCTTCAGCGTGTCCATCTGCTTCTTCCAGGCCGTGGCGGGCAGCAGCCCGGGCGGATAGGCCATGTGGCAGCTGCCGCACTCGGTTTTCCAGACCGCCGGTGCCTGAGCCAGGGAGCGGCTTGTCTGTTTGGGGTGTTTTTCGCGGTTTTGGTGTTCTCCGTCTTCGGCCCACAGCGTGGCGCTTGCACCGGCAAGCAGGAGCAGGGCAGTCAGCAGCATAGGTTTTTTCATGGTGTTCATCCTTGTTTCAGGCTGCTCAGAAAAGTAAGGAAGTCGCCTTTTTCCTGTGCCGTGCATTCCCGTTTGAAAACATCATCACAATTGCGGCGAAACCATTTCTCCACCTTTTTTGCATCCGTGAAACGAGATGGCGTAATGACGGGTGCCATGGCATCAATCGGACGGAAGGCAGGCGTCTTGCCGGGCTGGCGCGGGTCGGCGGTATGGCAGGTGGCACAGCTCATTTTCTTGCCGCCTTGCACGGTTTCCCGGTAGTACAAGCTTTTGCCGCGCTCGGCAGAAAACCCGGCAAATCCGCTATTGGCCTGCTTTGCCTGGCCAGCATAGTCGCTGATGATGGCCGGGCTTGCCATGACTGCCCCGCTGGCCATCAGCAGGGTCAGGATCATCCATGGGCGCATTGTTCGCTCTCCTGTATTGAACACAGGCTGATGTTAGTTTTACCGGCTTAAGCAGCGCTTAACGCGTGTGGTGGAAACAATGGCACCACGGTAAGCGGTTTAATTGCGCATTAAGCATCCCGCCGCATGATGCGGGCCTGTTCCAGGCTGATGGGAGAGGCGATATGGGTTTCAGGATGTTTCACTGGGTGATGGCTGCGGTTTTCCTGTTGGCCTATCTGAGCGGAGAGAATGCCGGCCTGCTACATGCCTGGCTGGGATATGGCTGTCTGTTGCTGTTGGGCTGGCGCGTGTGGGCGGCATGGTCGCGCAGAAAGGGTTTTCCTGCTGGCGTGAATCTGGCGCGCCTGCGTAGTAGCGGGCAGTGGAGCAGGGGCCTTACCCTTGGCCTGCTGAGTGTCATGGCGCTGCTGGTGTCAAGCGGCGTGCTGATGGTGGATAACGCGGCGGTGATCAGTCATGGCCTGCAGTGGCTGATGCCGCAGCCTGGTGCCGAAGCGCTGGGGAGACTGTTTGCTGGTTTGCCCTTGGTGGATGCCGCCGATGTCCACGCCATGCTGGCAAAACTGAGCTTGTGGCTGATTGGCCTGCATATAGGCTTGTTGCTGTTGTTTCGCCGCCCGGCAGTGGGTTTCATGCTGGGCTTGTCCAGGCGGAAGCGTGTTGAAACCAGTCCGCCCAGGATGGCAGCGTCCCCCGCACCGCAGCCGGAGTCTCCGCTTGACGGTGCCCGGTTGCAGGTACGGTTGTACGGCACCAGCCACCAGCTCTTGCTGCCCGCTGGTCATCGTCTGCTGGATGCGATGGAGCAGCATGGGTTGCAGCCGCCCTGTCGTTGCCGGGCCGGCATGTGTGGTGCATGTCGATGCAAGGTGGCGCAGGGCAAGGTCGTCATGCACAATAATCTTGTGCTATCTCAAGAAGAAATCGACGATGGCTGGATATTGGCCTGTCAGGCAGAAGCAGACGCGCCTCTGCTGGACATCAGCTTTGACCATGCCGCCAGCCCGGTGGCATCTCCTCATGATCACTAGGTTTCCCAGGTGAAAAAAAACCAGAACCTGCTTTATGCGGTCTTGCTGTCCTCTCCACTGCTGGCCTTGCTGGCATGGGCGCTACAGCGCATGTCCGGCCTGAGCATGCCGGTGGATGTCATGCTGGCGGCATCGGCCATGCCGGCCGTGCTGCTGCTGTTGCTGGATTCATGGCGTGCCATCCGGCAGCGCGATGTCGGGGTTGATCTGCTGGCGCTGTTGTCAATTGCCGGTTCTCTGGCGCTGGATCAGCCACTGACGGCGGCCATCATCGCGGCGATGACCGCCAGCGGTCGCTGGCTGGACAGCTATGCCGCCGGGCGTGCCGAGCGCGAGATGTCCGGCCTGCTGGCCCGTGCACCTCGCCATGCCAACCGGGTGGAAGCCAATGGCCTGCAGCGGGTTGCGTTGGAGGAGGTAAGGGTTGGCGACCGGCTGCTGGTGAAGGCCGGTGAAACCGTGCCGGTAGATGGCCGGTTGCTGGATGACGCCGCCTTGCTGGACGAGTCGGCCCTTACCGGTGAAGCCAAGCCGGTTGCACATCAAACCGGCGCACTGTTGCGCAGTGGCACGCTGAATGCCGCGGCTGCTTTCAGCATGACGGCAACCACCACGGCCGCACAAAGCACCTTCAGTGGCATCGTGAAACTGGTGTCCGAGGCCAGCCAGGCGCGGGCACCGCTTACCCGCATGGCTGACCGTTATGCGCTGTGGTTCATCCCTTTGGCATTGGGTCTGGCCGGCCTTGCCTGGCTGCTAAGCCAGGACCCGCTACGGGCGCTGGCCGTCCTGGTGGTGGCCACGCCTTGTCCGCTAGTGCTGGCCGTGCCAGTGGCCATGCTGTCGGGCATCTCCCGCTGTGCCAGCCGAGGCGTACTGGTAAAGGGCGGGGCCGTGCTGGAGGCGCTGGATCGTGCCACGCTGCTGTTTTTTGACAAGACCGGCACCCTGACTGGTGGCAAGGCCAAGCTGGTTGCCATTCACCCGGCGGTGGCCATTGCGCCCGCCGAGGTGCTGCGCTTGGCGGCAGCACTGGATCAGATGTCCTGCAATGTGATTGCCACCGCTGTGTTGCAGGCGGCACTGGATCAGGGCGAAACCGGTCTGCCCATGCCGCAGCAACTGGAAGAAACACCAGGGGCCGGCTTGAGTGGCATGCTGGATGGTCATCGGCTGGTGTTGGGTAGCCATGCCTTTGTGGCCGGACAGCTCAAGGCCATGCCCGCCTGGGCAACGACATTGCAGGCACGTCTGGATATCGAGGGGGCCAGTGCGGTGTTTGTTGCGCGTGATGGCGAATTGCTGGGTGTACTGGAAATGTCGGACCAGCTGCGGCTGGAAACCCCGCGCGCCCTGCGCATGTTGCGCCGTAGCGGAATCAGGCAGATCAGCATGCTGTCCGGTGATCGGCAGGATGTGGCGGAAGCCATCGGCCATGGTATCGGCGTGGACCGGATTTATGCCGGGCTACAGCCACAGGATAAGCTGCGTCAGCTGCAGCAGGCCGCCAGCCTGGGGGTCACCATCATGGTGGGGGATGGTGTAAACGATGCGCCGGCGCTCAGTGCCGCCGGTGTCGGCGTGGCAATGGGCGGGCAGGGGGCTGCTGCAGCGGCCGAGAGTGCGGGAGTCGTCTTGCTGAACGACAGGCTGGACCGGCTGGCCGAGGCGGTGATGACCGCACATCGAACCATGGCGATTGCCCGGCAAAGCGTGATGGCCGGCATGGGCCTGTCTTTGCTGGCGATGCTGGCGGCTGCCATTGGCTATCTGCCGCCGGTTGCCGGGGCCGTGTTGCAGGAGCTGATTGATGTTGCCGTCATCCTGAATGCCCTGCGGGCGCTCGCACCGCATCCGGCACTACTGCAGACCCGGCCTTTGACAACGGATGCCGCGCAGCAACTGAATGACGAGCATGCAAAGCTGCATCCTCTGCTGCAGCAGCTGTCGGCACTGGCGCGCGGCCTGCCGCAACTGCAGCATGCCCAGCAGCTGGAGGAGCTGGCACGGCTGGATGCCATGCTGACCCAGCAGCTGCTACCGCATGAAAAAATGGAAGAGCAGCATGTCTACCCGGCCATGGCGCAGGTGCTGGGCGGTGAGGACCCGCTGGCTGCGCTGAGCCGCAGCCATCAGGAAATTTTCAAGCTCTCCCGCAAGCTGGCCATGCAGATAGCCACCTTGCCCCGGCCTGCATCACAGCTGGAAATACTGGAGTTGCAACGCACGCTGTACAGCCTGGATACGGTGTTGCAACTGCATTTTGCCCAGGAAGACGAGCTGTATCAGAGCATGAGCTGATGCGGCCTCAGTCCCAGTCCGGGGCCAGACCGGCGGGGTTCACCTCGCGGCCATTACGCTCCAGGCTGGCAATGGCGGCCATGTCCTCGGCGCTCAGGCGCAGCTGCATTGCCTGCAGATTGCTGGCCAGGTTTTCGCGGCGGGTGGATGAAGGAATGACGGAATAACCCAGCTGCATGGCCCAGGCCAATGCCACCTGGGCAACCGTGGCCTGATGGCGGCGGGCAATGTCGGCCAGTAGCGGATCGCCCAGCACTTTGCCATAGGCCAGGGTCATGTAGGAGGTGACGTGGATGCCTGCATCCTGCAGGAAGCCGGCCAGTTTGCGGTTTTGCAGATAGGGACTCAGTTCGATCTGATTGGTGGCGATGGCCTGTTGGCCAACGGCAGCAATGGCCTGTCGGGTGAGATCGATATTGAAGTTGGACACGCCGATACGACGCGTCAGCCCCTGTTGCTGCGCCCGGGCCAGTGCCGTCATGCACTCTTCCACGGCAATGCCGTGCTCGGGTGCCGGCCAGTGGATGAGCGTCAGGTTCACGTGGTCTGTTCGCAGCTTGTCCAGGCTTTGCATCAGGCTGGGTAGCAGCTTGTCCGCGGACATATGCTCCACCCAGATCTTGGTAGTGAGAAACAGCTGGTCGCGGGCGATGCCGGATGCGGCAATGGCCTGTCCTACTTCGGCTTCGTTGTCATAGATCTGCGCAGTGTCGATGGTGCGGTAGCCCAGTTCGAGGGCGGTGCTGACCGAATCGATGACCTGCTGGCCTTGCAGGCGGAAAGTGCCGAGGCCGAAGGCGGGAATCTTGTTCATGGTGTGTGCTCCATGGTGAGTAAATGGGGTGGCTGGCGGGGCGGTTGCCCCGGCATGAAAATCAGGATTTGACCTGGCAGGTTTCGGTGCGTGCGCCCTGTGCTGCCTGCCGTTGCCGGGCCAGTTGGGCCAGCACCAGCAGCAGGCCCGCGCCTGCGATCAACGCGCCGACAATCGGGACAGCTGCATAGCCCAGCCCTGTCGAGATGGCGGCACCACCGGCAGCGGCCCCCAGCGCATTACCCAGGTTGAATGCACCGACATTGACCGAGGACGCCAGCCCGGGTGCTTCTGCAGCAGCCCGCATCACCCGCATCTGCAATGGAGGCACCACGGCAAAGGTGGCAATGCCCCATACCACGATGGCAAAGGCAGCTCCGCCATGGCTTTGCGCCAGCTGCGGGAAAGCCAGCATGATGGCAACCAGCAGGGTAAGAAAGACGATCAGGCTGCCGTTGAGCGTGCGGTCGGCCAGCCGGCCACCGGCCAGATTGCCGATCGAGAAACCGACTCCCACCAGCACCAGCATGGCTGTGACAAAGCCGGGTGTGGCTCCGGTCAGCTGTTGCAGCGTCGGCGCGATATAGGTGTAGAGCGTGAACATGCCACCAGAACCCAGCACGGTCGTGGCCATGGCCGTCAGTACCTGCGGGCGGGTCAGCACCTTCAGCTCACGTCTTACCTGCGGTGCCTGTCCGGCCTCGCCACGCGGCAAGGCAAGCCGCAGGGTCAGCATGGTGATTAGTCCCAGCACGGCAGTGGCGGCAAACGACATCCGCCAGCCTATGGCCTGCCCCAGCCAGGTGGCAGCCGGTACGCCGCCGATATTGGCGATGGTCAGTCCCATAAACATGGTGGCAACGGCGCTGGCCTGTTTGTGGCGCGGCACCACGCTGGCCGCCACCAGTGAACCCAGTCCGAAAAATGCACCGTGATTGAGACTGGTCACCAGGCGGGCCAGCAGCAGTGTGGTGTAGTCGGTTGACACGGCGGACAGCAGATTACCCACGGTGAAAATGCTCATCAGTACAATCAGGGCCCGGCGGCGCGGCCAGTGCGACAGCAAGATGGTCATCAGCGGTGCACCCAGCATCACGCCAATGGCGTAGGCGGTGATCAGCATGCCGGCAGCCGGAATGGATGCATGCACGCCCTGCGCAATGACCGGCAGCAGGCCCATGGGCGAGAACTCGGTGGTGCCGATGCTGAATGCACCCATGGCCAGTGCCAGCAAAGACAGCCAGGCCTTGTCGCTACTGGACGGCACAGTGTTTGCTATCGGGCTCATTGCTGCCCCTCCGGGTGCTGGGTGTGTTGTGGTAGCGCTCGCTCAGTGCTGTCGGGAATGGCGAGGTTGATGACATAAGGGGTGGGTGTGGGCATGTGGCTGCTTTCCTGGTTGCTGGCGGCATTGCCCATTCCTGCCTGGCAAGACGGGTAGGCAGGAATGGGGTGTCGACTAGGGACTGCCTGCAGTGTGCCTGCTTTGCTTTTGCACAAAAAGCAGGTTATAAACGAAATTATTTTGAATTAAATTCAATAATGAACATCACGCTGGATGAAATGCAGGTATTTGCCACCGTGGTGGATGCCGGGTCGATTACTGCCGCAGCCCAGCAACTGGGTCTGACCGTGTCAGCGTGCAGCCGTTCGCTGGGGCGGCTGGAAGAAAAGCTGGAGACGACCTTGCTGCGCCGTACCACACGGCGGCTGGAACTGACCGAGGAGGGCCAGGCCTTTCTGCACAATGCCCGCACCATCATGGAATCGGTAGAGCGTGCCGAGGAGCAGATGCGCGCACGCCGGGCCATGCCGTCGGGGCGTTTGCGCATTGATGCGGCATCACCCTTCATGCTGCATGTCATCGTGCCGCTGGTGCAGGCGTATCGTGCGCGTTTTCCGCAGGTGGAGCTGGAGCTGAACAGCAATGAAGGCATCATCGACTTGCTGGAACGCCGTACCGATGTTGCCATCCGCATTGGCCAGTTGAAGGATTCCACCCTGCATAGCCGGTTGATTGCCTATAGCCAGGTGCGCCTGCTGGCCAGCCCGGCCTATCTGGCGGCGCATGGCCAGCCGCAAACCATGGCCGAACTGGACCGACATGTGCTGCTGGGCTTCAGCGAGCCGGAGTCGCTCAATCTGTGGCCACTGCCCGGCAGCGATGGCGGGTATTTGCGGATAACGCCGACAGTACGTGCCTCCAGTGGCGAAACGCTGCGCCAGCTGGCGCTCACGGGTAATGGCATCGCCTGCCTGTCGGATTTCATGACGGCGGCGGATCGCGCTGCCGGCCATCTGCTGCCGCTGCTGCCGGCGCATACCCAGGAGATGCTGCAGCCGGTGCAGGCGGTTTACTACCGCAATACGGCGGTTTCGGCGCGTATTGCTTCTTTTGTCGATTTTCTGATTGAAGCGCTGGGGGATCCGCTGCCACAGCGGCAGCTTGCCGCTTGGCTGGCCGGCTGATGCGGCCTTGTTTGCGGGCTGCGGCCCAGCGGTGACAACACCGGTTCCGGACGCTGCCTGCGGCAGGCAAAGACTACCCGCCGGATGTGGTAATGGTCAGCCTGGGCATGGCGCAGGATGGCGAGCTGGCGGTCCTGTATCCGTCACGCTTAGCGCAGCAGAAAGCCGCGGCCAACTGGCCTTGCCGCTGCTGTAGGCACGCCCCTTACGTGCATGCGCACGGCAGCATGCGTGTAGTTCTAATGGCATTCGCCATGGCTCACCCTTGTTCGCGCTCCAGTATCTTATTGGCCAGGTGGTGGCCGCTGAGCCAGGCACCTTCCACCTTGCCGCCATGCAGCCAGTCGCCACACAGTCCAATGCCCAGCGTTGCATCCCACACACTGCCGAGGTTACTTGCCTCACAGTCGGCGTAGCGCCAACGGTGTGCAGAACTGGCTACCGCAGGCGGCCCACCCAGTTGTTCAAATGCCATCAGCAGGGCTTGCTTAACGCTGGCGGCGTCATCTTCCAGATGTGCAGCACTCCAGTGCGCATTCGCTTGCAGTACCCAACATTCCTGTCCGCTGCGGCCCGGTTTGCTGTTGTTGCGGGCCAGCCAGCGTAGCGGGCCTGAATTGACAAAAGCAGCCTCAAATCCGAGCTGTGCCGGCTCTTCCAGTTGGGCCATGACGGTCCAGCAAGGCAGCATGCGGTGAGCTGCAGCCAAGGTGGATAGCGAGGGTGAGGCCTGTGCCAGCAGCGAGGCTGCCTGGGGCGATGGTAAAGCCACCACTACCTGGGAGTGGATTCCAGAAAGCTGACCGTGTTCAGCATTGCTTAGCCGCCAGCCATCGGCTGCGTGGATCAGCCCCTGGATAGTGTGACTGGTGTGGACTTCCAGCCCGGCGGCCAGTGCTTTGGCCGGTGCAGACATGCCTGGCACGCCAAGGTAGCGTACCGGGGCGTCATGCGCCGGTACCTGACTGCTGCCCAGCACGGCGGGGTGGGCCTGCCAGATGGCGACACTGCCGTTACCCAGCCAGTTTTGGACTTGCTGTTGGAAGAGCGGATGGCGAGCAGTGAAATATTGCGCACCGTGATCGGCCTGCCAGCCTTCGCCCCGCCGAGTGCACAAGCGGCCTCCCAGCCCACGGCCTTTATCAAAAACGACGACGTGATGACCGGCATCGCGCAGGGTGGCGGCGCAAGAAAGGCCGGCAATGCCGGCTCCGATGATGGCGATGGATTTGCGCATGGATGTCTGGTTTTCATGTATGAGGATCAGTGCCAGCCTTGCTGCCAGTGTTCGGCATCGGTCAGCGTTTTCCAGGGAATGATGCGGCTGTGGCGGCTATGGACGGCTTCCAGCTCCACTTCGGTGATGGCGGCCTGTGGATCCTCTGGCTGTAGCACCCGCACCACCAGGAAGTGTTTTTCCTTATTACGTGGCTGCAGTGCGGTCCATTTGCTTAACAGCAGCTTGCGTGGATTGAGTTTGATGCGCATGGCTCAGTCGTTGCTGCGGGTCTGGCTGACCTGGGTCAGCTTGTCGGTGTCGAAGCCCAGCTGCCGCGCCTGCGCCAGCAGTTTGGCCAGCACTGCATCCGGCAAGCGCTTTTCTCGCGCCAGAATCCACAGGTAAGAACGATCATTGCCAGCCACCATGGACCAGCGGTAATCAGGATCCAGCGCCACTACGTGATAGCCGCCATAGAAGGGCCCGAAGAAGGACACTTTCAAGGAGCCGCTGTGCGGATCACCATTAAACAGTGCCCGGCCTTCTGCCTGTTTCCAGCGCCCGGCCTCACTGTCAAAGCCACGGTTGATCACGCTGACGCTGCCATCGGCTTTGGGTGCGTAGCTGGCGCTGACATCACTCAGGCCGCGCTCGAAGCTGTGGTCCAGCCGGGCGATTTCATACCACTTGCCACTATAGCGTTGCAATTCGAAGCCGCTAACCGGGGTAATGCCCGGTGGCGGCAGGGTGGAGCAGGCGGTCAGCAACACGCCGCAGCCGATGAGGACGAAGTGGGATAGTCGAGGAAGGCGCATGGTGTTTTCCTTGGGTGAGGGAGTCACAGGGTTTCCAGCCCTTGCAAAATGCGTTCGGCACTGTCGCGCAGTGCCGTCAGTTCGGTATTGCTCATCTGGTCCAGTTGTTTGTAGATCAGCCCTAGCCGTGGGTTATCCCCCAGGCGCGCGCGCTGGCGGCGGAAAAAATCCCAGTACAGGGCATTGAATGGGCAGGCGTCCTCACCGTGCCGCGCCTCACGCCGGTAGCGGCAGCCGCCACAGTAGTTGCTCATGCGATGCAGGTAGGCATGGCCGGAAACATAGGGCTTGCTGGCCAGCAGTCCACCATCGGCAAACTGGCTCATGCCCAGCGTATTGGGCAGCTCAACCCATTCGAAGGCATCGATGTACACGCCCAGATACCATTCATGCAGCGCCTGAGGTGACAGGCCTGCCAGCAGAGAAAAGTTGCCGATGACCATCAGTCGCTGGATGTGGTGCGCATAGGCATCACGCAGTGATTGACCGACGGCGTGGGCCAGGCAGCGCATGCCGGTGTGTCCATGCCAGAACCAGCCGGGCAAAGGGCGGTGATGCTGGAACACATTGCTGTGGGCATAGTCCGGCATGCGTGCCCAGTACACTCCGCGCACGTATTCACGCCAGCCCAGAATCTGGCGGATAAAACCTTCCACCGCCGCCAGCGGTGCTGCACCGGCCAGCCAGGCTTGCTCGGCAGCGGTCACCACTTCGCGTGGCGACAGCATCTTGGTGTTGAGTGCGAAAGACAGCAGGGAATGAAACAGGCGCGGTTCGTCTGTGTGCATTGCATCCTGATAATCACCAAAGTGTGGCAGGGCCTGGCGGATGAAGTCATGCAGTTGATGCAGTGCCTCAGCGCGGTTGAGCGGCCAGCGCAAGGCCTCGGCACAAGGCTGGCCGAAGGAGGAAATGCCAGCGTCTTGCAAGGTTTGCCATAGTTGGCGGTGGTCGTGGCTGGGGCGCGTGTCGGGCGGGGGCGGCGGCGCGCCACGCCAGGCCTTGCGGTTATCCTGATCAAAATTCCATTTGCCACCGGCGGGTTTGCCGCCGTCGTCGAGCAAGACGCTGTATTGCTTGCGCATCTGACGATAAAAGATTTCCATGCGCCACTGCGCCTTGCCGGCAAACAACTGGCCTGCATCATGGCGGTGGGTGTAGAAATGTTCGCTATCCACTGCCTGGCAGGGGATGGCCTGTCGTGCTGCCCAGGCGTGCAATTGCTGGTCCAGACGCCATTCATCCGGCAGCTGCCACAAGAACGCGCTGGCCTGATAGTGCTGTAGCAGTGCGTCCAGATTGTCTTCCAGCGCACCGCGATTGGACGGATGATCGATGGTGACATAGCGCACCCGATGGCCTTCGGCTTTCAGCCAACGGGCAAAGTCACGCATGGCGGCCAGCACGGCCAGCAGCTTTTGCGCATGGTGCAGCACATAGCCGGTTTCCTGACGCAGCTCCAGCAGCAGGTAAACCACGTCATCGCGCTGCCGGGCAAACCAGCTGTGCTTGGGGTTGAGCTGGTCTCCCAGGATCAGTCTCAGCTCGGTCATGCTGTACCCCATTGTGCCCGGCAAACACCGTTGGCCTGCTGACCACTCGCCAGCAAGGCCGGCTTGTCATGCAGACGCAAATTGTCACGAAAACAGTAGAGAGTAGTCCGCATGATGTCAGTGCTGTCGGCGGCAGCGTTCAGAGCAGTATTTCACTTCATCCCAACACTGGGTCCACTTGCGCCGCCAGCTCATGGCCCTGCCGCATACGGCACAAGGCTTGGCTGGCAGGCTGGATTTGTTGCCCTTGAAGCGGCTGCTCATTGGCTTTCTCCCTCGTCACGCACCGACAGCATGCGGCGCAGCAAGCGTAGCGGTGGCCCGATCAGTGGCAGCTTGTGTAGCAACTCCTCGGCTGAGTCCCAGTAATCCCGATGCCGGATAACCTTGCCGCTGGCATTGAAGCGCAAGTGGCTACCACCGTGCAGCAGATAATCCTTGCCGCCTTTGCGGAAGCGGAAGTCCCAGGTGATGAAGGCCTGGTCGCCGTCCAGCAATTGTTCGCGAATGATGAAGGCCGGCGTTTCCAGGGTCTTGAACATGTGACGGAACACCGTAGTGATGCCTTCCCGGTCCTGCACGGTATTGAAGGGGTCCTTGAAGCAGGCACTGGCGGCATAGAAGTCGCTAATGTTCGCTAGCGTCTCCGGGGTCAAATGGGTGTACCAGTCAACCAGCTTCGTCAATTGCGGCCTCAGTTGCGCACCAGATGGCGCAGCAAGGGCAGTCTGAGACAGTAAGGCAGCTTCGCGAGCAGCTTGATCCATAGCGTAAACCTGCGAGGAAAATGGATTTCAAAACAACCGCGCTCCAGGCCATGCACAATACGTGCGGCCGCTTCGTCCGGGCTGATGATGGCCGGCATCGGGAAGTCGTTGAGTGCGGTAAGCCGGGTGGTGACGAAACCCGGATTGATGAGGTAAACATTCAGGCAGTAGCGTTTGAGTTCGGCATACAGCAGCTCGGCCAGATTGATCAATGCCGCCTTACTGGGTCCGTAGACGCAGGCACCGGGCAGGCCGATATAACCGGCTACGCTGGCTACCAGGGCAAGGCCACCGGAACGGCGTGTCATCAGATCCGGCAGCATGGTTTCCAGACCGAAGTACACGCCTGCCAGATTGGTGTCCAGGGTTTGCCGAACTTGTTCAGAATGTAGTTGCCAGCTTTGTTCGGGCCGGTAATCGGCAGCGCAGAACACGACAAGATCGGGCAGGTGGTTTTGTGCGTGAAGTTGTGCCCAGCATTGATGCCAAGAGTCCGGATCGGTGACATCGTGTACCAGCACCTGTGCATGTGCATGACCAGCCGCCACTTGTCGCAATGCGGCTTGCCGTCGCGCAGACAGCACCACGTCGGCACCCTTTTCAAGCAGGTGACGTGCTAGCGCAGCGCCAATGCCGCTGGATGCCCCGATCAGCCATACGCGCTGGCCAGGCCAGCTGCGAATGGGGGTATTGGGAGGTGCAAATGGTATGGCCCTACTCCTTGCGGAAAAACAGGCTGACTTCACCCAGTCCGAAGCCGAATTTGCTCATGTGCGCGCTATTGAGCATGGTGTAATTGTCCTGCAGGAACATCCAGTCATCGAAGTCCACCGCCCATTCCCGCCCGTCTACCGGCAGGCGCAGACTGTAGCGCCAGTGCAGTGCGTTGCCAGCCACTTCACCTTCGGCCTCACCGATCACATCTGCCGCCGTGCCGTGCCACTTGCCATCACCTTTGGGTACAAGACGCCAGCTGCGTTGCTGGCGTGTGCCGTCGGCGTAAAGAAAGTGTTCATCCAGAATCAGTGCATCACCATCGCGGTGGCTGTTGATGTCCACGCTGAAGCGCTTGATCAGTTTGCCGCTACGGTCACGGAACATTCCCCAGGCCTGGGTGTGGCCGGAGAAAAACTGGTACAAATCCAACTTGGGCGTGTTGTCGCGGTAGCTTTGTATGTCAGGCGTACTGCAAGAAGCCAATAGCGGTAGCCCGGTCAGCAGCACGATACACAGGCGCTTCACGGTTGTGCTTCCTGCAGCAAGAACTGGGATACACCTATGCTGTCTTCGTCAAAACCGGCCTCGCAATAGCATAGGTAAAGCCGCCAGATGCGGATGAAGGCATTGTCAAAGCCGAGCTTGAGTACTGCGTCGAGCGCGTGTTCAAAACCATGCCGCCACCGGCGCAGGGTTTCCGCGTAGTCGTGGCCAAAATCCAGTCGGTCGCAGGTGCGCAGACCTGCCAGGGTAGCCTGGTGCTGGAACTCACTACGGCTGGGCAGCATACCCCCCGGGAAAATGAAGGCCTGAATAAAGTCGCTAGCGGCGCGATAACGTTCGAAGCGGCTATCTGCAATGGTGATGCTTTGCACCAGTGCCTTGCCGTCTGGTTTGAGCAGCTTGCGTAGTGTGTGGAAGTAGCCTTGCCAATAGGCTTCGCCCACTGCTTCAAACATTTCGATGGAAACAATGGCATCGTACTTGCCGTGCAGATCGCGGTAATCACACCATTCCAGTCGTGCCAGCACGTTGTTGGCCAGACGTCGCTGCGCGAATTCCAGTTGGGCGTTGGAAATGGTGACGCCATGCACGGCGATGCCTTGCTGTGTCGCGTGTTCGGCAAAGCCGCCCCAGCCACAACCTATCTCCAGTACCCGCATGCCAGGTTTCAGTCCCAGTACATCGCAGATGCGCTGGTATTTGGCTGCCTGTGCTTGCGCTAAGGGCAAAGCGTAATGGCCATCGAACCAGGCGCTGGAGTAAGTCCAAGTAGGATCCAGCCACAGCTGGTAGAAGTCGTTGCCCAGATCATAGTGCGCATGGATGTTACGTTTGCTACCGGCTTTGCTGTTGCGGCGCAGCCTGTGTTTCAGCCAATACCAGGTACGAGCCGGCAGGCTGCCACTAGCGGCAGTGCCGAGTACGGTTTGATTGCGCAGTGCCAGCCTTAGCAAGGCGACCAGATCGGGCGAGTCAAGCAAGCCGTCTCGGTAAGCTTCGGCAAAACCGATATCTCCGGCCAGCAGCAGCTTGCTGCAGGCTGCCCAGTCGTGCACATGCAACTCGGCATCCGGTGTCTCCCCCGCGGTGCCGAACCAGTGCGCGGAACCATCCGGCGTAATCAGGCGCAAGCTGCCATGGCATAGCCGACTCAGCCTGGATAGCAGGATCTTGCCGGTAAAAGAAGGTGTGCCGCGCGGGATGTCTAGGGCGCGGGAAAGGCTCATGGGTGGAACTCCTGTCCGTGAGTCAGATGGCTGGATGGTGGCTGCGGTTTGCCGAAGAACGGCACTTTCTTGCACAACAGACGTAATGCCTGCCAATGAATGCGCAGCATGATGGACACCGTCAGCAAGGGTTGCTGTAGCAGGGCTGAAAGTGCGGTAGCCGCTGTCAGCGGTGTCATGTCACCGGAAACACTGGTATTGAGCAGCACACCATCCGCATCGTGGTAATCAATGCGCATCAGCATGCGATCAGCCCGCTCGGCCAGCCTGAACAGGTAATGACCGGCGACTTGGCAGAAGGGGGATACATGCAACTGTTTGACGCAGGTGAGGGCAATGCCATTGCGAATGGGCTGGCCATTTTTATTGGCCAGAAGGTAGGCGTGGTGTTCACCAAATGTATTGTTGACGTCGGCAAGCACCGCCACCAACTGTCCGTTGACATCATGGCAGTACCAGAAGCTGACCGGGTTGAATGCATAGCCGAACAGGCGGGGAAAGGTTTGCAGCCAGACCTCGCCATCATCAGGCAAACCGGCCTTGGCCAATTGACTGCGAATCCAGGGTAGGAGTGGACTGCCATCGCGCGGTCCGTAGTCGCCAGTACGCACAGACATCAAACGGAAGCGATTGACCCCGAACCAGGCGTTGCCAATCTCATCCAGCGCTGACAAACGCAAGCGCACGGCAAACACCGGATACCGAAAGCGGTGATGAGCAGGGCGCAGCCGCTGGTGCATGATCGTTCCCTTGACGATATAAGCATCAGTCATCAGTCCAGCCTCGCCCATCTTGGCAGTGCGACAAAGTCCTGCGCTACGCGCAATGCTGATTTCAGACCATCTTCGTGGAACCCATAACCGGTCCAGGCTCCGGCGAACCAAGTGTGGCGCTTGCCCTGCAAGGCGGGTAGCCGGGTCTGGGCTTGAATCGCAGCTTTATCGAACAAAGGGTGCTCATAGATGAAGCGGGCATACTCCAGCGATCGCTCTGGCTCCCGTACCGGATTCAGGGTGACGATGATGGGCGAAGAAACCGGTACAGGCTGTAGCGTATTGAGTAGATAGCTGACACACACAGCGCGCTGTGCTGATTGTCTGCTGTCGGCCAGGAAGTTCCAGGCCGACCACACCTTGTGCCGCTTGGGCAATAAAGCCGGATCGCCGTGCAATACTGCCGTATTGGCTTGATAGCGCACCGCGCCCAGCACAGCTCGCTCTTCTGTACTGGCATCTGCCAGCATGGCAAGGGTTTGAGGGGCGTGAGTGGCAAAGACCACGCTGTCGAAGCGCTCTTGCCCATGGCGGCTATTCACAATCACGCCATCCTCATCGCGATGCACCGACAGCACTGGCGAAGACAGGCGTAAATCTGGAATGTGCACCAGCAGTTTTCTGACATACTGACGCGCCCCGCCGGGTACGGTAAACCAGCGCGGGCGCTGACTGATCTGCAACAAACCGTGATTCATGCAGAAGCGCAAGAAGGTCGCTGCCGGAAACTCCAGAATCTCACTATTGGGGCTGGACCAGATGGCCGCGGCCATTGGCACCAGATATTGATCGCGAAAGCGTTGACCAAAGCCTTCTTGCTGCAGAAGTTTGCCTAGCGATAGCTGGTCTTTGAGCGCACCTTCCAGCAAGCGAGGTGCTGCCTTATTGAAACGCAGAATATCGGACAGCATGCGGTAGAAACCGGGTGACAGCAGTTTGCCGCGTTGTGCAAACACGGTATCCAGATTGCTGCCTGCCCATTCGTCACGCCCTTGGTCCAGGGAGACGCTAAAGGACATCTCGGTTCCGCAAGAAGCTACGTCCAGCTCATCGAATAGCGCAATCAGATTAGGGTAGGTGCGCTCGTTGAAAACCAGAAAACCGGTATCAACCGAGAAAGCGTGGCCTTCCAGCTCCAGATCCACCGTATTGGTATGCCCGCCGGCATAATCAGCAGCCTCGAACAAGGTGACGTCATGGCCGGCGGAAAGTAGCCAAGCACTGCCGAGTCCGGCAATTCCGGCACCGATGACTGCCACGCGCTGACGCTGGACTGGATTTGCGTTCACCATCACTCCCGGAAAAGACGTTATGACATGTTCCTGGCCTGCAGAGGGCTGTGCGGAAGGGCCTCTGCACAAGGGCCAAGTGCACCCTCTGCGATCAATCCATTCAAATCACTTGGCACCCGGCGGCGCAGTGCTTATATTCAGCATATAACCGCTTTGGAAAAAAAGCTACTGATTAGTAAAAGGTCGTACTCATGAGTATTTTAAGCAAGCTCAGCTTCAAGGATCAGGCGTTCAAGTTGCGCGAACAGGCTGTGCTGGATGCCACTACACATTTGTTGGCGAGCAAGGGATTCGACCTGATGACCATGGACGATGTCGCGGAAGGTGCCGGTATCTCCAAGCCCAGCTTGTACAAACATTTCAAGTCGAAGGAAGATCTTGCGACGGAGGTGATGATCCGGTTGCTGGATGGGGCGCTTGACTATCTTGAACGGCTGGACGACTCACTGAGCGGTAAAGCCCGTTTAGGCAGTCTGCTGGAATGGGCGCTGCGGATAAGGCTGGAGGGCGGGCTACCGTTTTTGCCATCCACCAGTCCGCAGGTGAGGGAAATGCTGACACGCAGCATCCGGTATGTGACGCGTGTCTACAAACTGCACAAACAGTTGCAGGCCATTGTGGAGCAAGCAAAATCTGCCGGAGAAATCCGTTCCGATCTGCCGACGGATGTACTTCTATACGCCTATTATTCGCGCACTTGCGACCCGGCTGTCGATTACATGAAAGACTTTGGACGCTATAGCAATGATGAAATCGTCTCACATATGCAAGCGATGATCTTTACCGGGATTGCTGCTTCTCCTGCTGCGCATTAGTGCTGGGCAAATGAGGCTAAGTGGTCTTTCTTGCGATGTTTTTCGTGTCGAGAAAGTACAGATTTTTCAGCGGAGCATGAGTCATCCCTGTGCTTGAGCCATGATCGCATCGAGATGTTCTACCACCCGAAACGTCGGCATTCCTCCGCAAACGGGCTAGTGCCGGTAGAGCTTGAGAAGCAATATTTCCAACGGCTCAAGAGTGTCTAGAGAGGCCAGGGCGATTCACAGCATCGTAATCAAACATCAGCAAATTACCGGATGCCTGTGAATGAAAAGTAAAGATCATGGTGTTTCTCCAGTGAGTGGCCGTGCTGGCGCAACAGCGCTGGTGATCATGTCCAGAACTCATTCTGGTCCGGGTGTCGTGTTTTCTTCGGAAGGCAGAATGCTACTTGCTGTGACGGCCAAAGCCACAACGGCAGGGTTCATGCTGTCCACCATGGCGCTGGGAATCAGAATGGTGGTTCCTCGCTCCTTTGTTGTTTCGTAGATGATGTTCATCGCACGCAGCTGCAACGCTCCGGGCTGCGCCTGGTAAATACGAGCAGCCTGGACAAACTGGCCGGCAATTTCAGCCTCCGCAGCGCCAAGAATGATGCGGGCCTGCTTCTCACGCTCGGCCTGTGCCTGGCGTGACATGGCATCCTGTAATGCCACAGGAATGGCAACATCCCTTACTTCCACCGAGCTGACCGTAATGCCCCACTCACTGGTTTTATGACCAATATCTGCGCACAGTTGCTGGTCTGCGGCGCGCCGGTCTGATAACAATGCCGCCAACATTGAAGAACCAATCATTTCCCGCAGCGAAGTCTGGGCTACCCTGTCAATGGCCTGTTGAAAATCGGTAATTGCCAACGCAGCCTTTTGTGCATCGTGTACATGCCAGAAAATGACGGCATCAACATTGACCGGTACGGTATCCCGAGTAAGTGCCTGCTCGGCATTGAATGCAGTTGTCTGGATGCGCTCGTCAATAATGGCTACCACGCTATCCAGCACGGGGATGATGGCAAACAGGCCCGGGCCGCGCACGCCTTGCAGCTTGCCCGCACGTAGTACTACAAATTTCTGCCAGGTATTAGCCATTTTGAGTGACATGCCAATCAGGATGCCAAGGCACCAGACCATGACCGCCAGCCAGGTACTCCCCAGCATGCCGATACCAGCGCCAATGGCGAGCAAACTGACAACAATGAAAAAGGTAATAGGGTTCACTGTGCGGCTCCTGTTTGAGTACCGGCATATGCACATGGCAGCCGGTCAGGATATCTTTATGCATCAGAGCGAGCGCAGTCGGTGCAGTAGCATACATAGTCACTGACAGGGGGCCATGTAGGGCTTTCATGCGGCGATAACGCCACGCCGAGCGGTCTGCCCGATTAGTAAGTCGTCGAACAGATTCTGTACCCTCAGGCTCGGCAAGCTTATTGCCATGCTACAGTTCCAGTTGCCGCTGTCGTGGTATTTCTGGTGTTAACCCGGTCTCATGTTCAGTACACCAAAGACGGGTATCAAGAATAAAACCGAGACAGCGCCATGATGGAAGCATTGTTTGCGTTGCTTATGGCAGACCCTGTTACTCAATGCCCGGCGTGGAGTAAGTGCGTTAGCAGACAGACCGTTAAGCAAATTGTTGGTGATGATGCATGTTCCGACCCAAAGGAGTAGCAATCATGATCAAGACAGATACCCAGCTACAGACTGATGTCATCGCTGAATTGCAGTGGGACCCGCAGATCAATAGCAGTCAAATCGGCGTGCAAGTCAACGATGGTGTCGTTACCCTGAGTGGCGTCGTGACCGATGCCACCCAGAAGTGGTCAGCCGAACGTGCTGCCTTGCGGGTCGAGGGTGTTCAGGCACTGGCGGTTGAACTGACAGTTGTCGTTCCTGATGCAGAACAGCGTAGTGATAGCGATATTTCACATGCAGCCGCCAGCGCGCTGCAACTGATGGGGACACTCAAGGGGCATGCGATCAAGGTCATGGTTGAAAATGGCTGGATTACGCTGGCCGGCGATGTCGAATGGGACTTCCAGCGCAAAGCAGCAAGCAATGTGTTGCGCCATCTTTCGGGGGTGACCGGCATAAGCAATGCCATCAAGCTACGCAGCAAACCGATCAGCAGTGCAGTCAAGCAAGAAGTGCAAACAGCCCTCAAGCGCCGTGCCATCCGCGATATTGACAGCATCACCGTCAGCATTGATGGCGCCGATGTCATTCTTGGTGGCAGTGTACATAGCTGGTCAGAGCAAGCGTTAGCCAGGCATGCAGCAGCCGGGATGCCAGGAGTACGAAATGTGATAGACAACATCCGCATTGTCATCTGAAACCACAGACGCTAAATCGTCCCTTGTTTCTGGCATGGGACAGGTGGCCTTGCTGAATGAGGGTGCAGCTGGCTGCGAAGGTTTGCAGCCAGGCATTCCCGGGTATCAAACCATCAACTGGCAGGCCTGCAATTAACAGATGCCCCAATATGGGATTGGCCTTGGATAAGTTTCTTTTTTTATGAAAAACCGACTTCTGTTGGCCAACCTCGAATTGACACCACAATTATTTAACCCAGACAAATCATCGATAGATTCCGAAAAACAAAAAGTGGCACCTCCGGTCGCATCAGGCCCTCGATGATGCCAGTGCCTTGCGGTTTGCATGGCTTAGAACACAAAAAAACGAACGATAAGTAAGTAACAACTATCGGCATCAGCAGGTTGCCAAAGGCTATTTGTGCCGAGTTGAAGTCGGGTGCGGTCGATAGGTGCCATTTCAGCGCAGCAGGAATCCTTGGCCAATCAAATCACCGGGTTCCAACGACCAGCTGGCCTTGCCGCTGTAGTAGGCGCGGCCACCCACGTGCACACGTACGGCGGCATGGCCCGGCAGCGTGGCCGGCTGTCTCACCGCTGCGGTGAAGCGCGCACCGGTCAGGCTTTCAAACTCACATGACTCACCTTGCGCAACCTGCCCTTTGGCGTGGCGAATTGCCATACGCGCAGTCACCCCCGACCCTGTTGGGCTACGGTCCACTTCGGCATTGGCAAACACGCATACATTGCGGCTGCAGCCGGCCTCGGCCGTGTCGCGGCCATCGGTGAGGATGCTGCCGTATAAAAAGCCCAGGTCCTCGGCCTCCGGGTGGCGCACCTGGATGGCCTGGTTGACGGCGGCAGTCAGCGCCGAGGCGGCATCCACCAGATCACGCAGTCGGCCATCCAGTGTCACGCCCAGCCGGGCTGCAGCGGTAATGGCATAAAAGGCACCGCCGTAGCCGATATCGACGGTAACTTCGCCCACGCCCGGCACCTGTACCGGTAGGTCCAGCGCAAAAGCAAAGGCGGGTACGCTGTCAAAGTGCACGGCACCGGCTTTGCCGTTCACCACGTCGACATAGGCTTCCACCAGGCCGCAGGGGCATTCGATTCCCACCCGGGTGAGTGGCTCCACCGCCTTGACCTGGCCGGTATCCACCGCAAAGCGCGCCAGGGCGATGACGGCGTGGCCGCACATCGTGCTATAGCCTTCGTTATGGGTGAACAGCACAGCCAGATCGGCACCGGGCAGCGATGGCTCTACCAGCACCGCGCCATACATGTCGTAATGCCCGCGCGGTTCAAACATCAGCAGACGGCGCACCTCGTCCAGCTGTTCGCTCATGAAGCGGCGTTTGGCCAGAATGTCCTCACCCTTGATGTGTTCGATCAGATTGCACACGATGCGTACCGGTTCGCCACCGGTATGCATTTCCACGGTTTCAACGACAAAGCCTTCTAGTTTGATGCTCATGCTGGTGTCCTTTTCGGGGTGTCGCAGCCAGAGGGTGCTGCTTGGCACGATGTTGTTGCTTAGGGCCATGGCCCTGCTTGCTCATGCGTTGGCGGGATGGCTGGCTTGCCAGTGCTGCAGTGCGCAGCGTGCGGCGGCCAGGTCCCATGCTGCCGTGCCTACGCTCTTGAAGATAACCGGCCGGCCAGGGTCTACCCGGCCAGCCACCGCGTCGGCCAGCGAGGCTACGCTGTTCCAGTCGATGCCGGCCTGGATCAGGTCGCCGGCTTCGTGGCGCGCACCCGCCGGGTCGTCGGAGAACAGCTGACTACCTGCGATGGAGACAGGTCCCAGCTCGGCCATGTCCGGCTTGAAGGCCCCGACACCGATCAGCAGGCGATCGATCCGGGCAGCTTCGTTGTATACCGGGGCCTTGCTGGTGGTCAGCATGATGACCACGGTCGATTTTTCCGCAATGCGACCGCTTGCCGGTTGCAGTTGCAGGTTTAGCGCGGCGTGGCGTTGGCAGAATGCTTGTGCGGAGTCCAGGTTCAGGCCATGTACATCTACGCGGATGCCCGGATACAAGGTGGCCAGCGCCTCCAGATGCCCGGAAGCCTGCTTGCCCTTACCAATCAGCGAGACATGGGTCGGCGCAGCCGGGTGCAGCAGGGAAATGGCCAGCATGGAGACGGCAGCGGTGCGTCTGGCGGTGACTGTGGGGCCGTCCAGCACCAGCAGCGGCAGCCCGGTAGCCGCGTCGTAAACACTGACGATGCCGTTAATGGTGGGTAACTGGCTGGCGCTGTTGGCCGGGCATACATTCACCAGCTTGTGCATGCCGATATCGCGTGCAGTCGCCGGCATGGATAGCAGCACACCCTCGCCGGCCAGTGGCAGTATCTGCCGTTCCGGGCTGGCAATCTGCCCGGCCTGATACTCAATGGCGGCAGTGGAAAGTACCTGGCACAGCTGCTTGAAGGGCAGCATGTCTGCAGTTTGCTGAGCGGTCAGTACCGGCAGGCTTGTCGGTTGGTTCATGATGCTTCACCCCTCGCATTGACTTTGCATTCTGGTCTTCTATTAAAGCCTGTTTTTCAAATTTGGTTTTAATGTTTACCAAAATAATGTTGATGGCTGAATTATTACCAGTCACTCGTTAATGTGGCAAATAAAATAAACCAAAAATGAAATGCAGGTGATATTGGTGACCAATTTGCAACAGGATGGCAGAGTTTGGTCGTGGCTGGCTGCTAAACCTGCATTTTGGTTCGTTGTTCTGACCGGAATAAGGCTGTGCAGGGGCAGACAGGCTTGCGCGGGAGCAAGTGCTTGCCGCTGCATCAGGTGGCGCTTCAGGCAAGATGGGAGCGGGATGGCCGGCGCGGCTCCGGCAGTGCGGGGCAGGAACAGGCTAGCGTGTGGCAATGTCCTTGCGCACCCGCTTGATATGGCCTTCCACATAAAAGGCCGCGGCGTCGGCATCGCCGTTGACGATGGCTTCGTAGATCAGCTGATGCTCGGCGACGTAGAGCCGGATGCGGTCAGGGTCGTAAATTCCATCATCACGCAGCCTTTGCCATAGTGGCTGGTCCATGCTTTTGGATATTTCGTCGGCCATCTTGATGATGAGCGGATTAAGGGTCATGGCGGCCAGTTGGTGGTGGAACAGGCGGTCGCTCTCGTGCCACAGCGCTTGCTGTTGCGGATCGGAAATATCATGCACGCTCGCCATCATCGCCAGATACTGCTCTGCCAGCGGATCGCGTCTATGCTGTCTGGCGGCCAGCCGGGCAATGGTCGGCTCCATCAGCAGGCGTACTTCCAGCGTGGCCAGCGGGCTGAGGTCGGCATCGGGCGGCAGGCTGCCGGTACCGGTTTGAACCGTGGCCAGGATCGGTGTGTCGGGCAGGGCATTCACATAGGTGCCGGACCCCTGTTTGGTGAAAACCCGCCCTTCATTCTGCAGTGCACCGATGGCCTCCCTGACTGCCGGACGGCTGACACCAAAACGGCTGGCCAGTACACGCTCGGCAGGCAGGCGCGTGCCAACCGGGAAGTGGCCGTTGTCGATACTTTCGCGGATCTTGTCGGCAACTTGCTCGTAAACCTGCTTGGCGCGAAATTCCGTTACGGGCAGTGCGGTGGTGTTGGTCATGGCATCCTCTGGCAGACAGGAGCTTCCCCGTGGCTGGGGCCTGCTGTGGCGGATTGTAGCATCTGGAAAGAATTGTTTACCAATCTTGGGCGCTGTGTTCAGGGGTACCGGAATATATCGGGTGGCGGCGGGTTGCCGGGCGAGGGGTGCCGCAAAAAGTGCCGGATCATTCTGGCGACTGTTACGTCCTGCTCCCGGTGCGGTACATGGCGGATGCCCGGCATGAGGTGCAGTTCGGCGCGGGCCTGCACGCCGGCGGCAATCTGTTGCGGATGTCGCTTGGTGCCGTACTCGTCCTCGGTTCCGTGAATCACCAGTGTCGGGCAGCGCACCTGTGGTAACACGGCAGCCAGCGACCAGTCGGCAAAATCGGGGGCAAGCCAGGTTTCGGTCCAGGCATCGACTACCCATTTTGCCTTGTCGCCATGGTAGCGAGCCAGTCGCTGCATAGCGTCCGGCTGACGAAACTGCGTGCGCGCCAGTGCTATCCCGCTACGGGTGCGGTCTTCAACAAAGGCCTGGGCTGATTCGGTAATCAGTGCGGCGCAGCTGTCCGGGTGCATGGCGGCGCAGTACACCGCCATGCCGCCGCCCACACTGTGGCCCATGACGATGCAGCGGGCAAAGCCGAAATGTGCTTGCAGCAGCGGGAAATACTCTACTGCCTCGGTGGCGATGAAATCCAGCTCCAGCCGGTCATCACGGGCATCTGACTGGCCAAAACCCAGCCGGTCATAGGCAATCACCGGATGACCGGTCTGCTCGGCCAGCAGGGCGGGAAAATCACGCCACAGGGCCACGCAGCCCAGCGAATCGTGCAGCAGCAGGATGGGCATGGCGCTGAAGGGCAGCTTGGCGGTGGCTGGCTGCCAGCATTGGGCATGCAGCGTGCCGTGGGGGGTGGCGATCCGGTGTGTGCTGGCGGCTATGGTGTTGTGCATGGCATCAGCCTCCCAGAAAGTGGCGCAGCTGGCCAGTGGCTGTCACGTTGATGAGTACGGTTGGCAGCAGGCTACAACAGCAGGCCGCCAGCAGGGTGATGAGCAGGCCGGGCAGGCTGGTCAGAAACAAAGGCCGGTGCAATGACCGGCACTGCAGCCGCCATGGTGCTCAGGCAAATACCGCCACTACCTGGCGCGACAGGGCCACCAGTTCGCCATCCGGCCCGTGCAGATGGGCATCCTGATTGGTATAGCCATCGCGCGCGGCAACCAGGCTGGCATCCATGCGCCACCAGCCCTCATTGCTGACCGGCTGGCCGTGGTGGACGAACTCCAGTTCCCAGCTGATGGTACTGGCGGGGGCGTGCCCCTGCACCATGGACAGCGCCACCGGTGGAATGGCATCGGCCATGGCCACGATCTGTTCTTCGCCCATCAGTCCGGGGTCGCGCTGCCGCAGCAAGATGCGGTTGGCCGGCTGGGAGTGACCGCTGAACGGCAGGCCGCCTTCCATCCAGCGGTAGGCATAGTGACGGGTGAATTCCGGCGACATGCCAGGGATGAAAGGCAATTCGGGGCCTCCGCTGATCCCGTCCGCCAATGGCCGGGCTGCCGGCCTGAGCGACAGGGCTGAATCCCGTGACGCGCCGAAAACGGCCACAAACATGGCGGCCACCTGATCGCCAGCCAGCAGTCGTGTCGCCATCTGCACTGCCGAGCGGCCTTGGCGCAGCAGTTCCACTTGCAGGCCAAGCCGGCCTGGTGCCGCGGGGGCGGCAAAGGTGGTGTGCAGCGACCACAGCGGCGGCAGATCCGGCATGGCGGTGCGCATGGCGCGCACCGCCAGCAGCGCCTGTATACCGCCAAACAGGGTGCGGCCCTGCGCCCAGCTGTCATCTACCTCGGCATTGAACCAGCCAGGTTGGCCTGCTATGGGGCTGATGCTGAGGCAAACGTCTTCGATATGCATGCTGGTTCCTTGTGTCTGGCGGCTGAAATAAGCAATGGCTGGCAGTCTAGCAGTGACATTTTGCTGGCTGCAGTGGCAATATTGACAATCTTCATGTCGATATTGCCAATCTCATGCATCAGGTACGTTTTCTTTTGCTGGACGGCTGTTATGCCGGCAGCGTAACCGGGTTTATCGATCTGCTGCATTTTGCCAACCAGATTGCGGCACGCAAGGGCTGGCCCGAACCGTTTCACTGGCGGGTGTTCAGCCTGGATGGCCAAGCAGTAGCAACCGCCTCCGGCATCAAACTGACTCCGGATGGAGATGTGGCGCTGGCCGAGGAGGCGGACACGCTGGTGCTGCCGCCGCTGACCTATCAGTGTTTGAGCGAATTTGAAGCCAGGCTGGCGGCCGAAACGACAGCCGGTGCCTTGGCGGTTCGCCTGCATGCGGCAGGTCGGCGCATTCTGTCTTTCTGTACCGGCGTGCCCTTGCTGGCCGAGCATGGTTTGCTGGATGGCAGGTCCGCGACGGTGAGCTGGTGGCTGCACCACTGGTTTGGTCAGCGCTATCCGCAAGTGCAGCTACAGGATTACGCCACCTGTAGCGAGGCAGATGGCGTGTGGTGCGGCGGGGCAACGACCTCCTATATCGACCTGGCCTTGCGGCTGATCCGGCAGGAAGGCGGAATGGCACTGGCCATGTCCTGCTCGCGGCTGATGCTGGCAGATATCAACCGGGCCAGCCAGGCACCTTATATGTCCATGCAGAGTTTCGCCGGCCATGGCGACGCGCTGGTGCTGCGCTGTCAGGATTGGTTGCAGCGACATCTGGATCGGCCCTACCGGCTGGGTGAGATGGCTGACAGCGTGGGTGCCAGTGAACGCACGGTAATGCGGCGTTTCCAGCTGGCGCTTGGTCAACCGCCGCTGCGCTACCTGCAACAGCTACGCTTGCAGGCTGCACGCCGCCTGCTGGAAACCAGCGCGCTGTCATTGGACGAGATTGTTGGCCGGGTTGGTTACGCCGACTCAGCCAGTTTCCGCCGTTTGTTCCAGCGGGAACTGCACTGCACGCCGGCAGAATACCGCCGTCGATTTGCGACCTGATGGCTGAGCCGGGCCTGGCAGGATTAATCGGACTAATACGTAAGTTCTACATTCTTCTTAACTGATGTTTGTGATAATCACTGCAAAAGGGGATAGGAATGCAGCATTTACATGCAGTGGAAGCGGAACTGAACAGCTATCTGCAGGGAATCATCGAACAGTGGCACAAGACACCGGCACCCGGCGAAGAGGAGGTCAGGGAACATGTGCGCAGCCTGTTTGCCCGGCTTGCTTCCGACGAGGAGCGCCGGTATCTGCAGGAAAAAACCGTGGATCTGCTGGAAAAGGCATTGACCTTCATTCGGCTGGATACGTAGCGTGTTGCCTTGACTCAACTCTGGCGATGCACCATGCCTTCTGCCAGCGTGTCCAGAGGCCTGTGTAAATCGACCATTACTCATTGCATCGTTGACCGGCTGCTTTGGCCTGCCTGCTGCCAAGCAACTCAGGATCGTCAGTCGAACGCCGGCATGGATCGGAAGCGATCTGATTCCGATCCATGCTGTCTGGGCCGTAGCGTGCAGAAAGCTGTGGTGTGGATAGTTGCCGTGGCTGTCTCAACACGCCATGCCCGTGTCACGCAGTGCAGCCTGCAAGGTGGTGATACGCATCATAAAACCTGGCGGTGGCCGCCATCAGCAGAGCCCCCATGGCAGAACATCGTCGAGGCTGGCCTGACGGCCTTGCAGCTGAAAATCAAAATCGTGGGCAGCAATCATTTGCCACCGTGCCAATGAACAATTGGGTCTGGTGCCAGATGTCAAAGCACCGTGCGCCATGAGTCAGTTCGGGAATTTTGCGACCAATTCATCAACAAATCTGGTCGGAATCAGACAATTTCTAGCATGGATTAGAATCGATAATCGGGTGGTTTTCATCAGATTGTTTGGAACTGACATGTCCGATTTCATCACTGTACTGCGTGAAACCTGCCCGATCCCGGTGGTTGATGCCACCAAGTGGAAGCGTATCGGGGGCGACCCACACACTGTCAACCTCAATGCCTATCTTTCCAGGGATGGCAGCAAAATCATGGGAACCTGGATTTGCACCCCGGGCAAGTTCGAGGTGAATTACGAGAAGTGGGAGTACTGCCACTTCCTTGATGGCTACTGCATCATCACACCGGAAGGTGAGCCGGCAGTGCACTTGAAAGCCGGTGACGTCTTTGTGATCGAACCTGGCATGAAAGGTACTTGGGAAGTGGTTGAGACAGTGCGTAAATACTTTGTCTTCGCCTGAATTTTCAGTGCGCCATGAATCGCCACCGCTTTTGTCACGCTGTTGATGACCGGTGCGCGTGTTGAAGCAGGTGGTGGACGTATCCAGCCCAAGCGTGGGCGATGGCCCAAAACTTGCGCTTAAAGTCACTCCACCTGCATCACATCCCCAATCCTGGTGGTGTAGCAGGGTGATTTCATGTTTTGCCGCATGCGCCAGCCCTCGCTCAGTCCTTCCGCCCCCAGCCTTATCGTGCCACTGCCAAAGTCGCGGTTGAGCTTGTCGATGGCGGCCATCAGTTGGGCGCGTTTGGGGTCGGGCGGGGGGCTGAACAGATCGTGTTGCTGGATGGCTGGGGTGCCGATGTCCATCAGGATGACCCCGGCCTTGTGGTAGCTGAACTCCTTGCGCCAGATGGCGCGCAGCGCGGCCTGGGCGGCGCGGTTGAGCAGCAGGGTGTCGGCACTGGGGTGGATCAGCGGCACGCAGGTGTAGCCGTGGTACTGGCCCAGGTCGCGAAACGGGTTGGTGCGGATGCTGACACCCATCAGCCCGGCCACGCAGCCTTGGCCACGCAGCTTTTCGGCGGCGCGGGCCACGTGGTGGCCGATGCTGGCGGACAGCGCGGGCAGGTCGTGCACCAGCCGGCTGAAGCTGCGGCTGGAGATGATCTGCTGTTTGGTCGGAGCCACGTCCTCCAGTGCCAGGCAGGCCACGCCGTTCAGCTCCGCCACCGTGCGTTCCACCACCACATTGAACTTGCGCTTGATGTGGCGCGGGTCGGCCTGTTTCAGGTCCAGGGCACTGTGGATATGCATCAGTGCCAGCTTTTCGGCAATGCGCCGGCCAATACCCCACACTTCACCCACCGCAAATTCGGCCAGCAGCCGGTCGGCCTCGCGCGGGTTGAGCCAGTCCCATTCAAACACGCCCTTCCACTCAGGCCGCTTTTTGGCCACATGGTTGGCCAGCTTGGCCAGCGTCTTGCTGCTGCCCATGCCCACACAGTTGGGAATGCCCAAGCCCTGCCATACGGCCTGGCGGATGCGGTGGCCGTGGCTGTCCAGATCCGGAATGCCGGTAACATCCAGAAAACACTCGTCGATGCTGTAGATTTCCTGCAGCGGGGCAAAGCGCGACAGCATATTCATCATGCGGCGTGACATGTCGCCGTACAGTGCGTAATTACTGGAAAACACCGTTACCCGATGTTTGCGGCATAGTTGCTGTACCTGATGAAAAGGCAGGAAGGCCGGTATGTCCAGCGCCTTGGCCTCGGCGGAGCGTGCCACCACGCAGCCATCATTATTGGACAGCACGATGATGGGGCGGCCTATCAGGTCGGGGCGGAATACCCGCTCGCAGCTGGTATAGAAGCTGTTGCCGTCCACCAGCGCAAAGGTGCTCATACCAGCCGCCGCACCACGGCAATCACCACGCCCCAGATCTGCAGCATGTAATCGCCCTCGGCCGGAATCAGCGGATAGCCGGGCGCATCGGCCATCAAGGCCAGCAGGCCCTGCTGCTTGTGCAGGCGGCGCAGCACAAAGCCGTCCTCATGCGCAGCCACCACCACATTGCCATGCGCCGGGCTGCGCGCCTTGTCGATCAGCACGTAATCACCCTTGAAAATGCCGTGGATGGCGTCGTTGCTGGCCAGCATCAGGAAGGTGCAGTCCGGGTCGTCCACCAGCAGGGTGTTGAGGTTGATATTGTCCTGCACGTAGTCGTCGGCCGGGCTGGGGAAGCCGGCGCGCACGCTGCTGGCCATCAACGGAATGCGCAGCGGGCTGGAGCGGGACAGGGGGATGGGGTAGTGCATGACACTGCTCTTTATGATTGTGTACAAAATCAAATATAGCAGAAAGCTGCCATGCAAGGCGTAGATTTTGCTGCTGGATAGTGGTGTACCTGGCTTGGTCCTGCTTACTGCAAGCTGCTGCAGCCTGCCGCTGTCAGTGGTCCGGCCTGGTCCGGCACATGGCCAAGTACCGGGCGGCGCCACCATGCGCTGGTTTCTGCCGGCTGGCGGATGTCCAGCCTTTCGCCAAAGCAGGGGGTGCGTAGCGGCACGCCAGCTTGTGCGGCCAGTGTGCTGATGCGCTCCAGCGGTTCGGTCCAGCCATGCAGTGCCAAATCGAAAGTGCCGTTATGGATGGGCAGCAATACCGCGCCGCGCAGGTCGAGATGCGCTTGCAGGGTTTGCTCGGGGTGCATGTGCACGTCTGCCCAGTCTTCGTTGTAGGCACCGTTTTCCAGCAGGGTGAGGTGGAAAGGGCCGTGGCACAGGCCGATTTGGCGAAAGCCGTCGAAATAACCGCTATCCCCGCTGAAAAATACCCGGCTCTGGCTGCTGCCAATCACCCAGGATGCCCACAGGGTGCGGTTGCCGTCCGTCAGGCCGCGCCCGGAAAAGTGCTGGGCCGGGGTGGCAGTGATGTGCAGCGGCCCGGCATCCAGCCCTTGCCACCAGTCCAGCTGGCGGATTTTTTCTGCCGGAATGCCCCAGGCTTGCAGGCGATCACCCACCCCCAGCGGGGTGACGAACAAACGGGTCTTGTGCTGCAAGGCCTGTACGGTGCTGCGGTCCAGATGGTCGTAATGGTCGTGCGAAATGATCACCACATCCAGCTGTGGCAAGGCTTCCAGCGCGATGGGCGGCGCGTGGAAACGCTTGGGACCGGCAAAGGAAAACGGCGAGGCGCGCTGGCCGAATACCGGGTCGGTCAGCAGGAAAACACCATCCAGCTTGAGCAGCACGCTGGAGTGGCCCAGCCGCCACAGGCTGTTGTCTGGTGCAGCGGCCAGGTCGGCCGGGCTCAGGGGCAGTGGCTGGATGGGCCGGTCAGGTACGGCGTGTGGTGATTTGTCGGTGAAAAATCGCAGCATGATGCGCAGGGTGTCGCGCAGCCCGCCAGCGCGGCGTGGCTGGGCATTGCGATAGCGGCCATCGCGCAGCAGGCTGCCGCCGGGTGATGGCTGGCCGGTTTCGGCTGCCGGTTTGTCTGTGTTCAAAGTGGGCATGGGGTTTCTTCCTGGTAAGGGAAATGAAATGGCTTGCAGCGGGCTCAGGCGCAGCTTCTTTCCAGCACGCCTTGTGCTGTCGGCATGTGTTCCTGCACGGCAAACCAGTCCGGCAATAGCGGCGTCGGGGTGCTGGCGGCATCCAGCAGCAGCAATTCGGCGGCGGACAGTTGCAGCTTGATGGCGTGCAGGGCGTCTGTTTGCTGCATGGCACTGTTGAAGGCCGGCACGATGCTGGAAACCGGTTCGCGGGCCAGCAGCCAGGCCAGGACAATCTGGTTGGCGCTGGCCTGATGGCGTGCTCCGATATCACGCAGCAGTTCGGCCAGTCTGTGCTTGCTGAGCTGGCCCTCTGGCGGTGTGCTGCCGGAGAGATAGCCCTGGGCTTGTACCGGGCCGGCATGACTGTAGGGCTGGCCTGCCGGCGGGGGCTTTACGATCAGGCCCAGGCCGTAGCTTTGCAGCATGGGGATGGCTTCCCGCTCCGGGCTGCGGGTATTCAGGGCGTAGTGCAGCTCGCCAAAGCAGAAGGGTGCCCAGCCGTGACGCTGTTGCAATTCCAGCGCTTTGGCCGCCTTCCAGGCGGGCCAGTTGGCAAAGCCGAGATAACGGACTTTCCCGCTACGCACCATGTCGTCCAGCGCTTGCAGGGTTTCTTCCAGCGGCGTGTGCGGGTCTTCATGCGGTACCACGCACAGGTCCAGCCAGTCACTGCCCAGTCGTTTCAGGCTTTGCTCGACAGACCACACGATATCGCTGCGCGACAGGCCGGGGTGGCTGTGGGTGGTGCTGCGCCGGGCGCCAAGCCGGCTGCTGACCAGTACTTCGGCCCGACGTTTGCCCAGGGCCTTGGCCAGCAGCGATTCCGCCATCCCGTCCATGCAGCTGGTGGCATCAAACAGATTGATGCCTGCATCCAGTGCCTGGGCTATGCTGCGGGTTGTCTGTTGTGCCGCATCCGGGCAGGACGGCTCTGGCCGCTGCACTGCACAGGCCAGACGGGAGAGGGTGGGGCCGCCAAGGCCCAGTCGCGCATAGTGCATGGCACAATCCTGTCGTGAGTACTCACTCATTATTTGGGCAAAAAAACCGGCGCAATTGTCAGCGCACCGAGCCGGACCAGAACACCCGGAATCCGGCGCTCTTGTAGGCCTGGCCATTGGCCGGGTCACGCACCACAAACTGGATGGTGGTTTCCGCCAGCGCCATGAACACCGCATCGGCAAAGCCGCCGGGCAGGGCGGAGAGGCCGTTGTTATCGGAGCAGGCCTGGGCGACACATTTGATGTCGGACAGCTGGCTTGCCACCGCAGTGCGGGTTTCATCGGTGACCTTGTCCGATACCACCAGCTGGTTCAGCGTCTTGAAAAAGGACAGATTGCTCACGCCCCAGTCGATATAGGCATCCCACAGCGCACGTACTTGTCCGTCCAGACTGTCGTGCACGGCCATGTGCTGGCGCAGCGCGGCAGCCAGATCCAGCTTCAGGTGGGTGTAGAGCGCGTTGTACAGCACATCCTTGGTGGCGAAATAGCGGAACAGCGTGCCTTCGGCCACGCCTGCGCCACGGGCAATCGATGCAGTGGACGCACCCAGCCCCTGCGCAGCCATGATGGCGGCGGCAGATTCAAGCAGGGCGATGCGTTTTTCTTCACTGCGGGGGAGAGCCATGGGCGGGACAAGTAAGTGAGTAATTACTCATTTTAGCCATGTTCTGCTGGCGTGAGCAAGCGCCATGCAATATTGCGGTGACATTGTGCTGCGGCAGTCCGCCACTTCCGGCTGCGTTTACCGCTGCAAGATGGGGTGATGGCTAGCGGCTGACGCAGAATCTGCTGGCACATTGCGCCATCTTGCAAAATAATGCGTCAGTCTGCATGAGATTATTTCAATAATGGCCCGCGAAAACCTGAATGACCTGCGTACATTTGTCCTGGTAGCCCGCGAGGGCAGCTTTACCCGTGCGGCGGCCAAGCTGGGTGTATCGCCCTCGGCGGTGAGTCATACCATGCGCGCGCTGGAGGAAAGCATGGGCATGCGCCTGGTTACCCGTACCACGCGCAGTGTGGCACTGACCACGGCAGGTGAGCAGGTGCTGGCCATTTTTGCGCCCCGGCTGGACGAAATCGAAGCCGAGCTGTCGGTGCTGCGCGAGCAGCGTGACAAACCGGCGGGCAGCATCCGCATCACCGCGACCGATTTTGCCGCCGAGCAATACCTGCTGCCCAAGCTGGCGCAGCTGTTGCCGGACTACCCGGATGTGCAGGTGGAGTTGTCCATCGACTACGGCCTCACCGACATTGTGGCGCAGCGCTTTGATGCCGGTATCCGCTTTGGCGACCAGGTAGCGCGTGACATGATTGCCGTGCGCATCAGCCCGGATATCCAGACCACCGTGGTGGCCACGCCAGCCTACTTTGCCCGCCACGGTGTACCAGCGCACCCGCGCGAGCTGACCGAGCACAATTGCATCAGCATGCGCCTGCCCACCTATGGCGGGCTGTACGCCTGGGAGTTCGAGCAGGGCGCGCACAAGTTTTCCATCCGGGTGGGTGGCCAGCTCATCATCAACACCCTGCCGCAGATGCTCAATGCCGCGCTGGCCGGCATGGGCATTGCCTATACCGCCCGCGATTATGTGCAGCCTTATCTCGCTGATGGCCGCCTGCAGGAAGTGCTGCAACCCTGGTGCGCGGTATTTCCCGGTTTTCATCTCTACTACCCCAGCCGCCGCCAGTCTTCCCGTGCACTGATGCTGCTGGTGGATGCCTTGCGCTACCACGCCAGCCAGGCATAACTCTTCCCGTCACGCATGTCCCTCATGCAGCTTGCGCTGTCATTGATGAATTTATCTCACAATGGCATGCATGAAATTGCATCTAGTTCAGCAAAATGCCAGCTGATACATTTGCGTCCCTGATCAAGCGGTGAATACCCGGCTGGCATGTGCTGGCCGTCGTGCCGTGTTCACCCGACAACAAGACAGTGCCGCTGCGGCCAGCCCGCACAGGCACTGCGTCGCCTTACCTGTCCGGTCACGCGTTTTGCGCTGGCCATCTGTGCTGACCTTACGGAACCAAACACATGAACCCACCCAACAAGGGCCGGCGACCGCTGGCCATGACTGCCATTTCCTTTGCCGTGCTGGCTGCACTTGGCACCGCCACCTGGCTGGGCCTGCATAGCCAGACGGTGCAGGCGGATGCCCCGGCTGCCGCCAGCCAGGCTGTTCCTGTTTCTGCTGCCTTGCTGGTGCAGCAGGAGGTCAGCAGCTGGCAGGATTTTTCCGGCCGCCTGGAGGCGGTGGAACGGGTGGAGCTGCGCTCGCGCGTGGCCGGTGCCATCCAGTCCGTGCATTTTCGTGAAGGTGCGCTGGTGAAGGCCGGCGACCTGTTGGTGACTATCGACCCTGCACCGTATCAGGCCGAGGTGGACCGTGCCGCCGCCCAGGTGGCCGCCGCCCAGTCCCAGCTGGTATTCGCCCGCAGCGAGCAGGAACGCGCCAGCCGCATGCTGGCCGACCACGCCATTGCCCAGCGCGATGCGGACGAGCGCAACAACGCCGCCCGCGCCGCCGATGCCAGCCTGAAGGCCGCGCAGGCCGCCTTGCAGACGGCACGGCTGAACCTGGGCTACACCGCCATTCGCGCGCCGGTATCCGGCCGGGTGGGCAAGCTGTTGGTGACTACCGGCAACCTGGTATCGGCCGGGCCGGACTCGCCGGTGCTCACCACCCTGGTGTCGGTAAACCCGGTGTATGCCAGCTTTGATGCCGACGAGGAAACCGTGAACAAGGCGCTGGCCGAGCTGCCGGATGCCGGCGCTGCCCGTGCGCGGCTGGGTGACATTCCGCTACAGGTAGCCACCAGCACCGCGCAAACCTTCCCCGCCAAACTGCAACTGGTGGACAACCAGGTGGATGGCAAGAGCGGCACGGTCAAGCTGCGCGCCACGGTGGACAACCGCGACGGCGTGCTGATTCCCGGCCAGTTCGTGCGTATCCGGCTGGGGCAGGCCAAGCGTCATCCGGCGCTGCTGCTGAACGAGCAGGCCATCGGCACCGATCAGGACAAGCGCTTTGTCATGGTGGTCGACAAGGACAGCAAGGCGCGTTACCGCCAGGTGCAGTTGGGGGCCAGTGTCGATGGCCTGCGCATTGTCACCGCCGGCCTGCATGCCGGTGAGCGGGTGATTGTGGACGGCCTGCAGAAAGTGCAGCCGGGTGCAGCGGTCGCACCGCACATGGTGCCGATGCAGCCCCCTGCCAGCGCCGCGGCCAATAGCTGATTTCCACGCGAAAGACATTCATGAACCTATCCAAATTCTTCATCGACCGCCCGATTTTTGCCGGGGTGCTGTCGCTGCTGATTTTCCTGGCGGGCCTGCTGTCCTTGCGGGTGTTGCCGATTTCGGAATACCCGGAAGTGGTGCCGCCGCAAATCATCGTGCGGGCGCAGTTTCCCGGTGCCAACCCCAAGGTGATTGCCGAATCGGTGGCCACACCGCTGGAAGAGGCCATCAACGGCACCGAAGGCATGCTGTACATGAGCAGCCAGGCCACCACCGACGGCCTGATGACGCTGACGGTGACTTTCCAGATTGGCACCGACCCGGACAAGGCACAGCAATTGGTGCAAAACCGTGTGGCGCAGGCCGAACCGCGCCTGCCGGAAGACGTGCGCCGCCTGGGCCTGACCACAATCAAGAGCAGCCCGGACCTGACGCTGGTGGTGCACCTGCTGTCGCCCAATGGCCGCTACGACATGACCTATCTGCGCAACTACGCCATTCTCAATGTGCGTGACCGGCTGGCGCGTATCAGCGGCGTGGGGCAGGTGGGGCTGTATGGTGCGGGCGATTACTCCATGCGCATCTGGCTGGACCCGCAGAAAGTGGCCATGCATGGCTTGTCGGCCAGCGAGGTGGTGAGCGCCATCCGCGAACAGAACGTGCAGGCCGCCGCCGGCAGCATCGGAGCTTCGCCCAGTGCCAAGGGCATCCAGCTGCAATTCCCCATCAACGCGCAGGGCAGCCTGCAAACCGAGCAGGAATTCGGCGACATCATCGTCAAGACCGGTGCCGACGGTGCGGTAACGCGCCTGCGTGAGCTGGGCCGCATCGAGCTGGGCGCGTCGGAATACGCGCTGCACTCCACGCTGGACAACAAGGCCGCTGTAGCCATTCCGGTATCGCAGGCCCCCGGTTCCAATGCCTTGCAGATTTCCGACCAGGTACGCGCCACCATGGCCGAACTGAAGAAATCCATGCCGGAAGGGGTGGACTACGCCATCGACTACGACCCCACCCAGTTTGTGCGCGCGTCGATCGAGTCGGTAGTGCACACCCTGCTGGAAGCCATCGCGCTGGTGGTGCTGGTGGTGATCCTGTTCCTGCAAACCTGGCGTGCCTCGCTGATTCCGCTGCTGGCGGTGCCGGTGTCCATTGTCGGTACTTTCGCGGTGATGCACGGCTTTGGCTTCACCATCAACACCCTGTCCTTGTTTGGGCTGGTGCTGGCCATCGGCATTGTGGTGGATGACGCCATCGTGGTGGTGGAAAACGTGGAGCGCAACATCGAGGCCGGGCTGGACCCGCGTGCGGCATCCTACCGCGCCATGCGTGAAGTATCCGGCCCCATCATCGCCATTGCGCTGGTGCTGGTGGCGGTATTCGTGCCGCTGGCCTTCATCGGCGGCCTGAGCGGCATGTTCTACAAGCAGTTTGCGCTGACCATTGCCATTTCCACGGTGATTTCCGCCATCAACTCGCTGACGCTGTCACCGGCACTGGCGGCCTTGCTGCTGCAACGCCACGATGCGCCGCAAGACTGGCTGACCCGCCAGATGGACCGCTGGCTGGGTGGTTTCTTCGACCGCTTCAACAGCCTGTTCAACCGCGGTGCCACGCGTTACAGCCAGGGCGTGAAGCAGGCCATCGGCCGCAAGTTTGTCATGCTGGCCATCTATGCCGGGCTGGCCGCGCTGACTGCCGGGCTGTTCCACAGCATTCCGGGCGGTTTTGTCCCGGCGCAGGACAAGCAATACCTGATCGGTTTTGCCCAGTTGCCGGACGGAGCCACGCTGGACCGTACCGATGCGGTGATTCACCGCATGAGCGACATCGCGCTGAAGATACCGGGCGTGGAGCACGCCATTGCCTTCCCCGGCCTGTCGATCAACGGTTTCACCAACAGTGCCAACTCCGGTATCGTGTTTGTCACCCTCAAGCCCTTCGAGGAGCGGCGCGGCAAGGCCATGAGCGCCAATGCCATTGCCGGGGCGATGAATGCCGAGTTTGGCAAGTTGCAGGACGCCTTTGTGGTGATGTTCCCGCCGCCGCCGGTACAGGGGCTGGGCACCACCGGTGGTTTCAAGCTGCAACTGGAAGACCGTGGCGGCCTGGGTTACGAGGCCATGGACAAGGCAGTGAAGGCTTTCATGGCCGGTGCCGCCAAGGCGCCGGAACTGGCCGGGCTGTATACCAGCTACCAGCTGAACGTGCCGCAGCTGCTGGCTGACCTGGACCGCAGCAAGGCCCAGCAGCTGGGGGTGAAGGTGACCGACGTGTTCAACACCATGCAGATTTATCTGGGCAGCCTGTACGTCAACGACTTCAACAAGTTTGGCCGTACCTACACCGTGCGGGTGCAGGCGGATGCCAACTTCCGTGCGCGGCCGGAAGACGTGGGCCAGCTGCAGGTGCGCTCGGCCAACGGCAGCATGGTGCCGCTGTCGGCCCTGCTCAAGGTCAAGCCCAGCTTCGGGCCGGAACGGGCCATGCGTTACAACGGTTTCCTGGCTGCTGACATCAATGGCGGTGCCGCGCCTGGCTATTCCAGCGGACAGGCACAAGAGGCCGTGGCACGCGTGGCCGCGCAAACCCTGCCGCCTGGTATTGGCTATGAGTGGACCGAGCTGACCTATCAGGAAATCCTGGCGGGCAATTCCGGCAGCTGGGTATTCCCCATTGCCATCCTGCTGGTGTTCCTGGTGCTGGCGGCGCAGTACGAAAGCCTGGCCTTGCCGCTGGCCATCATCCTGATTGTGCCGATGGCGCTGCTGGCGGCCATGGCCGGGGTGTGGCTGAGCCACGGCGACAACAATGTGTTCACCCAGATCGGCCTGGTGGTGCTGGTGGGCCTGAGTGCCAAGAACGCCATCCTGATTGTCGAGTTTGCCCGCGAGCTGGAGTTTGCTGGTCGCAGTCCGCTGCAGGCCGCCATTGAAGCCAGCCGCCTGCGCTTGCGTCCCATCCTGATGACCTCGATGGCCTTCATCATGGGCGTGCTGCCGCTGGTGCTGGCGCAAGGTGCCGGGGCGGAAATGCGCAATGCCATGGGCGTGGCGGTGTTCAGCGGCATGATAGGCGTCACCGTATTCGGGCTGTTCCTCACCCCGGTGTTTTATGTGCTGATGCGCCGTCTGTCCGGCAACAAGCCGCTGAAGCTACACGGCGAAGTGCCGCATCTGGACCCGATCGCCCAGCCGCCCATGGGGCATGAGCACGGCCATGCACTGCACCCGGCTGCCCAGCAACACCATGTCGAATAAGGAAGCGGATAGATGATCAACAGAATCACCCTGGGCCTGTTGCTGGCGGCTGCGCTAAGCGCCTGCGCCACACCGCCCGCCATCGATGGCAGCCAGCTGCCGGCCACCCCGGCCAGCTACAAGAACCCGCCAGCGGCCACACTGGCCGACGGTAGCTGGACGCTGGCGGCACCGGCCGATGCCGCCACCCGTGGCGACTGGTGGCTGGCCTATCAGGACAGCACGCTGAACCGGCTGATCGACAGCGCGCTGCAACACAATACCGACCTCGCTGCTGCGGCGGCCCGCCTGCAACAGGCCCGCGCCGCACTGGGCGTGGCCGATGCCGACCGTATGCCGCAACTGGGCGTGAATATCGGCAATGCGCGCGGCACGCAAGCCGGGGCCGGGCCGTCCGGCACCAGCTTGCTGAACAGCAGCAACACCACGCCGGTGAAGCTGACCAGCGTCGGGGCCAATTTCAGCTATGAAATCGACCTGGCCGGTCGGCTGTCCGGTGCCAGCCGCGCCGCCGCGCTGGATGCCGAGGCCAGCGCCGCGTTGCTGCAGGGCAGCCGTCTGCTGGTTGCCAGCCAGGTGGCACAGACTTACTTCAGCCTGCGTCTGCTAGACCAGCAACGTCAGCTGTTGCAAGACACCGTGCAGTCCTATGCCAGCACGGCACAGCTCACCCGCCAGCGTTATCAGGCAGGGGAGGAGTCCGGGCTGTCGCTGGCACGCATCGAGGCCGACAGCGAAGCCACCCGCGCCCAGGCCATTGCGCTGGACCGCCAGCGCGCCCAGCTGGAAAACGCACTGGCGGTGCTGACCGGCCAGCCGGCGTCCGGCTTCAGGCTGGAAGAGGCCAGCTGGAATGCCAGCCTGCCGCAGATTCCCGCTGGCTTGCCCGCTGCCATGCTGGCCCGCCGTCCTGATGTGGCGGCAGCCCAGCGCAAGCTGCTGGCGGCCCAGACCCGCGTCGGTGTGGCGCAAGCCGCCTGGTTTCCGGACCTGACACTGACCTCGGCCGGTGGCTATGCCAGCTCGCAGCTGCGCGACATCTTCCGCTGGTCGGCCCGCGCCTGGTCGGTAGAGGGCCTGCTGTCCTTGCCACTGTTTGATGGTGGCCGCCGTCAGGCGCTGCTGGGTTCGGCCCGGGCTGATATGGAACTGGCGCTGGCTGATTACCGTCAAAGCATCTTGCAGTCGCTGGCCGAGGTGGAGGATTCGCTCAGCGACATCCGCCTGCTGGCGCAGCAGGAAGAGGCCCAGCAGCAGGCCGTAGCCAGTGCCAGCCGGGCCAGCGCCATGGCGGATTCGCGCTATCGCAACGGCCAGACCGGCCAGCTTGATCTGCTGGATGCCCAGCGTAGCGAACTGTCCATCCGGCGTCAGGCGCTGAGCATCCGTCAGGACCGCTATCTGGCCTCGCTCAGCCTGATTCGCGCGCTGGGCGGCAGCTGGGATTGATTGCATTCATCAAGTCATGGAAAGGAAACATCATGAACAAGATATTAGGCAGCCTGGTGCTGATAGCGGCCTGCAGCGTGCAGGCTAATGCCGGTACTGGCCGGACGGATGCATCCGCACCTGCCAGCGCCAGCACATCGCCAACCCGCAATGCCAACGATGCCTTCTGCACCGCAGGCACCCCGTGCGAGGTCAACCGCCACCGTGCCGGTGAATATCACTGAGCATCATCATCATTTGAAAAAGGCCATGCATTGCATGGCCTTTTTTGTGTGGGCATGCGCTGAAGATTCAGCGCTGGTGGTAGGCAGCGTGGGCGGCGGCCAGCTCCTCGCTGGTGAGTACAAATTCGTGGCTGTCGCGCAGCCGTGCAATGGCCTGGTCGATAAAGGCCCTTACCCGGCCAGGCAGGGCATTGCGGCTGCCGTAGTACAGATGCAGCGCAATCGGGGTGCTGAGGTGCGGCAGCAGCAGCGGTACCAGCCGCCCGCTGCGGATATGCGCTGCGGCGGACAGATTGGCCAATTGGCCCACCACCTGGCCGGACAGCACGGCTTGCAGTTCCAGCTCGGTATCGTTGCTGTAAAAAGCCGGGGTGAAGTGACGCTGTTCCACCGTGCCGTCCACATTGAGATACCAGGGCGACACTTTGCCGCTGACCGGGTGGCGAAACATGCTGCAGCGGTGGTGGGTGAGCGCATCCAGGCTGGAGGGCAGGCCGTGGCGGTCCAGATACTGCGGGGCGGCGCATACGATAAGCTGCACCGGAAACAGCCGGCGGCTGATTACTCCGTCCTGGGCTGATGCGCCGATACGAAAGCCCACATCCACCCGGTCCAGCACCCAGTCACCAATGCCGTCATCCAGTTGCACGTCGGGCCGCACATCGGGATGGGTGCGGCAGAATTCATCCAGCACCGGCATCAGGATGCCGGCAAAGGACGACTTGGGGCCGACAATCCGCAGTGGCCCGGCCATCCCTTCCTTGCCGGCACGAGCGTTGCCGACGGCACGCTCCAGCGTGGCCAGTGCCGGCTGGGCATCCTCCAGAAACTGCTGGCCTTCCGCGGTCAGTGCCAGGCTACGGGTAGTGCGATGCAACAAGCGCACGCCCAGATGTTTTTCCAGCAGGGCAATGGCCTGGGTAGCGGCCTGCGGCGTTACCCCTTGCGCCAGTGCGGCCTGGCGGATGCTGCCCAGTTCCACGGCCTTGGCAAACATGGCAATGGAGCGCAATTCGTTGATGGCCATGGTTTTCCTTGTGCAGCTGCGTAGTAAATATCAATAAAAAATTGCTACTGGAGCAAGTTTAAACCGGCTATTCGCTTGATAGTGGCGTTTCTATAGTGTCGTCATGTCAACAGCGGACGAACAAAATCATGAGCAAGGACGTATTGGTGGTGGTGGGCGCAGGGCAGATTGGCCAGGCCATTGCGCGGCGGGTGGGGGTGGGCCGGCAGATTCTGCTGGCATCGTTGAATCTGGATGAAGCCGAGCAGGCGGTCAGCCTGTTTCGCAATGCCGGCTATCAGGCCACGGCGGCGACAGTGGATGTAGGCGCGCGGGACTCGGTGCAGGCACTGGTGGCGCAGGCCAGCCGGATGGGCTCGGTCAGCGGTCTGATTCATGCCGCTGGGGTGTCGCCGTCACAGGCCCCGCTGGAAACCATTCTGCGGGTGGACTTGTACGGCACAGCGCTGGTGCTGGAGCTGTTTGGCAATGTGATGGCGACAGGCGGCTCCGCGGTGGTGATTGCCTCCCAGTCCGGCCATCGCCTGCCAGCGCTGACGCAGCAGCAGGACAGTGCGCTGGCCATGACACCCACCGAGCAGCTACTGCAGCTGGACTTCCTGCAGGCCGGGCAGGTAGCCGATACCCTGCATGCCTACCAGCTGTCCAAGCGCGGCAATGCACTGCGTGTGATGGCAGAGGCGGTGCGTTGGGGCCAGCGTGGCGCGCGGGTGAATACCATCAGCCCCGGCATCATCATCACCCCGCTGGCCAATGCCGAGTTGAACGGCCCGCGTGGTGCCGGCTACCGCAATATGCTCAGCGCCAGCCCGGTGGGACGCGCCGGCACGCCGGACGAAGTGGCCCAGCTGGCTGCCCTGCTGATGGGGCCGGATGGCACTTTTATCACCGGCAGTGATTTTCTGATGGATGGCGGCGTGACCGCAGCCTTCCGTTTTGGTGATATCCAGCAGCCGGCCCTCAGCCCTGTGCCGTAGCCTGGCGGTACTGGCGCGGGGTAAAGCCGGTCAGTGCCTTGAACTGGCGGCTGAAGGCGCTGTGGTCGGTATAACCGCATTGCAGTGCTACATCGGTGATGGCCATGTCGGTGTGCAGCAGGCGGTGGGCATGTTCCAGCCTGGCCTTGTGTATCATCTGGCGCGGGGTCAGATGAAACACTTTCTTGCAATAGCGTTCCAGCTGGGCGGCCGATACCCCGGCAATCCGTGTCAGCTCTTCCATGCTGATGGGATGGTTGAAGTGCTTGCGGATAAAGTCATCCACTGCTACCAGCCGCTTGTAAGCCGGATGGGTCTTGCTGGCGGATTGCAGGTCCAGTGAAATGCCGATCAGGCCGATGATATCCCCCGCCGCACTGTATAGCGGCCATTTGTAGGTCAGGCACCAGCCGGGTTCCCGGCTCTTGAACAGGTGCAGCTCCAGCTGGTTTTCCAGCACCCGCCCTTCTTGCAGTACCTGCATGTCCTGCTCGGTATAGCCCGGCCCCAACTGGGCGGGAAATACCTGCGCGCTGGTCTTGCCCAGCAGCGGTTGCAGGCTTTTCAGGCCGCAGCGCGCCACCAGTGTGCTGTTGGCGCACAGATAGCGCGCCTGGCTGTCCTTGATGAAGATGGCCGCGTTGGGGATGAGGTCCAGCACCGGCAGCAGCGGTGCCACCCCGGCCAGCAGCGCCTCGATTGTTGCCGGACGCATTTTTTCCTGCCATTGCGCGATGGTGTCCACCAGGTCGCCTGTCATCAGCTTTCTCCCTTCCCCTTGAGGTATCACCCCGGTGGCCGTCCGGCAGCGGTTTTGATCGCGAAAACGCCAATTGTGCCGATTTCGTCATTGTCGCTGATGATAACCATCAAGAATGTTGGCGGCAATAAAGCCATTCTATGCAGGTGCTGACGCAGACGGATGCGGCACGAAGATGCAATGGAATCAAGGCACTGCAAGGAATCGCCCTGCCTGGCCCGGCCTGCTGCATCTGTCCGCCATCCGTCATTCACGTTTTCAGAATGGACAGGCGAATGAAACAGATACACATCATCGACTCCCACACCGGGGGCGAACCCACCCGGCTGGTGATGCAAGGATTTCCGGCGCTGAGCGGCGGCAGCATGGCCGAGCAGCGCGAGCAATTGCGTCAGCAGCACGACCAGTGGCGTCGGGCCTGTTTGCTGGAGCCGCGTGGCAGCGAGGTGTTGGTGGGCGCGCTGTATTGCCCGCCGGTGTCGCCCGATGCCACTTGCGGGGTGATCTTCTTCAACAACACCGGTTATCTGGGCATGTGCGGCCACGGCACCATCGGCCTGATTGCCTCGCTGCATTACCAGGGCCTGATTGCACCGGGCGTACACAAGATCGACACCCCGGTGGGGCCGGTCAGCGCCACCCTGCATGAGGATGGCGCGGTGACGCTGGGCAATGTGCCGGCTTACCGCTATCGCCAGCAGGTGGCGGTGGATGTGCCCGGCTACGGTGTGTTTCACGGTGATATTGCCTGGGGCGGCAACTGGTTCTTCCTGGTGTCCGAACACGGCATGGTGCTGGAAATGGCCAATGTGGAAGCGCTGACAGCCTTCACCTGGGCCATGTTGCAAGCGCTGGAAGCACAGGGCATCACCGGGGCCGATGGCGCGCTGATCGACCACGTGGAGCTGTTTGCCGACGATGCCAGTGCCGACAGCCGCAATTTCGTCATGTGTCCGGGCAAGGCCTACGACCGTTCGCCCTGCGGCACCGGTACCAGCGCCAAGCTGGCCTGTCTGGCCGCCGACGGCAAGCTGGTCGAAGGCGAAGACTGGGTGCAGGCCGGCATCACCGGCAGCCAGTTCATCGGCCAATACCGGAGGGAGGGGGATTGCATCCATCCCTTCATTACCGGCCGCGCCTACGTCACCGCCAGCAGCACGCTGTTGATTGACGAGCAAGACCCTTTCGCCTGGGGCATCTGAACCCCGCGTTAGACCGACATCCCCCACACACATATCCAAGCTGCAAGGAGCAATAACAATGAGCGACAACATTTTCACCGGCTGCATCCCGGCCCTGATGACCCCGTGTACCGCCGAGCGCAAGCCGGATTTTGACGCGCTGGTGGCAAAGGGCCGCGAGCTGATTGCTGCCGGCATGAGCGCGGTGGTGTATTGCGGCTCCATGGGCGACTGGCCGCTCTTAACCGAAGCCGAGCGCCAGGAAGGCGTGGCCCGCCTGGTGGCCGCCGGCGTGCCTACGATTGTCGGCACCGGTGCGGTGAATACCCGCGAGGCGGTATCCCATGCCGCCCATGCCGCCCGCGTTGGCGCGCATGGCCTGATGGTGATTCCGCGCGTGCTGTCGCGTGGTGCGTCCCCGACCGCGCAAAAGGCCCACTTTTCCGCCATTCTGGCTGCCGCGCCCGACTTGCCCGCAGTCATCTACAACAGCCCCTACTACGGCTTTGCCACCCGTGCCGATTTGTTCTTCGAACTGCGCCGCAGCTATCCCAACCTGATCGGCTTCAAGGAATTCGGCGGTGCCGCCGACATGCGCTACGCCGCCGAGCACATCACCTCGCAGGATGATCAGGTCACCCTGATGGTGGGGGTGGACACCCAGGTGGTGCATGGCTTCGTCAACTGCAATGCCACCGGCGCCATTACCGGCATCGGCAATGCGCTGCCGCGCGAGGTGCTGCATCTGGTGGCGCTGAGCAAGGCCGCCGCCAAGGGCGACGCGGTGGCGCGCCGTCAGGCGCGCGAGCTGGAATCCGCGCTGGCGGTGCTGTCCTCCTTCGATGAAGGCTGCGATCTGGTGCTGTATTACAAGTACCTGATGGTGCTGAACGGCGATACCGAATACAGCCTGCACTTCAACGAAACCGACGCCCTGACCGAAGCCCAGCGCCGCTATGCCGAAACCCAGTACACGCTGTTCCGTAGCTGGTATCGCAACTGGTCGGCCGGGCTGAATGTGGCCTGAGCCAGACCCTGAGCAGCCGTGCCACGCCCGCTGCGTGGCCGGGACTTCATTTCAAGCAGGAAACCCTATGAATCTGACAGGCAAGATGCTGATTGGCGGCCAGTCCCTTGGCGGCAAGCGTGAAGCGCAGCACGCCATCAACCCGTCCACCGGCCAGACCCTGCAACCGGGCTATGCCGGGGGCGATCAGGCTCAGGTGGAACAGGCGTGCGCGCTGGCCTGGGCGGCGTTTGACAGCTACCGCGAAACCACGCCGGCCCAGCGGGCGCAGTTGCTGGAAACCATTGCCGAAGAAATCGAAGCGCTGGGCGATGCGCTGATTGAACGCGCCATGCTGGAAACCGGCTTGCCGCAAGCCCGCTTGCAGGGCGAACGGGCCCGCACCTGCGGCCAGCTACGCATGTTTGCCCGTACCGTGAGGGCTGGCGAATGGCTGGATGTGCGGGTCGACCAGGCCCAGCCCGCGCGCCAGCCGCTGCCGCGTGCCGACTTGCGCCAGCGCCAGATCCCGCTGGGGCCGGTGGCCGTTTTCGGGGCCAGCAACTTTCCGCTGGCCTTCTCGGTGGCCGGGGGCGATACCGCCTCGGCACTGGCGGCCGGTTGCCCGGTCATCGTCAAGGCGCACAGCGCCCATCCCGGTACCAGCGAGCTGGTGGGCCAGGCCATTGTGCGTGCGCTGGAACAGTGCGGCCTGCCCGCCGGAGTATTCGCCCTGCTGTTTGGCAGTGGCCGCGCAGTAGGGCAGGCACTGGTCAACGATGCGCGCATCAAGGCAGTGGGTTTTACCGGCTCGCGTGCCGGCGGGCTGGCCTTGTGTCAGAGCGCACAGCAGCGTGCGGAGCCGATTCCGGTGTATGCGGAAATGAGCTCCACCAACCCGGTGTTCCTGCTGCCCGCTGCCTTGCAGGCACGCGGCGAGGTGCTGGCGCAGGGCTTTGTCGGCTCGCTGACGCAGGGGGCAGGGCAGTTCTGTACCAATCCCGGCCTGCTGGTGGCGCTACAAGGGCCGGCGCTGGAACAGTTTGTCGCCAGCGCGGCTGATTTGCTGCAACACAGTGCGGCGCAAACCATGCTGACGCCCGGCATCTGGGCGGCGTATCAGGACGGGGTGGACAGCCTGTCCCGCCATGCCAGCACCGTGGCCAAGGGCGTGTTGCCCACCGGCCCCAACCAGTGCCAGCCGCAGTTACTGCGGGTGCGGGCGGCGGAGTATCTGGCCAATCCGGCCTTGCAGGCCGAGGTATTCGGCGCAGCCGCGCTGATTGTGCAATGCAGCGATGAGGTGGAGCTGCTGCAACTGGCCGAGGCGCTGGAAGGCCAGCTTACCGCCACGCTGCAACTGGATGACGACGATATCGCGCTGGCACGCCGCCTGTTGCCGGTGCTGGAGCGCAAGGCTGGCCGCATCCTGGTCAATGGCTGGCCCACCGGGGTGGAAGTGTGCGATGCCATGGTGCATGGCGGGCCGTTCCCGGCCACGTCGGATGTGCGCTCCACCTCGGTGGGGACGGCAGCCATCCAGCGCTTCCTGCGCCCGGTGTGCTATCAGGACCTGCCGGATGCACTGCTGCCAACCGCGCTGAAACATGCCAATCCGCAGGGCTTGCCGCGCCTGCTGGATGGCGTGCGGGAGGCCTGAATCATGGCCGATACCCTTGTTGCGGGCGACGAAGTCATCGTGGTGGGGGCCGGTGTGGTCGGCATCGCTATTGCGCTGCAACTGCGGCTGGAAGGCTTTGCCGTCACCCTGCTGGACCGTGGCGAACCGGCCATGGAAACCAGCTATGGCAATGCCGGTGCCTTTGCCATCAGCGATGTGATACCGCTGGCCGAACCCGGCGTGCTGCGCAAGGTGCCCGGCTGGATGCTGGACCCGCTGGGGCCGCTGGCCCTGCGCTGGCGCTATCTGCCCAGCCTGCTGCCGTGGCTGCTGCGCTTTCTTGCCGCCAGCCGCCCCAGCCGGGTGGCCACACTCACCCGCGATCTGTCCGCCTTGCTGAGGCGGGTGAATCAGGACTACGCCGCCCTGATCGCTCAAGCCGGGCTGGGGGCCATGTGGCGACGTCACGGCAACCTCACCCTCTACCGCAACCAGCAGGAGTTCGACGCCGCCTTGCCAGCCTGGGAGGAAAAACGCCGCCACGGCGTGCAGTGGCAGGCCTTGTCACGCAGCCAGTTGCTGGCGCAGGAACCCCTGCTGGCCGAAGAGTGGCAATGCGCGGTGCGGGTGCCGGACTGGTCGCATGTGGACGATCCCTACACCTTCAGCTGCGGCCTGTTCGATGCCTTTGTCCGTGAAGGCGGGCGTTTTGTGCAGGATGAAGTGCTGGCCACGCTGGAGCAGGGTGGGAGAGTCAGCGGGGTGGAAACGGCCAGTCATGGCCGCTTGCAGGCAGCCGCCACAGTGATTGCCTGCGGCGTGTGGAGCGACCGTTTTACCCGCCAGCATCATTACCGCGTGCCGCTGGAAAGCGAGCGCGGCTATCACGTCAACCTGCCCAAGGCCGGGGTGAAGCTGCACCACTTCATCCAGTGTGCCAGCGAAAGCTTTGTCATCCTGCCCATGGCCGATGGCGGCCTGCGGCTGGCCGGCACGGTGGAGCTGGCGCATCGCGATGCCCCGGCCGACTGGCGGCGCGCCCACATCCTGCTGGACAAGGCACGGCGCATCGTCGGCGATTTTTCCACCGCAGACATGACGGTATGGATGGGCAATCGCCCCTCGCTGCCGGATACCGTCCCGATTATCGGCCCGGCCCCGCAGCAGCCCGGCCTGTGGTTTGCCACCGGTCATGGCCATCTGGGCCTCACCCTGGCCGCCACCACCGCGGTGCTGCTGACCAGCATGCTGCAAGGCAGGACGCCAGCGCTGGACATGCAGCCCTACCGCATGTGTCGTTTTTGATCCTGCCTCGGGCCGGCGCAGACCGGTAAGGGCAGGAGAGCAGTAGCAGGGGGAACCACCTGGTTTCTCTTGAATAAATGCAGCATCAAAGGAGAAATGACATGGCACAGAACAAACTGTTTGCACAGCTGAACTGGGTGGTGGCGCTGGGGGGCATGATGGCACCGTTTGCCATTGCCGCCGCGCATGCCGACACCGTGGTGAAGATCGGCTTTTCCTCGCCCTTGTCCGGCCCGCAGGCGCATTACGGCAAGGACAATGAAAACGCCACCAAAATGGCCATTGACGACATCAATGCCAAGGGCCTGGTGGTGGGCGGGCAGAAAATCAAGTTCGAACTGGTGTCGGAGGACGATCAGGCTGACCCGCGCATTGGCACCCAGGCGGCGCAGCGGCTGGTGGATGCCGGGGTGAAGGCCATCATCGGCCACTTCAACTCCGGGGTGTCGATTCCGGCCTCGCGCATTTATTCCGATGCCGGCATTCCGCAGCTATCGGTGTCCACCAACCCGGCCTACACCCAGCAAGGCTATAAAACCACCTTCCGTCTGGTGGGCAGCGACAGCCAGGTGGGCGGGGCGCTGGGTCAGTTTGCCGTCAAGACGCTGAAGGCCAAGAGCATTGTCGCTATCGACGACCGCACCGCCTATGGCCAGGGCATTGCCGACGAATTCGTCAAGGCAGTTACCGCCAGTGGCGGCAAGGTGGCACGGCGTGAGTTCACCACCGACAAGGCAACGGATTTCACCTCCATCCTCACCGCAGTCAAGGCGGCTAATCCGGATGTCATTTTCTATGGCGGAGCCGATGCCCAGGCCGCGCCGATGGCCAAGCAGCTTAAGCGTCTGGGCCTGAAGGCCAAGCTGATGGGTGGCGATATGATGAACACGCCCACTTTCCTGCAACTGGCCGGGGCCGATGCAGCCGGACATTACTCGGCAGTGCCGGGCGGTGTGCTGAATGCCCGTCCGGCCGGCAAGGCATTCGAAACCCGCTACAAGGCACGTTTCCACCAGGACGTGGTATTGCTGGGACCGCAGTTTTACGACGGGGTGATGCTGGTGGCCGAGGCGATGAAGCAGGCCGGTTCGGTAGAACCCGCCAAATACCTGCCCAAGTTGGCGGCTATCCGCTACAGCGGTGTGACGGCGGACTTTGCCTTTACCGCCAACGGCAATCTGCAAAAAGCCCCGGTAACGCTGTCGGTGGTGAAAAACAATGCCTGGACGGTGGAGTCCGTCGTTCGTTGAGCCCTTGGTGCTGAGCCAGACGGTCACTACAGTTTCCCCCGCGTTCTCAGTAGTCTCATGCCTGGGCCGGCGCGCTGCATTGCAGCCCGCCGGCCGCTTTTTCATCTGGCGGCAGTGCCGTGTCTGGTAGCGCTTATCGGCCCTGTTTTTAGCTGGCTTGCCTGCTCCTGCGTGCTTGCGCAGCGCCATGTGCGGCGCAGCAATCTGCATCTGCCCGCAGCGTAAATGCGGGCGGCTGGGTCAATTTCACGGGCAAAAGGTGTATCGTGGAGGCTTGCCGCAGCCGCGTGCAGGACTTTGCACCGCATCTGCCGGCCACCAGTATTCATGCAGGATTTGCCTGTCAGCCATCTCTGCGGCCCACCGCCGGTGGCAAGGCGGCAAGCCCTGTCAGTGACAGCACAGCACGCAGAAAATCTGTATCGGGAACCGGAGCAATGAGCAAAACAGACAAGCAGGGCCTCACCACCACCATTGTGCACCGCGACCGTCGCGCGGGCATGGAATATGGCGCATTGCGCGCACCGCTGCACAATAGCGTGCAGTACGGGCTGGAGCGCGTGGAGGACCTGATCGGCATCTTTCAGGGCACAAAAAAGGGCGGTTTCAATTATGCCCGCCAGGGCACGCCCACCACGGCCATGCTGGAGGCCAAGATCAACGAAATCGAAGGCGGTGTCGGTACGGTGTGCTTTGCCACCGGCATGGGTGCCATTGCCGCCATCTTCCTCACCCTGCTCAAGGCGGGTGACCATATCGTGTCCAGCCGCCATGTGTTCGGCAATACCAACAGCCTGCTGAACACCCTGCGCCAGTTCGGTGTGGAGGTCAGCATGGTGGACATGGCCTCTGCCGACAGCGTGGCGGCGGTGCTGACCCCGGCTACCCGCATGGTGTTTGTGGAAACCATTGCCAACCCGGGTACCCAGATTGCCGACCTGCAAGGCATTGGCAGCCTGTGCCGTGCGCACGGGCTGGTTTATGTGGTGGACAACACCATTACCTCACCGGCCCTGTTTAACCCGGCCAGCGTGGGTGCCAGCCTGGTGGTCAACTCCCTGACCAAGACCATCTCCGGCCACGGCGCGGCGCTGGGTGGCGCGGTCACTGATACCGGCCTGTTTGATTGGGCTGGTTATCCCAATATCGCCGATGAATACCGCAAGGTGGCGGTGGCGCAGCAGGGCCTCACCCAGATCCGCAAGAAGGGCTTGCGCGACATGGGGGCTTCCTTGTCCTCCGAACACGCCAACCAGATTTCCATCGGCATGGAAACACTGGCGCTGCGGGTTAAACACAGCAGCGCCAGCGCCCAGCGGTTGGCCGAATACCTGGAGGCACACTCGGCGGTACGCAAGGTGTCCTATCCCGGTTTGGCCAGCCATCCGCAGCATCAGCGCGCCAGTACGCTGTTTCGCGCCAATGCCTGGCTGCTGTCCTTCGAGCTGCGCGCTGCCGAGCAGACCAATGCCTTCCTCAATACCCTGCAACTGCCGATCAAGGCCACCGGTCTGGGGGACACCCGCACGCTGGTGATTCCGGTGGCATCCACCATCTTCTGGGAAGCTGGCCCGGAAAAGCGCCAGGAAATGGATATTCCGGACGGCATGGTGCGTGTTTCGCTGGGGCTGGAAGAGGTGGACGACCTGATCGCCGACTTCGCCCGCGCCTTCGATACGCTGGCCTGAGCTACCGGGCGGCCTTTGCACCGGCCTGATATCAGGCCGGGCATCATCCCGCGTGGCAGTGCCGGCGGCTGGGGCTCAATGCAGAAAAGTTGCCAATTGACGCATCCAGCCCATTTTTCACCGGTTTTGCACGGTCTGAAGCATGGCATCCCTTGGTACAACAGATGCTGTTGTGCCTCGGGTGTGTGGGGGGAGTGTCTCCCCCCTTTTTTTGCTCATGCCTTGCGCCGGCGCTGCTGTGTCCAAGTCCTGGTGCTGGCACGGACAGAAAGTCACCGGCGGTGGCTCAGGCGTGCGCTCAGCCGGCCGGTGGAACAAGGCCGGCTGCCGGGGTTAGTTGCCCTGTAGCAGTGCCGCGGCCACGGCCTTGCCCAGTGTCTCGGTACTGGCATTGCCCCCCATGTCCGGGGTGCGCGGGCCGTGTTCCAATACCTGATGGATGGCCGCCATGATGGCATCGTGCGCCCCCTGGTAGCGGGCATCGCCTTGCCCCAGAAATTCCAGCATCATCGCCCCGCACCAGATCATGGCGATCGGGTTGGCAATGCCCTGGCCGAAGATGTCGGGGGCGGAGCCGTGTACCGGCTCAAACAGCGAGGGGAAGTTGCGTTCCGGGTTCAGGTTGGCCGATGGGGCAATGCCGATGGTGCCGGTGCAGGCCGGGCCCAGGTCGGACAGGATGTCGCCAAACAGATTGGAGGCCACCACCACGTCAAAGCGCTCCGGGCTGAGGACGAAGCGCGCGGTGAGGATGTCGATGTGGTATTTGTCCCAGGCCACATCCGGGTAGTGACCGGCCATGGCTGCCAGCCGCTCGTCCCAGTAGGGCATGCTGATGGCGATGCCGTTGGATTTGGTGGCGGAGGTCAGGTGTTTTTTCGGCCGCTTTTGTGCCATCTCGAAGGCAAACTTCAGGATGCGATCGGTGCCGTGGCGGGTGAAGATGGATTCCTGCACCACGGTTTCCCGCTCGGTGCCTTCAAAAATGCGGCCGCCGATGGAGGAGTACTCGCCCTCGGTATTCTCGCGCACCACCATGAAGTCGATATCGCCCATCTCTTTGCCGGCCAGCGGGCAGGGGATGCCGGGCATCAGCCGCACCGGGCGTACATTGGCATACTGGTCGAACTCGCGGCGGAACTTCAGCAGCGAGCCCCACAGCGAGATATGGTCCGGCACCTTGTCCGGCCAGCCGACTGCGCCAAAATAGATGGCGTCACAGCCGGACAGCTGCGCATGCCAGTCGTCCGGCATCATCTGCCCGTGTTGCAGGTAGTAATCGCAATTGGCCCAGTCGAATACCTGAAACTCCAGCTCCAGACCAAACCGGCGGCTGGCCGCCTGCAATACGCGCAAGCCTTCCGGCATCACTTCCTGACCAATGCCATCCCCGGCTATCACGGCAATCCTGTGTTTCATGGTGTCTACTTTCATCCAGCGACGGTGCAAAAGCTTAGCTTAACAAGCTACGAATTATTTACAATTGACGTGACTGTTGATTGATTGGATACGAATCGTGAACGACAAGCCGCAGCTGGATGATCTGCAACTGTTTTGCCAGGTGGTGCGTCACCGCAGCTTTGCCGCCACCGCCCGTGCCATGGGGGTATCCAAGGCGCTGGTCAGCAAACGTATCGGCCTGCTGGAACAGGTGATCAAGGAGCGTCTGTTTCACCGTACCACGCGCCATGTCGGGCTGACGGCGCAGGGCGAGGTGGTACACCAGTGGGCGCTGCGCATTCTGGAAGATGTGCGGCTGATGGGCGAGGCGGTGTCGCAGGAGAAGTCACAGGCCGACGGGCTGATCCGCATCTGCAGCAGCAGCGGCTTTGGCCGCAGCAAGCTGGCGGCGGCATTGTCGGCGCTGGCCGTGCAGCAGCCGCAACTGGAAATACAACTGGAATTGCTGGACCGGGCGGTGGATCTGGTGGAGGAGGGTTTCCAACTGGATATCCGGGTGGGCAGCGTGCGTGAAGGCAATGTCATTACCCGCCGTATCGCCGCCAACCGGCGGATTTTGTGTGCCGCACCATCCTATGTGGCTGCGCATGGCATGCCGCAGTCGGTGTCCGCGCTGACCCGGCATCAGTGCATTCTCATCCGCGAGCGGGATCAGGACTATGGCCGCTGGACGCTGCACGGCCCGCAAGGGGAGGCGGTGGTGCGGGTGGGCGGGCGGCTGGCCAGCAATAATGGCGAAATCGCCCGGCAATGGGCGCTGGACGGGCATGGCATCATCCTGCGCTCGGCCTGGGATGTGGCGGATGATGTGCAGCACGGACGCCTGCTGCACATCTTGCCTGAGCAATACCAGCCGGCCGATGTCTGGGCGGTGTATCCGGAACGCTCTTCCGCTTCGGCCAAGGTGCGGGTGTGCATTGCTTTTCTGCAGCAATGGTTTGCCACCCGCCTGGCAGGCTAGGCCGCTCAGCGGGCAGGACATCTACCAGGCGGTGCGCCCGGCTGCCGGGCCGTCGGCATGCTGGCGCATGAAGTTGCGCAGATGCTCGACAAAACAGCTCACCTTGGCCGACAGGTTCAGCCTTTCCATGTATACCGCGTAGACATCGGCTGGCGGGGTGTCGAATTCTGCCAGCACCTGTACCAGCCTGCCGCTGCGCAGGTATTTGGCCACATCCCATTCCGCCCGCATCAGGATGCCATAGCCATCCAGCGCCCAGTTCAGTGCCACTTCGCCGTCATTGGTGCTGAGTGTGCCATGTACTTTCACCGTTTCTGTCTGCTTGCCATGGCTCAGTCGCCAGTTGCCGGCCGCCATTTCATTTTGTCGCAGCACGATGCACTGGTGGCGGGTGAGGTCGTGTGGCGTCTGCGGGCTGCCGGCGGCGGCCAGATAAGCCGGCGAGGCGCACAGCAGGCGGCGGTTGGCGGCAATTTTCTTGGCAATCAGGCGGGAGTCCGGTGCTTCGCCAAAGCGGATGGCGATATCAATGGCCTCATCCGGCAGGTTGACCGGGCGGTCGCTCAGGTGCAGCTGGACTTCTACTTCCGGATAGCGCTTGTTGAAGGCTGAAATCGCCGGCCCGATATAGGAACGCCCGAAGCCCAGCGGGGCGTTGATGCGCAACAGGCCCTTGGGTGCGGCGCGGCTGCTGGAGACACGCTGCTCCATTTCCTCGATATCGCTGAGGATGCGCAGGGCGCTGGCAAAGTAGGCCTCGCCTTCGCCGGTCAGGCTTAGCCGGCGGGTGGTGCGGTTGAGCAGACGCACGCCCAGCCGTTCTTCCAGTTGTGCCAGGCGGCGCGATACCGACGGCGGCGTTAGGTTCAGCTCGCGCGCGGCGGCGGCCATGCTGCCCTGTTTGACGATCAGGCAGAAGAAGGCAAGGTCGGATTGCATATTGATTGTTACGTTTGGCGTAATGATGTTTTAAGTTTACTTCGATTAATTACTTTTTCAAACAGGCTAATCTCCTCGCAACGCTCAACCGAATCAAAAAATCCTGACCGCAGCAAGCAGGTGCTGACGGCAGGGGCCACCACAGATGGCCACAAGGGGGATGTCGCCAACATCCCGCAACAATCGGAAACAAAGAGGAGAACCTATGGGACACGATATCGAAGCAAGCACAATGCGCCGCGTCAGCTGGCGCATTGTTCCACTCATCATGCTGCTGTACTTCATTGCCTACATCGACCGGGTGAACATCGGCTTTGCTGCCTTGAGCATGAAGCAGGATCTGGGCTTTTCCGCCTCCATCCTCGGCTTTGGCGCAGGCATTTTCTTCTGGGGCTACTTCCTGTGCGAAGTGCCGTCCAATATCGCCCTGCATCGCTTTGGCGCGCGCAAGTGGATAACCCGCATCATGCTCAGCTGGGGGGTGATTTCCGGCGCCATGGCCTTTGTGCAGGGGCCGCTCAGCTTTTATGTGATCCGCTTTCTGCTGGGGGCGGCCGAAGCCGGTTTCTTCCCCGGCATCATTCTTTATCTCAGCTACTGGTTTCCGGCACGCCGCCGTGCGGGCATCACGGCATTGTTCATGGCTGCCGCGCCCATTTCCACTGCGCTGGGTTCGCCCATTTCGGCGGCGCTGCTGGAAATGCACGGCTATCTGGGCCTGCACGGCTGGCAGTGGATGTTCCTGATCGAAGCTTTCCCGGCCCTGTTGCTGGGTGGCGTGGTGTTCTTCTGCATGACCGACCGTCCGGAGCAGGCGCACTGGCTGGCCGCCGACGAGCGCAACTGGCTGGTGTCCACCATGCAGGCCGAGCAGCAGGGCAAGGGTGGGGAGGATCACCACAGCCTGCTTGCCGGCCTGAGCAATCCGCGAGTGCTGGCGCTGGCCTTCATCTACTTCGGCACGTCGGCCGGCCTGTACACCCTGGGTATCTGGGCTCCGCAGATCATCAAGCAGCTGGGTGTCTCTTCCATGACGGTGGGGGTGCTCAATGCCGTGCCGCCCACCGTTTCGGTGGTGACCATGGTGTTGTGGTCACGCCATTCCGACCGTAGCGGCGAACGTACCTGGCATGTGGTGCTGGCCTGTATTGCCGCGGCAATCGGCCTGGTGGTGGCCAGCGGTGCCAGCGGTGTCATCGGCCTGATTGCCGCGCTCACCCTGGTCAATATCGGCATCAGCTGTGCCAAGCCGCCGCTGTGGAGCATGCCCACCCTGTTCCTGTCCGGCACTGCTGCTGCCAGTGGCATTGCCGCCATCAACTCCATTGGCAACCTGGGCGGTTTTGTCGGCCCGGCCATGATCGGCTGGATCAAGGACCAGACCGGCAGCTTTGCCGGTGGCCTGTACTTCGTCGCCGGCTTGCTGATGTTTTCTGCAGTTCTGACGCTGGTGCTCAGTCGCTTCCAGGCGGCAGAGGCATCCGTCATGGCGGTCACTCAGGACCGTCACTAAACCCCACCCCTGAATCCCACCCATTTGCGAGGACACAACATGGACAAGGAAATCGCCATCCAGTCCCTGACGGACACCATGGCCAAATTCACCGCCTACATCGGCAAACGCCTGCCACGTGATGTGAAGGCCAAACTGGCTGATTTGCGCACGCTGGAAACCAACCCGCTGGCCAAATCCATCTACGACACCATGGAAGGCAACCAGCAGGCCGCCGACAAGCTGGACCGCCCCAGTTGCCAGGACACCGGGGTGATCCAGTATTTCATCGAGGCCGGCGCGCACTTCCCGCTGCTGGGCGAGCTGGAAGACATCCTGCGCGAGGCGCTGGCCGGTGCCACCAGGCTGGGCCCGCTGCGCCACAACGCGGTGGAAACCTTTGACGAAAAAAATACCGGCACCAACACCGGCACCAACATCCCCTGGCTGGACTGGCGCATTGTGCCGGATTCGGACAGTTGCACTATCGACGTCTACATGGCTGGCGGCGGCTGCACCCTGCCGGGCGCGGCCAAGGTGCTGATGCCGGGTCAGGGTTACGAAGGCGTGGCCGAGTTTGTGATGGACGTGATTACCGAACGCGGCGTCAATGCCTGCCCGCCCTTGCTGGTGGGGGTAGGGGTGTCGACTTCAGTGGAAACCGCTGCCCGGCTGTCCAAGCTGGCCATCATGCGTCCGGTGGACTCCAAAAGCAGCAACCCGCGCGCCGCGCTGATGGAAGAGCTGCTGGAGCAGGGCTTGAACGAGATCGGCATCGGCCCGCAAGGCCTCACCGGCAACAACAGCGTGATGGGGGTGAATATCGAATCCTCCGCCCGTCATCCGTCCACCATTGGCGTGGCGGTGAATACCGGCTGCTGGGCGCATCGTCGCGGCAAGATCCGCGTCCATGCCGACCTGTCCTATGAAATCCTGTCCCACGAAGGAGTGGTGCTGTGAAAAAAATCCTGACAACCCCGATCAAAGACGAAGACCTGGCCGAGCTGCGCATTGGCGACGTGGTGTACCTCACCGGCCAGCTGGTGACCTGTCGCGACGTGGCGCACCGTCGCCTGATCGAACAAGGCCGGGAACTGCCGGTGAATCTGGAAGGTGGGGCGATTTTTCATGCCGGCCCCATCGTGCGCAAGAAGGACGACGGCAAGTTTGAAATGGTGTCCATCGGCCCCACCACCAGCATGCGCATGGAAAAGTTCGAGCGCGAATTCATCAAACAGACCGGGGTAAAGCTGATTGTCGGCAAGGGCGGCATGGGGCCGGAAACGGCTGCCGGCTGCCAGGAACACAAGGCCGTGCATGCCATCTTTCCCGGTGGCTGCGCCGTGTTGGCCGCCACGCTGGTAGAGGAAATCGAAGGTGCCGAATGGCAGGACCTGGGCATGCCGGAAACCCTGTGGATCAACCGGGTGCGGGTGTTTGGCCCGCTGATCATCTCCATCGACACCCAGGGCAATAACCTGATCCAGCAAAACAAAGAACAATTCAACGAGAAGAAAAAGCCGGTGCTGGACAAAATCTGCCAGCAACTCAGCTTCATCAAGTAATTCGGAATCCTGTCTGGCTGCCAGCTTGCTGGTAGCTACTGCGACCTTGTGCGAGGGCATTGAACAATGCCCTCGCTTTTTTTTTGTTGCTGCATTGCTGCCGGTGGTGACGGTGTGCTGGCGTATAATTGCGAGCATTACTCATTACCGTACGCCACTCAGCGCAGCTGCGCCTGCCTGCTGGCGCTGCCTTTTCCTGAAGCGATCCGCAATGCATTTTGACAATCTCCCCATCCTGCTCATCCTGGCCATCTCTCTGATCGGCAATAATTTCACCGTGTCGATTGCGGCGCTAGTGCTGCTGCTGATCAAGCTTGTGGGGCTGGACAGCTGGCTGCCGGTCATCGAATCCAAGGGCATCAATGTCGGCGTGGCCATTCTGACTGCCGCCGTGCTGGTGCCGCTGGTATCCGGCCGGGTGGATGCCAGCAGTATTGCCAATGTGTTCAAGTCGCCTGCCGGGGTGATCGCGGTACTGACTGGTCTGCTGGTGGCCTGGATTGCCGGCCAGGGCGTGCCCTTCATGAAGTCCTCGCCGGAGGCGGTGACCGCGCTGATGATAGGCACCTTGGTTGGCGTGTGTTTTTTCCGTGGCTTGGCGGTGGGTCCGCTGATTGCCGGTGGCGTGGTGGCGCTGGTGCTGGGGCTGCTGAAGCTGTAAGGTCGCTGCCGACCGGCGGCTAGCTGCCCGTGAGGATCTGCTCGGCCAGTATGATGTATGTGCTGTCGCACGCGGTGGTGCCTGGTCGGCGCGCTGTATCTGGCCATGCTCAGCCTGTGCATGTTGCAGGATGTGTTGCTGTCCGGGCTGTTTGTTGATTTGCTGCTGTTGGGAAAGTTGGTCTGAGTGGCGGCGGCCACGGAATCTGGCTGCTGACATACAAGTGCTCAAATCCGGAAAACATTCCCGTGCAAGGGTTTGAGGCAGGGTGGGGGTGTTGCGAAGGGGCTTGCTGCCCGGGGGCTTGGCGGAGAGAATGTATGCCTTTGCGTTTGATGCAGTAAAGGATATTGCATGTTCTCAGCCGCCACATGGCAAGACGGGGCAGGGTTTTGCCAGCCACTGTTGACGGTTGGCATGGCCTGGAGTCTCGCCCTGGCCGGTGGCGTGGTACAGGCCGGCGAGGTCAGCGTCAACTGGCAGATGCCCGACTATCCGCCGGTCATCATTACCAGCGGCCCATATCAGGGGACGGGCTACGCCGATGTGTTCCTGCGCTATTTCATCGAACGTACGCCCGAGTTCCACCACGTGGTGCAAAACTCCAGCATGTCACGGGTATTTGGCCTGATGAAGCAGGGGCTGCCGGTGTGCGAACCCAGCCTGCTCAAGACCGCAGAGCGTGAAGCCTACGTGGACTTCAGCGGCCCGGTGGAGTTTGTCCTGCCGCACCACCTGGTGGTGCGCGCCGACCGGGTGGGCCGTCTGGCGGCATACCGCGATGGCGGCGGGGCGGTGGATATCGCCCGGCTGATGCGCGATACCACGCTGATTACCGTGAGGCAGGAGAAACGCGGCTATCCGCCTCCGGTACTGGAGGCCATGACGGCGGCGGCCGGGCAGAAAAACCTGCTGCTGACCAGCGATGACGACGAGGGGCCGTTCCGTCAGCTGGCCAGCGGCTGGGTGGATTACATCATCAGCTATCCGGATGAAATCAACTGGTTTTCGCGTAAATTGCAGCTGCCGGCCGAGCAGAAATTTGTCTATCTGCCGATTGCCGGCCTGCCCGAATACACCATCGGCTATGTGGGTTGTACCAAGAGTGAGTGGGGCCGCAAGGTGGTCCGGCGGGTGAACGAGATCGTTGCCAGGGCCGGCAAGCGACCACCGTGGATTGATGCCGAGGCGCGCTGGCTGGACCCGGAGGCCGCCAGGCGCTACGAGGATGTGTTTGTCCGGCGCTCACCTTTCAAAAGCAATTCCAGGTAAGCCGGCATGTACACGTTTTCCTCCTGGCATGGCCTGCGCCAGATCTGCACCCGTTTGAGTCACGGCATGTCCAGCGTGCTGGCCCGGCGCATGCTGTTGTGGATTGTCTGCATCAGCGCCAGCGCGGCATTGATTGCCACCTCGGTACAGCTGTTTTTCGACTACCGGCAGGATGTGTCCGATCTGGAAAAGGGCATGCATTACATCGAGCAGAACCAGCTGCCCGGTTTGGCCGATGCCGCCTGGAACTTCAATGTCGCCAGCATGCAGGTACAACTGGATGGTATCGGCCATTCGCCCTGGGTTGCCGGGGCCATGGTGCGCTATGGCCCCAGCCAGCAGGCGGAGCTGACCACCGGCCAGATGGACCGCGATGCGGACCGCATCTACCGCTTTGCCCTGCGGCGTCATGGCATGGTGGTGGGGATGATCTACATCGAGCCTAACCTGCACACCCTGTATGGCCGTACCCTGGACCGCATTGCCATCGTGCTGGCGGCACAGACGGCCAAGTCCATGGTCACCTCGATCTGCATCCTGCTGTTGATTTCATGGATGATCACCCGCCACCTGACGCAAATGGCGGAATTTGCCCAATCATTCGAACCAGGCAAGCGTTTGCGTCCCTTTGTGCTGCATCGTCGGCATGCGCATCAGGATGAGCTGAGCGTGCTGGCCGATGGCCTGAATGATGCCTATGCCCGCCTGCAGCGGGCGCATGATTTCGAGGTGCACCATAACGATATCCTGATGCAGGAAGTGGCACTGCGCACGGCTGAACTGCAGGATGCGCATGCGCGGCTGGCACGGCAGGCAATCAGTGACAAGCTGACTGGTGCGCTCAACCGTTTTGGGCTGGAAGAGCGCTTTGCCGTTGAAATGCAGCGTGCGCAGGCAGAGGGGCGCCAACTGGCGGTAATCATGGCCGATATCGACAAGTTCAAGCAGGTAAACGATCGCTGGGGCCATCTGGTTGGTGATACGTTGCTGCAGGATTTCACTGCCATCCTGCAAGATAGGCTGCGCGCAAGCGATACCCTGGCACGCTGGGGTGGCGAGGAATTTGTGGTGTTGTGTCCGGATACCAGCCTAGAGCAGGCCATGCAGCTGGCCGAGCACATGCGCGCCTGCGTTGCGGCACACCGCTTTGCCGTGGTGGACAGTGCAAGCAGCAGCTTTGGCGTGGCCGCATGGCGCAGCGGCGACGTGACCGACAGCCTGGTGAAGCGGGTGGACGATGCCCTGTACCGTGCCAAGCAGAATGGCCGCAACCGGGTTTGCCCGGAAGCGCCGGCACAAGCCTAGTGGTTTTTGCCTTCTGTCACCGGCAGTGGCGGCATGTGCCGCCCAGACCAGGGGCCAGCAAGCCGTTTTTCGGGCGGCCCGTCGACCCGCTTTGTTAGCGTAAGCAGCAAACTGGCCTTGCCTGATGCGGCCAATCCGCTCTGACCGGCAGCTTTGTCTACCCTTGCCAAGGGGCGGCGCGGTGCAGCTGATCCAGATCAATAATGCCGCAAGCAGGGCTGATTGGTGATTCACCTGTGCCGCCAAACGGTGCTATCTTGCCGGGTATGAAAGCCTTGTACCGTTTCCTGCTGATGTTTCTGCTCGCGCTTCCGGCACTTAATGTGCTGGCGGCGGGTGCCGACATGGCCATGGCCGGCGAGGCAATCATATCGGCAGACTGCATGGCCCATGAAACCCATGCTGCCTGCCATGAGGAAACCGCAGGCAAGATGCCGACACATGCCGCCAATGCAAAAGCTGCGCATGGCATGTTGTGCAGCGGTGCCGGCTGCGTGCAGCTCTGCGCGCCTTCCTTGTTCCAGCAAGCAGCCTGGTCTGCCACGCCGCTAGCCCAGGTCGGTATTTTTGTCCCCACCCAGCCCGCTGCACTGGCTGGCATCACCCTTTCTCCGCCACATCGTCCGCCTTTACTGGCCTGACAGCATTTTCCGATTTGCCGGCCTATTGCCGGTCATCCGAATCCTTGTCATTGCCAGAAGGAGGGCCATCATGGCCACCATCCGTACCCGCATTTTTGCCGCCTTGTTCGGCGCGTTTAGCACCGCTGTTTTTGCCGCTACCCCGGTCACGCTGTACAAGAGCCCCACTTGCAGCTGCTGCGAGGCCTATATCAGCTATCTCAAGCACAACGGTTTTGATGTCAGCGCCATCAATCGTGATGACATGCAGCCGATCAAGCAGCAGATGGGGGTTACCCCCGGTCTGGGCAGCTGCCATACCGCCAAGATCGGCCGCTACACTATTGAAGGTCATGTGCCGGTGGCCGCCATCAAGAAGCTGCTTGCCAGCAAGGCCGACGTGGTGGGCCTGTCTGCCCCCGGCATGCCACTGAACAGCCCCGGCATGGGTGAAGAAAAGCCAGGCACGCTGGCCATCTACACCATGAGCAAAGACCAACGTACCGGCGTGCTGTTTGGCCGTTTCTGAGTCATTGCCTGACGGGGTGGGGCCAGGCTTTGGCCATTTCATCCCGCCGGGCGGGAGCTGTGCAATGTACTATCAACGACACATTCTGCTGCTGGCACTACTGCTGCCCGCCACTGCCATGGCCCAGATGAAGGGCATGGACATGCCGAAGCACTTTGCTTTTGGCCAGCCTGCACCGGAATCCGAGGCCACGCGGACCATCCATGTCGAAGCCACCGACACCATGCGGCTTAATTTCGATGCCATGAACATCCACCGGGGTGAGGTGGTGAAGTTTGTCGTGAGCAATAGCGGGCAGGCTGTGCATGAATTTGCCATCGGCGATGAGGCATTCCGCAAGAAGCATATGCTGGAAATGCGCAAACAGATGGCGGGAATGGAACATCACGATGTCAATGTGCTATCCATCAAGGGGGGTGAGACTAAAACCATTGTCTGGCGCTTTGATCCGCTCAAGAGCAAGTCCGTCCTGTTTGCCTGTTATGTGCCAGGGCACTTCGAAGCTGGCATGTATCACCGGCATGTCATGCTGAAACAAGCCTTGCCCAATTGATTGGCACAGCGCGTGGAGTAGACAAGATGTCCACCTTGTACCGGATACGCCAACAACTGCATACCTGGAGCCGGCTAGTGCTGGCGGCCTGGGTATTGGCGTTTACGCTGGTCGCGGTGGCAAATTGCCATACCATGCCGATGGAGCCGGATCATGAACACGCCAGCTTGCTGGCGCAATGGCAGCATGCCCATGACCAGCCCCACCATGAATTGTGTAGCAAGGTCTGTGCCGATGCCCAGCACGGCCTGGTGAAAGCCGATTCACACGGGCAGCCGCACATGTCCTTGCTGCTATTGGTCATCAGCCTGATCTGGCTGGGTGGGCCGGCCATCACCTTTCTTTTGCCGCAGGCGATCCGGGCATGGCCACGGCCACCCGCCCGGCCGCTACGCCTGCAGTTTTCCCGCTTCAACAACTAGCCCCGCATGCGGGATGGGTTGGCCATTCCCATGTCCCCCTTCCTGCCATTGCGGCAGGGTATTTCTTTGTCACGTCTATACGGAGTCGAATCATGAAAACCCAATGGAAAACCGTCATCGCCCTGGCCATTGTTGCCGCCACTTTTGGCGCACAGGCAAATGAAGCCCATCACCAGGATGCTTCCGCTGCCGTCGTCAACAAGAAAGCCGCCAAGCCCGCTGTCAAAAAAACGCCAGCCAGCAAGGTGATGCCATCAAATAAAGAGATGGAAATGCAGATGGAAAAAATGAATGCAGTACACGCCAAAATGGCCGCCGCCAAAACGCCTGAAGAACGGCAGGCTGCGATGCAGGAAGGAATGGCCGTGATGAAGGACAGCATGGGCATGATGAAGCAAATGCATATGGAGCACTGTCAGGACGGCATGTCCAATGCGGGCATGATGAAGGGCATGAAGCCGGGTGATGGCATGCCGATGAAATCCATGATGCAGGGCGATGTGCGCATGATGGACATGATGATGCAGATGCTGGATCAGCAGTCGTCGATGATGAAAATGCCGATGGCGCAATAATGGCCGGGCAGGGCCGGTAGCCGTCTTCATGCTGGTCCTGCCTTGTCGGCCTTGAACACACCGCGCTGTTCTCCTGAGCAAGTGCGCTTTGTTTGCCGCCGTCTTTTCCTGACACCGGGCTTGCACAGAAGGTTAAAATAGGCCGGCTTGAAACAGGTGTTTCAAGTGAACGCTGTTGATTCTTGTACTGCCTGTCAACCCGCCAACCTTGCATGTGATTTCCTGCCATCGGCTGGTGCAGGCCGGGGGACGGGCTTGCCTGTCGGTGTAAGTTTTTGTAAGCAATGCCGGCTGGCAGGTCGATTAGAATGCTTGGCCTTGAACGATGCAGAACAGATTGTGGCAAAGATCTTATTGGTAGAAGACGAGGCCGAGCTGCGTGAGGAGCTGGCCAGATTCCTGCTGCGTAGTGGGCATCAGGTATGGCAGGCCGGCTCCATGGCAGAGTTTTCGGCACTGCAAGTTGTAACTGACATTGCAATTCTGGATATCGGCCTGCCGGATGGCACCGGGCTGGATGTGGCGCATGTCATTCGTCGCGAATCACCACGTACCGGCATCATCATGCTGACGGCCCGCAGTTCAACACAGGACATGCTCAGCGGCCTGAATGGCGGTGCCGACCACTATCTGGTAAAGCCGTTCCGCTTGCTGGAGCTGGATGCCATCATCAACGCCTTGTACCGTCGTATCGGGGGTGACTGGTGTCTGAATCTGCGCACGCGCCAGCTGCTTTCACCGCAAGGGCTGCATATCTCCCTGTCGCTGGCCGAACTGTTGTTGTTTCAGCAACTTGCTGCCACCGGTCTGCAGATATTGAATCGCAAGAATCTGGTTGAAGCACTGGGATTTAACTGGCTGGATTTCGACATGCGCCGGCTGGATACCATGATCAGCCGACTGCGCAAGCGTTGGGCCGATGAAACCGGCACGGCCTTGCCGCTGAAAACCGAACATGGCAAGGGCTACAGCTTTCTTGCCACGATTGCCCAGCTGCAGTAAGGCTGCAGTCAGCCAGGCTAGGCCGGGCTGATATCGGCTACTGCGGCAATATGTAGTGGCAAACACAGATGGATTCTGCAGCCTTTGCCTTCCAGGCTGTCTATTTCCAGTCGACCACCCTGGTTTTCCATCAGTTTGCGCGCCAGCATCAAGCCCAGGCCGCTACCTGGCTTGCCGGTACTGTTTGCACCGCGAAAATGTGGTTCAAATACGCGTGCAAGTGTTTCTGCGCTCATTCCGGGCCCGTTATCCCTGATGAAAATATTGATGTGATCACCAGCAGCGCTGCCGGTAAACAAGATGGTGGACTCCGGCGGCGTGTACTTGACCGCATTATCTGCCAGGCTGCGCAGCACCAAGAGCATCAGGTCAGGGTCGCAGACAATGTTTTCCGGCAGCAGATCCAGCTGCAAGATGAACTGATGCGCGCTGGACAGAATGGAAGCCGAGCGGGCCGCATCCTCAAGCATCATGTGCAGATTGCACTGTCGATACTGCACGCCACGCCTCATCAGCGTGAAGCTGTCCTCATTCAGATACCTGTCCAGCAACAGGCTCAGCCGGTTGGTTGCCTGCAGTATCTTGCTGTAGCGGTTGCGTGTTTCTGTGTCCAGCTCGGTGGCATCCAGCTCCAGGTTTTGTGCCGTCATGTCAATTACGGTCAGGGGAGTGCGCAGCTCATGCGAAACCGTGGCAAAGAACTCGCGCTGTTCCGCTTGTGCGCGCCGTTCTATCTGCAAGGAAGCTTCTACCCGACGTACCGCCTGCTGTAATTGCACGGTACGCTGAATAACCTGTTCTTCAAGTTCGTGTTCATTCTTTTTTGCCAGACGCAGTGCCTCGGCCTGAGCATGATCATGAGCCTCCCGCAAGGTCTTGATCTTTATGCTGACAGCGTAGTTTAGCGCAAGCATATACAGGGCCATGCCAAGATAGTAGGTATTGTCGGTCACGATATTGGATGGCAGCAGGGCGACATTGCGCAAGCTGCGCAAGGCTACCGCCAGCCAGAATGGCAATAGCGCCAGCAAGATACGCAGTGCCATCTTGTTTTTATTGCGCATGGTGTAAACAAATACCGTCCCGAACAGCATGTTCAATAATATCCATGCCTGGAATGCAGGCCTGATCCATTGCTGATCAGCCTGAAACAGCAATGTAACTGCCAGCGTTGAAAAAAACCAGTCTAACTGAACAATACGCCAGAATACCTTGCTCTGTATTTCCAGATAATACAAAAGCAATTGCCCACCTATCGGAACGCTAAAATAAATACTGACAATCAGTATGATTTCATTCAGGTCAGAATAATCTCCCAATAAATATTGATAGATGTATCCTTCCGAACCCAGCATGACAATCAAGTTGGATAGCGCATAAAGTGCAAACCAGCTATAGGAGCGGTCGCTGGATGCCCGGTAAAGCCAAAATCCATTCAATAGCAAGGCGAAATAGACCGATGCCAGTGCGCCGAAGAAAATCTGCTCGGTGGCAATGCTGGTGATCAGCGATTTGTATGAAAAAAATACCGGTGTGATGGTGAGGGTGTTTTGGCTTTGCAGGCGAAGGTAAATAATATATGGCTTGTTTGCCGGAATGTTCATCCTGAATACAGCATTGCGATAATCAATTTCATGATCAGACATGGGGATGTGGTCCCCCATTTTACGAATCAGCAATCTTCCTGATGCATCCTGTTCGTATAGTGTGGCGAGATCCAGCATGGGAGACTGCAGCTCCAGCCACCAATGCGCGGCCTGTTCTGGCTTGCGCACTATTTCCATTCTTATCCATACCGCACCAGGCTGATAGCCAAATGCGTTAGAGCTGGCTGCTTTGAATAGATGCTCTTTCAGACGGATTTCATTAATTTTCTTTTCACCGCTCGGATCAATCAGTGTTTTCCATGTGTATTGCAAAGCTTCGTTAGCGGGTGCTGAAAATGCCATTTGAATATTAAGGCATGAGATCAGCACTGCAATGAATATCCATGAGCAGATGCGGTGCGGGAATACAGGCATGCTTCTTATCGGCGGGAGAAAGAATGGGGCCTAATCCTAATCGGCTTTTAAAGGCTTTACCAGTTATTGGTCATTAAAAGTCGCCAAGTAAGGAGCCGTAAGGATTTGTAAGCAACGGTAAGGGCCGAGCGCAATGAAGTTGGCATTATCAATGCCGGTTTTTGTCTTCATGCCATATGAAAGTTGGCGTTTGACAATACTGATTGTGGGTTGATATTTAAATTAAATCAATCATTCGAAAAATATACTTACAAATCGGCAGGCCAAAGTCAGTCACTCGTTGATATGGCATGGCCATGGGGTAATGACAAAATGAAAAGATCCGACATCGGGTATCGTTTGACCAAAGTCGGTGGGAAGATGGCCTCCGTGGCCATGTGCGCCCTCACAGGATGCATGATCATGTCGATGGCGAACATGGCCATTGCTACGCCCGTCGTGTATTTCCAAACTTTTGTAACAGGTGAGACCCGCTTGCAGGATACGGTAAATACCTATTCTTCCAGTGCATCCTCCACCTTTACTACCACGACAGTGAGTGGTTTGGCATCTGGCAGTAGCTGGAACGTTTCTGGAATCGATATCTCGGCGACCAATGGTGCAAGCCGGACAATTGATTCGACTTATCTGAGTAACTCTCCCAGTCTGATTGCTGCATCAGGTACCACTGGTGTGGGCATTAATATGACGGCATCGAGTGCGGACCCGACCGGCAGTGGTCTGACATTCAAGTTTGGAACCCTGATGAATTCGTTTGGTGTCCAACTGGGAGACTGGGGTACTTGCTGCTATAACTCTTCGCTTTATATCCAGTTTGGCAATCAGGCAAGCAATACCTGGGAAGGTGCACAGCTGATTGGCACTGCAACAAAAATTGCTGATGTTCCCGAGCAGGCTAATGGGAAAACCTATACCTTTATCGGTGCCATCAACGATACAAACTTCTTCGATATGGTCCGTATCTACGGTGATGGTAATGGTGATGTACTGTATGCCGGCGGAACGATTTACACCGGCTCTGTAGCACTTAATTCGGTACCAGCCAGTGCCGGCTCCTCTACGCAAACCAGTAGTAGCGATATCGACAAGGCTCAGTCTCAATACCTGGCCAGCAATCTTGGTGGTTCGGTCAATCCTGCCTTTGTAGGGGGGACGCTCAAGAGCGATGTTGCCAGTGTGACGCAAAATTTCACCATTGATGATTCAGTCAATGGTGCCAGCAGTACGATCGATCAGAATGGCATGGACAGCAATTATTCCGGCGTATTGTCAAATGCTGCGGGAAAAACCGGCTCCATTACCATCAGCAATAGTGGCACGGGCGGTAGTGTCACTTTCTCTGGCAGCAATACCTATACCGGTACAACCACCATCGATGGCAACGCAACTCTGGCATTGTCCGGGAATGGCAGTATTTCTTCCTCAAGTGCCGTAATTGATAATGGCAGCCTTGATATTTCAGCCACCAATAGTGGTGCAAGCATCAACAGCCTGTCTGGTAATGGTGCAGTGGCACTTGGCAGCAAGACGCTTACCCTGAGTAATGCCAACGATACTTTTGCTGGTGTCATCGCAGGATCGGGCGGCCTGACCGTGGCTGGCGGCAATGAAATCCTGACGGGTGCCAATACCTATAGTGGATCCACCACCATTAGCAGTGGGGCAGGCCTGACGCTGTCCGGTAACGGCAGCCTGGCCAGCACGGCGGTGAACATTGCCAACGGTGCCACGCTGAACGATAACAACAGCGGCCTGTCCGGTGCCGCCAACCTGACGGCAGACGGTGCGCTGACGCTGGGTGCCGATGAAGCCATTGCCCAGCTCAATGGTGCTACCAGCGGTACGGTTGCGCTGGGCGCGCATACCCTGACCATTGGCAATGGCGGCAGCTTTGCCGGTGTTGTCAGCGGCACGGGCGGCCTGACCGTGGCTGGCGGCAATGAAACCCTGACGGGTGCCAATACCTATAGTGGATCCACCACCATTCGCAGTGGGGCAGGCCTGACGCTGTCCGGTAACGGCAGTCTGGCCAATTCCACCATCAGCGATGCCGGTAGCTTGACGCTGGCTGCCAACGCCGCTGCCAAATCCCTGTCTGGCGCTGGTACTGTCAATCTGGGTGGCAATACGCTGACCTTGAACAATGCCGGTGACACTTTCTCCGGTGTGATTGCCGGCAGCGGTGGCCTGGCGCTGAACGGTGGTACTGAAGTATTGAGCGGCAGCAATACTTATAGTGGCGGTACCCGTGTCAATGCTGGCACGCTTGTGGTATCCAGTGATGCCAACCTTGGCAGCGGTGCGCTGACCCTGAATGGCGGTACGCTGCACAGTACGGCCAGCTTTGCCACTAGTCGTGAACTCACGCTGCAGACGGGCTCCACCAGCGCCATCAATACCGATAGCGGCACCAATCTGCTGCTGGAAGGGGTAGTCAGCGGCGCTGGCAATCTGCTGAAGAATGGTAGCGGTACGCTGGAGGTCAATGGTGCGCACAACACCTTCTCCGGTCAAACCACGATTAATGGTGGTGTGGTGCAGATTGATGACGGGGCGTCCTTGGGTACCGGCCTTATCGTACTGAATGGTGGCACCTTGCAGACACTCAGTACCTTGAGCAATGCCCAGCAGGTGTTGGTCAGTGGCAGTTCGTCGGTGAATACCAATGCAGGCACCACCGCCACCATGTCTGGCACCGTTACCAGTTCAGGAAGCAGCAGCTGCTTTAACAAGACTGGTGCCGGCACGCTTAACATGACGGGCAATGCCACGCTGTCCAACGGGACTTGCGTGCAGGAAGGCACCTTGCGTGCCAATGGTGATCTCACCAGTAATGTAACGGTAGACAGTAGCGGTACTTTACGCGGTACCGGGGTTATCAATGGCACCACCACCGTAACCGGCAAGCTGGCTCCCGGTAACTCTCCTGGCACACTGGTTTCCACCGGAACAGTAACCATGACCAGTGGCAGTACCTTCGAAGAAGACATCGACGGTACCGGAATCGGGACGGGCGCTGGCAACTATTCTCGTCTGATCATCACAGGCAGCAGCAGCCAGTTTGTTGCTGCCGGCACCTTGACTCCGCTGCTGCGTGGCATCACCACTGACCCGGCCATCCCTAGCAGCACGGCCAACAATACCTTTACGCCATCTTTGGGTGATAGCTTCCGCATCATCACCGCAGCGGGTGGCATTGTCGGCCGCTTTGACAGCCTGGTACAACCCAGTGCCGGTCTGGCGGCAGATACCCAGTTGGTGGCTTTCTACAATCAGCTGGGCAGCAATAGTGTTGATTTGCGCCTGACACCCACTTCCTATGCCAAGTATCTGGGTGGAAGTAATCAGAATGCGCGCAATGTCGGCAGTGTGCTGGACAAGGTGCTGGGCGGACAGGTGAACAATACCGATACGACCGCGCAAAGCAATCTGCTGTATGCCGTGGCCGGCTTGAATGCGGAGCAGCTGAAAACTGCATCGCGCCGCCTGTCTGGTGAAGTGCATGCTGCCTTGGCTGCCACTGCACCGCTGGCTTCGCGTGCATTGCAGAATGATGTCAGCAATCACTTGCAGCAGGATGCCGCCGCCGGTGTGAATCAGGACGGTACGCCGGCTCGGGTGTTATGGGCCAACTCCAATGTGGACCATCAGCAACTGAAAGCAGATGATTTTGCCTCCGGCTACAAAACCAATCGCAGTCAGTTCAGCGTCGGTATTGATGCCTACACGACCAGCCAGACCCGCGCCGGTTTTGGTATGTCGCATGCGGAAACCTCGATTGGCCAGGAGTCCGGCAGCGGTAGCCTGAGTGAAACCATGGTGTTTGTATATGGCTCGCAGGCCGTTGGCAAATTCTACCTGGATGGCATGGCATCCATTGGTAGCGCAGACTGGGGCAGCAGCCGTAGGGACCCCTTGCAGCTGAGTGGTGGCCTGGCTTCCGGCGCGACTGGCAGCAATGCCTTGCTCAGTACTGGCTTGCGCATGCCCATTACCCTGGACAAGGGCATTGTCGAGCCGTTTGCCCGGGTCATCTGGCAGCGTAGCAGCCACGACGCCCAGAACGAGGGTGCGGCTTCGGTATCGGCACTCAGTATGCAGGGCTATGCCGCCAGTGGTGTCCGCAGCATGATCGGTTTCAGCGGCAAATCCCTGGAACAGGACCCGCTCAAAGCTGCCTTTACCTATCAGCTGTCGCTGGCGGTGGGGCAGGACAGCGGCAAGCTGTCCCGTCCGCAAGTGGATAGCCAGCTTGCCGGTTTGGGTGTGAGTACCAGCGCTACGCATAGTGGCCGTCAATTTGTGCAAACCCAGTTGAATGGCACGCTGAAAGTGGGCAAGCAGTCCTACCTGTACGGTGGCGTCAATGGTGAGCTGGCGCAGGGGCGAAGCGAGTATGGCGCTTCTGCCGGCTTGCGCATTGCTTTCTGAGCCAGGCTGAACCGAGTGCACAGTAAGGCCGGGGGCTTTCGCAAGAATGGCCCCCGGTTTTTTGCTGCAGGATGCTTCTGTTTTTGTCTTTGTTGGTGTCAGCTGCCGGCTGATTTACCGTCCTGGTTGTGGCGTAGATGATGATCCGATTTTTCCTCCATCTCATGCTGTTGTATGTGACCACCGTGAGCTGTGTCCATGCAATCAGCCTGCGTAGCAGTGCTCAGGAAGGAAACCTGCTGCGCTTCAATCCTCAGGATTCGCACCTGCCCGGTTTCAGCATGGAGTTGATCCGGCTACTGCATCAGACCGATCCGCAGTTGCTTATCAGCGGCCAGGATCGTTTCCGCTCGCTGCGGCGTCTGGAGGCTGATCTGGACAGCGGAAAAATCGATATGGTGGTTGGCATGGAGGGTACGGTTGCACGGCGGCAGCGCTTCATGGTGATTACCCGGCCGGTGTTGTATGTGCAGCATGTCGCGCTGGCGGTGCGTCAGGATGATGCGCTGTTGCAGCTGCCGGCCGATGGCATGCAAGGGCTTGGCCGGTATGGCATTGTCGCTGTTGCCCAGGGCTCGGCATATGCGGCGTATCTGTCCACGCCGGGTGGGGGGCAAGCAGATGATGGTGCCATTGCGATTACCGGTAATCTAGGCAAGCTGATGCGTCACCGCGTACGTTTTGTCTTGCACGCGGAAGAAGAGCTTGGTTGGCATATCCAGCAATTGCGCTTGCAGCCGCAGATACGCTTGATCCCCGTGCCGCTTGCCCGGCAGGATGTCTGCCTCATATTGTCCAGACGGCTGCCGGCCTCAACCGTCAGGCATTTGCGGGCTGTGTTGCAGCGGCTGGAGCGCTCCGGCAGTCTGACTGCCTTGAGAGCCAAATATGGTTTGAAGGGCAGGCCGCAACAGCCATCCCGTCGGGTTTTGCCGGTCCGTCGCCAGGGCAGCAAGATCTAGCCGTACGCTGCCTGCAGTGCCCGTTTCATTTCCTGGTCCAATTGTTTGATGTCAATTGGTTTGGAGGCAAATCCACTCATGCCGACTGCCATTGCGGCTGCTCGGTCTTCTTGCAGCACACTTGCGGTCAGCGCGATGATCGGAATGCCGTACTTGTCCGGGTCTCCACCGCTGGAACGGATAACCCGGCAAGTCTCCAGTCCATCCATGACCGGCATCTGCACATCCATCAGGATGATGTCAAAGTCGTGCTGCGACCAAAGCTGCAGTACTTCCTTGCCGTTCATGGCCGTGGTTACCGTATGGCCCCGTTTTTTGAGCAAGATCTTGATCAGGTTGAGGTTTTGCACCACATCATCAGCCACCAGGATATCCAGTGGCGGCAAATTGGCATCTTCAGCTACCGGGCTGGCGGCCAGGCCTGACTCGGTAACTGCCAGCGGAATGCGTACGGTAAATGTCGAACCGCGCCCGGCCGTGCTTTCAACCGCTATGCTTCCCCCCATTTTCTTTACCAGCTCCATGGCAATGGTTGTTCCCAGGCCGGTACCACCAAATCGGCGCGAGGTCGATGCGTCCGCCTGGGAAAACGGCTTGAACAATTTGGCTTGTGCAACGGGATTCATGCCGATGCCGGTATCCGTAATGGCCAGCTCGACATCACCATCATGTCGGGAAACCTGCAGCCTTACCTCACCCTTTTCAGTAAACTTGACGGCATTGCTCATTAAATTAAGCAAAATCTGCCGGATACGCATGGCATCGCCCATATAGCGGTCCTTGATGCTTTCCGGGTAGTCCATGATCAGGCCAATGCCTTTGCGCTCGGTGGTCAGCCTCAGGGTATCAATAGTCTGCTGACAGACATCCCGTAGTGAAAAGGGCAGCTCTTCCAGCTCCACCGCACCTTGTTCCAGCTTTGCCGTATCCAGAATGTCGTTGATCAGCCCAAGCAGTCCCTTTGCCGACTGATTGATGATCTCAATCATTTTCTTCGGCTCTTGATCCATCTCGAAATCCTGCAGCAAATCGGTATAGCCGATGATTGCATTCATCGGCGTGCGAATCTCATGGCTCATATTGGCCAGGAAAGCACTTTTCGATCTGGCGGCCGATTCGGCACTTTCCTTGGCCACTTGCATGGCAATTTCCATGAGCTTGCGTTCCGTGACATCGAGAATGACCCCGTCAATGAACATGGCCTGGTTCTCTTCATTGAAAACACCACGGGCGCTTTCGGAAACCCAGCGCTCGGTTCCATCCATGCAGCGCATGCGGTATTCCACCGTATAAGGAATGCGCTGCTCCAGTGCATTGCGAATGACCGCGCGCACGCGCGGCTGATCTTCCGGATGGACAATGCTGATGATATGCATGCCGCCGCTCATGAATATATTGCTGGGCCAGCCGCTAAGCGCCTGAATGTCCTCACTGATAAACAGCTTGTCCCAGGGTTCTTTGGCCTTGCTGCGAAAGGTGACGCCGGGAATATTGTCGATCAGCGCATGGAACTGCTGCTCACGCTCCTCCAGTTCGCGCTGCATCCGGTGGCGCTCGCTGATATCGGTGATAAAGCCAACATATAACAGCTTGTGCGAGGGCAGTGCTCCGTTGCCAATCGCCAGGCGGATGGGAAATTGTGAACCATCGCTGCGCCTGCCGATAACCTCTTGCTCGGTAGCAAAAGTCGGCAGCGGCGTTGGCGATGCTGATTGTTGATCCTGTTGGTCAAGCGCAGGGATCAGCCGCTGGATGCTGCTGCCCTTAAGTTCGGACTCCATCCAGCCAAACAAGCGTTCTGCAGCCGGATTGGCCGACTGTATCTGCCCCTCGGCATCAAAGGTGATCATGCCATCAATGGTGGTGCTGACGATGGTTTGCAGTTTCAGCTCGTTTGCCTGCGCCTTCTGGTAAAGCATGCGGTAGCGCAGCAGTACGTTGCCGGCCATCACCATGTTTCCCAGCATCAGCACCAGTACGGCAATGCCGATGGCAAGGCTGGCATTGTCATTCCAGGATGAAAAACCAACACTGTGGGCGCTGCCGATAAAGCGGGCTGCGGCCATGCCAAAGTAGTGCATGCCGGCAATGGCAGCGCCCATTACGCTGCCGCCCAGCAAGGTTGCATAGCCCTTGTGCAAACGATTGCTGTCCAGGCCAAACCTTATCCATAAAGCCAGGGTGCTCAGAAGAACTGCCACCACGATTGATGCGGCAAACCATAGTGGATCATAGCGGAGCAGGGGCTCCATGCTCATGGCGGCCATGCCGCTGTAGTGCATGATGCCGATGCCACTGCCAACCAGCGTGCCACTCAGCCACAGTTGGCCCGGGCTGATGCTTGGCCGGGCAAGCATCTGCAGGGCAAACCAGGCAGCACAAATGGCCGGAAGCATGGAGAACAGCGTTGGCAGCAAGGCATAGTGCACGGAGCTGCAGATGGAGAAGGCCAGCATGCCGACAAAATGCATGGCCCAGATGCCACCGCCCATTGCAATCGATCCGGTCACCAGCGCAATTTTCTTGAGATTGCCTTCATCGGCCTCGCGTGCAAAACCAGCCATTTGCAAAGCAAGGCAAGACGTGAAAATGGCCACCAGCAGCGACAGGGAAACCAGCCAGAGATTGTATTGGGTCTGTAAAAAAAACAGTGTTTGATAACTGTTGATGAAGTAGGCGTTCAACATGCTCAGCTCTCAGGTGGACGGCACCGTAGAAGAGTTAATAATCGCACTATTAGCTTTTATAGGTCACGACAAGTTTGTATTTCAATGTCATTGAATGTAAGTGGGGCCGTCCCGGCGTCCCCGGACGCTGTTGAGCTGTTGGCCGTATTGCTTGCAAGCACAACCGGTAATCGCCCATTTGCGCTACCCGGCAGCCCATCACAGGCTGACCGGGTTTTTTCATGCCTGGGTAAAAGCCCCTGAGCAAAGTACGGACTTCCGCACCTGTCGTACGGGGCAAAGTACGGCCTGACGTCAGCAGGGTTTTTTGTTCAAATAAAAAACCATAAAAATCAATTAGTTAAAAATTTTCTACAGGGCAAAAAGGCTGGCACGCCAGTTGCAATAAGAAGGGCAGCTGAGACGTTTTCATCTCACCCATTCGATACAAACTGGAGATTGCCATGACTGTAAAGAACACTTCCGTCAAGAATGACAAACTGAGTGCCAAAGGCGTACAAGGCGGCATGCCGCTGCTGCATGAACCCAAGCTGAACAAGGGCACGGCCTACAGCGTGGAAGAGCGTCGCCAGATGGGTCTGGAAGGTTTGCTGCCGCATGCGGTGGAAAACCTGGACCGTCAGGTAGAGCGCGTAATGGCCCACCTGGACGAAAAAGCTGACGATCTGGAGCGTTACACCTACCTGATCGGCCTGGAAGACCGTAACGAAACCGTGTTCTACAAGACGGTGATGTCCGACCCGAAACGCTTCATCCCGGTGCTGTACGATCCGACCGTGGCCGATGCCTGCGAAACCTTCGGCAACAACTACCGCCGCGCCCGTGGCATGTACATCACCCGCTACATGAAGGGCCGCATGGCCGAAGTGCTGCGCAACTGGCCGGAAAAAGACGTGCGCTTCATCTGCGTATCCACCGGTGGCCGTATTCTGGGCCTGGGCGATATCGGTGCCAACGGCATGGGCATCCCGATCGGCAAGCTGCAACTGTACACCGCTTGCGCTGCCGTTCCGCCGGCCGGCCTGCTGCCGGTGCTGTTCGATATCGGTACCACCAATGAAACCCTGCGCGCCGACCCCTTCTACATGGGCACCCGCGAAGCACCGGTTACCGAAGCCGAGCTGGACGAACTGACCGAGGAATTCATCCAGGCCGTGCAGGAAGTGTTCCCCAACTGCTGCGTGCATTTTGAAGACTGGAAGGGCACCGACGCCATCCGCATGCTGGATCGCTACAAAGACAAGATCCTGTGCTACAACGACGACATCCAGGGCACGGCCAGCGTGGCACTGGCAGGTATTGCAGCCGGCATGAACATTACCGGCGGCAAGCTGACCGACCAGCGCGTGATGTTCCTGGGTGCGGGTTCTGCCGGTCTTGGCATTGCCAAACTGTTCTGCGCCGAACTGCAAACCCTGGGCCTGAGCGAAGCCGACGCCCGCAAGCAGGTGGCCCTGTTCGACATCAACGGCCTGATCGAGCACTCCCGTACCGACCTGACCGAAACCCAGAAGCTCTATGCCCGCCCGGCCAAGCCGTGCAAGGATTTCCTGCAAGCCATCCGCGACTTCAAGCCGACCGTGCTGGTAGGGGTGAGCACCAAGGCCCGCGCCTTCACCCGCGAGGTGATCGAGCTGATGAGCCAGCTGAACGAACAGCCCATCATCTTTGCGCTGTCCAACCCCACCCACAAGGCCGAGTGCAGCGCCGAAGAAGCCTACACCTGGTCCAAGGGCAAGGCGCTGTTTGCCGCTGGCGTGCAGTTCCCCGACTTTGACTACGAAGGCAAGACCTACCGTCCGGGCCAGGCCAACAACTTCTACATCTACCCGGCTATCGGTCTGGCTACCTACTGCTGCCGCCCGACCCGCCTGAACGACGAATGCTTCATCGTGGCTGCCCATGCCACCGCCGATCAGGTCACGCTGACCCAGCGCGCCAAGAGCATGCTGTTCCCCAGCCAGGACCAGATTCTGGAAACCGAAGTGACCACGGCAGCGCGCATTGCCGAGTACATGTTTGATTCCGGCCTGGCCCAGGTAGAGCGTCCGCGTGATATCCGCGCTTGGATCGAGGCTCAGCTGTACAAGCCGCAGTACTGAGAAGTGAGGCGCGACCACCCGGTTGCGCATGACTTCCACTAACGTTGTTCTCGCTTGATGGCAGTTGCCCGTGTGCAGGTGAGCCGGGCAGCTGCTGACAATACAAAGGTGTCTATCATGGACTACATCATTCATACCCTGCAGAAGTATCCGGAGATTGCGATCTATCTGACCATCGCCGTCGGCTTCTGGGTGGGCAATCTCAGTCTGGGCAAATTCAACCTCGGGGTGGTGACTTCCACCTTGCTGGCCGGTCTCTTGATCGGTCAGGTGCATCTGGTGATCCCATCGGTGCTGCAATCCACCTTCTTTGCCATGTTCCTGTTTGCTGTCGGCTATGCCGTTGGTCCGCAGTTCATCCGCGCACTGAAGAGCGACGGTATCTCGCAGGTGTTCTTTACCATTCTGGTGTGTGCGTCCGGCCTGGGGACTGCCATCCTGCTGGGCAAGATGCTGCATTACGATGCTGCGCTGACTGCCGGCCTGCTGTCCGGTGGCTATACCAACTCCACCGTACTGGGAGTGGCAACCGACCTGCTGAATCAAGTAAACCAGATGCCTGGTGGCGTGAAAGTGGCCATGGCACTGATGCCGGTGGCCTATGCCGTGACCTACCCGTTCGGTACTGCCGGCTCGGCCTGGTTCCTGGCGACTTTTGCCCCGAAAGTGCTGGGCTTCAACCTGGTGGAAGAGTGCAAGAACTATGAAAAGGAAAATGGCAACGGCCATACCGTGGGCAGCACTGCTTACCGTGAGTTTTCCGCCCGTGCCTTTTTGCTGAGTAATGTCGATCTGTTCGACAAAACGGTTTCCGAAGTGGAAGCCATGTTCGACCACGAAATCTTTGTGCGCCGTGTGCGCCAGGCCGTGGGTGCCAAGATTGTCGATTGCGAAGGCACTACCCGCATCCAGCGTAATGATGTGGTGGCCATTTCCGGCACCCTGACCGCGCTGTTGAAGTACCAGAACCACTTTGGCAAGGAAGTGAAGGACGTTCCGCTGCTGGACTTCTCCACCGAACTGCTCGACCTGGTGGTCACCAGCCGCAAATACGCCGGCAAAACCCTGGGCGATATCACTACCGCGCTGTTTGGCAAGCCGGGCCGTGGCCTGTTCCTTACCCGCTTCAGCCGTGGCGAGCTGGACATGCCGATGGGGCATGATGTGGTGGTGCAGCGTGGTGACGTGCTGACCATCCTTGGTGCCAAGCAAGACGTGGTGGCCGTGGCCAAGGAACTGGGCTATGCCGACCGTCCACTGGAAAACTCCGACATGGCCTTCATGGGCTTCGGCATCGTGGTGGGCAGTATTCTGGGTGCCATCACCGTGCATGTGGCTGGTATTCCGCTGAGCTTCGGTACTTCGGTGGGTTCCATCGTGGCCGGTATCGTCTGCGGTTACCTGCGTGCCACCATGCGTACCTTCGGCAAGATCCCCGGCCCTGCGCTGTGGGTGTTCAATAACGTTGGCCTGAACGGCTTTATCGCGGTGATTGGCCTGAATGCGGCGCCCGGCTTTATTTCCGGCCTGCAACAATACGGCCTGACCCTGCTGTTTGCCGGTGCCGTGGTTACTCTGGTGCCGCTGATTGTCGGCCTGCTGCTGGGACGCTTCGTGTTCAAGTTCCACCCTGGCATCCTGCTGGGCGCTTGTGCCGGTGCCCGTTCCACCACGGCCGCGCTGGGCGCATTGCAAGACGCAGCGCAAAGCAAGGTACCCGCCGTGGGCTATACCGTAGGCTATGCAGTATCCCGGCTGGTGATGGCGGTGTTCACCATCGTGCTGGTCAACGTGTTCTAGCAGTCTTGTTCTTTATCCTTTCGGTCGTCGTGGCCCTGCCATGACCTTGCCACGCGGGTTGACTCCCGCGTGGTTTTTTTGCTTTGCATAGTGCAGTGCAAAAAAAGTGACTGGGCACTGTGGGATAATGCCCGTATGCCAGCCATCACCAGCCAGCCGCCACAGGGCGACGACTTGAATCCAGCCAGACGGGCCAGGCCCGGAGTGCGTATGAAACGAACTGTTTTTTATCTTTACCTGCTGATATCGCTGGTGCTGTCCTTGCTGTCGGCCTGGGTGGTTTATACCGTCAGCTGGCAGCAGCAGCTGCAGCAGCGCCAGCAGGAATCGGTGCGCCGCGTGGCGCGCAATGCCGGTTTTCTGCAACACGAAGTGGACAAGTTCGGCTTGCTGCCGCTGGCGGCATCCTATAACGACAACCTGCGCGAAACCCTTGATCATCCGGGGGATGCCCGTTTGCTGGCGCAGGCCAATGACTATCTCACCCGGCTTAATCAGGGTGCCGGCTCGCTGCAGGCTTATCTGGTGGACAAGCAGGGCAAGGTGCTGGCCTCCAGCAACTGGCGGCAAAAAGACAGCTTTGTCGGGCGTAATCTTGCCTACCGGCCATACTTCCAGCAGGCGGCGGCCAACCGTATCACCACCTACTACGCCATCGGCACCACCGGCAATGCCACCGGCTTTTACCTTGCCACAGCCATCCATCAGGGGTCGGAGCGGCTGGGCGTGGTGGCCATCAAGATTGGGCTGGAACAACTGGAGCACATGTGGGGCAATATCGTGGAGCCTTTGCTGGTGTCTGATTCCAATGGCGTGGTGGTGTTGTCATCGGTGCCGGAGTGGAAGTATCACGCCACCGCTCCGCTCAGCTTTGATGCCCGGCTGGCATTGGAAAAAGCCCAGCAGTACAACAAGCAGGTGATCAAACCCCCGCTGTGGCAGCGCAAGAGCGTGCTCAACAGCCAGGCCATGCTGGTGCAGATGGGGCAGGGGCGGGCTCGGCACGAGTACCTGGCAGTCAGCCAGACCATTCCGGTCAGCGGCATGACGCTGACCATGCTCAACGACACCCACGAGCTGCACAGCCTGGCCCTTACCCGGGCACTGGCGGTGGCGGTGATGGTGGGCTTTGCCTGCCTGCTGCTGCATTCGGTAAGGCTGTGGCGCATGAACCTGAAAGCCCAGGCCGAGGCGCGGCGTAATCTGCAGCTGGCGCATGACCATCTGGAAGAGCAGGTGGAACAGCGCAGCAGCGAGCTGAAACAGGCCAATGCCAACCTGAAAACGGAAATCGAAGAACGCATCCAGGCGGCACGGCAGGTGGAAAACTTCCAGAACGAGCTGATCCGCACCGAAAACCTGGCCGTCATCGGCCAGCTGTCCACCGGCATTGCCCACGAAATCAACCAGCCGCTGGCGGCGCTGTCGGCCTTGTCGGCCAATACCGTGCGCTTTCTGGAAATCAACGACCTCACCACCGCGCGGGCCAATCTGGAACGCATCACCGACATCGTGGTGCGGCTGGGCTCACTCACCGAGCAACTGAAATCCTTTGCCCGCCGCCCCAATGGCGAGCGCGAATCGGTGGCAGTGGCGCAGGCGGTGGAAAACGCCTTGTTCCTGCTGAACCACCGGCTGAAAAAGACACATATAACATTGCAGCTGCCCGCCGAACCGGCGGATATTGTGGTGCTGTGTGAAGCGGTGCGGCTGGAACAGGTGCTGGTGAATCTCATCAGCAATGCCATCGATGTGCTGAACGGCGTGGACAACGCGCAGATCAGCATGGACTGGTCGCGCCAGGGCGACACCGTGCGCATCAGCGTACGCGACAATGGCAGCGGCCTGTCCGACGAAGTGCGCGCCCACATTTTCGAACCCTTCTTCACCACCAAGAAAACCAGCGGGCTGGGCCTGGGGCTGGCCCTGTCCTCGGACATCATCAAGTCCTACGGCGGCATGCTGAGCGCCGACAATCACCCGGATGGCGGGGCGGTATTCACCATCACGCTCAGACAGAACAAGCAGGAGTAACACATGAGCAATCTACAAGTACTGGTGATCGAGGACGATCAGGACGTGCAGCTGGGCTATGTCCAGGCGCTGGGGCTGGACGGCATCCCGGCCCAGGGTTTCGATTCTGTGGAAAAAGCCCGTCGCAGCATAGGCCGCGACTTTGCCGGCATCATCGTCAGCGACATCCGCCTGCCCGGCATGGACGGCCTGGCCTTTATGCAGGAGCTGCTGGCCGACGACCCCGACCTGCCGGTCATCCTGATTACCGGCCACGGCGACATTGCCATGGCGGTGCAAGCCATGCGCGATGGGGCTTACGATTTCATCCAGAAACCCTTCCTGCCGCAAGTGCTGGTGTCGGTGGTACAGCGCGCGCTGGAAAAGCGCCGTCTGGCACTGGAAGTACGCCAGCTGCGCAAGCAACTGGCCGCCTATGGCGGGCTGGAAAGTCGCCTGATTGGCAACTCCAACGTGATGGCCGAACTGCGCCACCTGGTGCAGGGCGTGGCCGCCACGCCCACCGATGTGCTGATCAACGGCGAAACCGGTGCCGGCAAGGAACTGCTGGCGCGCTGCCTGCACGACCTGTCCGGCCGCACCGGCCCCTTCGTCGCCCTTAACTGCGGCGGCCTGCCGGAAAGCCTGTTTGACAGCGAAATGTTCGGCCACGAAGCCGGGGCATTTTCCGGGGCCAGCAAGCAGCGCATCGGCAAAATCGAATACGCCCAGCATGGCACGCTGTTCCTGGACGAAATCGAAAGCATGAGCGTGCCGATGCAAATCAAGCTGCTGCGCGTGCTGCAAGAGCGGGTGATAGAACGGCTGGGCTCCAACCGGCTGATTCCGGTGGACTTTCGCGTGATTGCCGCCACCAAGGCCGACCTGTCCAAGCTGGCCGAAGAAGACAAATTCCGCGCCGACCTGTACTTCCGCCTGAACGTGGTCACGCTGGACCTGCCGCCGCTACGCGCCCGGCGCGAGGACATTCCGCTGTTGTTTGATTACTTTGTCACCCAGTCCGCGCTGCGCATGAACCGACCGGCACCGGCCATCACCCCGGAAGTCATCCGCGACCTGATGGCCTACCACTGGCCGGGCAATGTGCGCGAGCTGCGCAATCAGGCCGACCGCTTTGTGCTGGACCTGAAAATGGTGCCCGGCAACGCCATGGCCGACACCCAGCTCACCCTGCACGCGGCGGTGGAATCGTTTGAAAAGGGCATGATTGCCGAAGAACTGCGCAAACAGGGCGGCAATGTCTCCAAAACCGCCGAAGTGCTGAAAATCGCCAAAACCACGCTGTTCGACAAGATCCGCAAATACGATCTGGAAGAAAAATAAAACTCAGCACAAAACAAGACCGGCAGCCGGGCCAAGTGCCCGCTGCCGGTTTTTCATGCCCTCTGCATGCCTGGCCCGCCTGCATCACGCGCAGGGCCTGCCGCCAAGCGGCACCATGTCATGGCCGGGTTCCGGTCTTCCGTCTTTTTTCTCACTTGCAAAATAACCGTCTACGCTAATAGATGATTTCATCGGTTAAATCCTTGCATCTGGAAGGCGCCAGAATGGGAAAACTCAAAATTTCAAGTCGTTTATACATTTTGCTGACGATTGTAACGACAGCCTTCACCTTGCTGTTGCTGATTGCCAATATCGGTATGAACTATCTTGGAGATCTTCAGGATGCCGGTTACAAGCGCAGCCAGCAAAGCAATGAAATGCTGATTACTGCAAAGATCGGTCCGGTGATATATCGGGTCATTGCCGACAGCATCATTAACCGGAATCTGGATGAATCCGCCAAAGACTGGGCTGAAATCAAGGCGGTGTCAGAAAAAAGGCTGGCGCGTGCCAGTGAACTTGCACTCAGTCCGGAAAATAAAAAATGGGTAGAGCAGGCGCAAACCGCATACGGCAAGCTGGTGGGTCTGTATGAATCCCGTGTCTTGCCACTACTCAAGGCCGATGCCGATCTCAAGCTGATCCGGCCACTGGACGACGAGATGGACACCTATGTCAAAGCCATTGACGACGCTTTGACTCCCTTTGCCTCGGCGCTGACAGTGGAAGCGGATGAAGCCGACAAGCAGTTTGATTTGACAAGAACACGCATTATCTCGGGCAGCCTGATCACGGCGCTGGTGATGCTTGCCGCCTTGATGCTGCTTTCGCTGTATGTCAGCAGAAGCATCATCCGGCAGTTGGGTGGCGAGCCACATTACGCCATGCAGGTATCGCGCCGCATTGCCTCTGGCGATCTCTCAACCCGGGTGGAGGTTGCCGGTGCCAGCCAGGACAGCCTGATGGCCTCGATCAAGGTGATGCAGGATCAGTTGGCCCAGTTGATTCGCAAGGTGTTGACCAGTTCGGAGAATGTTTCCCGCCTGGCGGCCGAACTCGCCGCCGCATCCAGCCAGGTGTCGATGACCGCATCAAAGCAAAGCGATGATACGGTGTCTGTGGCGTCCTCGATTGAAGAGCTGACCGTCAAGATTGATATCGTCGCGGGGAATGCACAGGAAGCCGAACAGATTGCCACGGAGTCTGGCAGCCGTTCCGACCTGGGGGCATTGCAGGTCAAGGATGCAACGGATGAAATGACCCGTATTGCCCAGAACGTGAGTGAGACGGCGCAGCAGATGGCCACGCTGTCCACCCAGTCGCAACAGATCAGCAGCATTGCCAATGTAATCAAGGAAGTTGCAGATCAGACCAACCTGCTGGCACTGAATGCGGCCATCGAAGCCGCCCGGGCCGGCGAACAAGGCCGGGGTTTTGCCGTGGTCGCGGATGAGGTTCGCAAACTTGCGGAACGGACAACCATGTCCGCCGGCGAGATATCCTCGATGATATCCAGCATCCAGAGCAATACCGATCAGGCGATCGCCACCATGCAACTGGGTAACCAGCGGGTGACGGATGGCGTGGTGCTGGCAGACCGTGCCGGCGAATCAATGCAATTGATCAGTGATGGTTCAAAAATTGTTGTGCAGGCTGTAAGCGGAATTTCCAACGCCTTGCGGGAACAGAAATCAACAAGCAATGCGATTGCCAAACGTGTTGAGCACATCGCCCACATGACCGAAGAGACCAGTACGGTTGTTTCACAGGTAGCTGCCAATGCCGAGCAACTCAAGGCCATGGCGGATGAACTTAAACATGCTGTTTCCGGTTTCAGGGTGTAGCCGTGACCATCCCGTCTGCTGGCTGATTGTCCGGAGTCTGCTGTCAGAGGCCGGTATGTTCCTGATCTGGTTGATGTGCACGCGGCAGCCCAAGCGGCTACCGTGTGCGCATGATGTTAGCTACCCACGCATCCATTATCCCGACGACGACATGCGCCGTGCCTGTCGTTGCAAACGTCCACGCAATTGCTGGTGGCACGCCGTCGCCAGCCCTAACAACTCGCCATTATCCGCAGCAATACCCTGCGCGGTGGCTATCTGCTGTGCCAAGGCCTGCAAGGGCGTTGCCTTGCTGTTCAGCCCCAGCAAGCGGCCATGCGCATGGCGCAAGGGATGGTCCGGCGTGTAATCCAGCGTCAGCAGCCAGTGCGAATGCTGCCAGCGCGCGCCCTGCGTCAGCACCGCCTGCAATACTGCATGGCTGACTTGCACCCCGGCCTCCGCCGCCAGCGCCAGGGCCTGTTCCCAACGCGGGGCTGTGGGCGGAAGCTGTTCCAGTGCCGGTAGCAGCTCTCGGTTCAACCAGTCACGTAACTGCCGCGCCAGCGGCTTGCCACTGCGATGCAAGGCGCGCAGCAGCGCCGTTGCGGGCCAGTATTCTTTTATGTCTTCAGTTTCTGCGGTGTTTTCGCGGGTCGGGTCTGCGGCCAGTAATTGCTGGATACGGCTTCCCAGCCGACGGCCAATGACGGCCAGCACATCGCCGCTGTACAGCCACCATTGGCCATGGTGGTGTTGCACATGCAGGGGCTTACCGTAGTAGTAAAAGCAAAGGGGCGGGGGATGTTGGGGGGTGGTTTGAGCTGTCATCGAGCGGGTTCCTTTGAGCATGAAAACGCCATCTGCTTTCGGGCATGGCAACCGCTTCGAGAAGGTGTGTTGAGCACCAGCGGCGGATTCTAGGGATGGCAGGGGAGTGCGGAAACTGACCGAATGGACCGCAGAGTAGACGAGTCAGCCTTTCGATGCTGGCTATCCGGCAGTGGACTCGATACCTTCCGGCACCTGCGCGGGCGGGGCTTTCTGAGCTGCCTGTCCGGCAGTGAGTCACAGTCGCCCACAAGGCGGCTTAGTTTTGGATTTCTGAGCTGCCTATGCGGCAGTGAACGGGACGGCAGCAACTGATAGCTGGTGCGGCTGTTTCTGAGCTGCCTGTCCGGCAGTGAACACGCCATTTGCCCAGGTGTAAGTTTCCCGGTATTTCTGAGCTGCCTGTCCGGCAGTGAACATGTCTTCGGTACAGCCAAGTCATCGTAGCGCTTTCTGAGCTGCCTGTCCGGCAGTGAACCCTGAAAGAAGAATTCGACGCTGACTGGTACTTTTCTGAGCTGCCTGTCCGGCAGTGAACAAGGCGTTCTTGCTCGGCACGTTCGGCAGCAATTTCTGAGCTGCCTGTCCGGCAGTGAACGGAAAAACGCTATTTACTCTTCATTGGCTCAATTTCTGAGCTGCCTGTCCGGCAGTGAACATTCAGTGCGCCGGTTTCATCGCCTTCAATATTTTCTGAGCTGCCTGTCCGGCAGTGAACGCGTGCAGGAAAATGTCCTCAGTGCTGTAGTTTTTCTGAGCTGCCTGTCCGGCAGTGAACCAACGTCACCGTTTTTCCAGCTATTCTGAAGCTTTCTGAGCTGCCTGTCCGGCAGTGAACTGGGGTCAGCATAACCCCAAAAGGGTCATGATTTTCTGAGCTGCCTGTCCGGCAGTGAACATAAGTCAGGGTAAGCATTGCCGCCTTCGGACTTTCTGAGCTGCCTGTCCGGCAGTGAACGAAACGCCAAAGCCGAAGATTTCCTCCAGCTTTTTCTGAGCTGCCTGTCCGGCAGTGAACCCGGCAAGCGCTTTGGCACAGGGCATTGCAACTTTCTGAGCTGCCTGTCCGGCAGTGAACAGTTACTGCGTGAAGCTGGACGTTTTGAGGATTTTCTGAGCTGCCTGTCCGGCAGTGAACGTTACTTGCGCGATCGTGTTTGCGATATAGCTTTTCTGAGCTGCCTGTCCGGCAGTGAACGAGCGCTGGGCAATGCGGGCGTTCTTCGCGATTTTCTGAGCTGCCTGTCCGGCAGTGAACATGGTTTCACGTCTGATCTGCTGTTCTTGGCATTTCTGAGCTGCCTGTCCGGCAGTGAACCCCAGCGGCCCAGCAGACGCCGGCATGATTCATTTCTGAGCTGCCTGTCCGGCAGTGAACGCGCCGAGCAAGGCCGACGAATCCGTGGCTAATTTCTGAGCTGCCTGTCCGGCAGTGAACTGGTTGCAAGTAAGCGTCGGGCTTCTGTCGTTTTTCTGAGCTGCCTGTCCGGCAGTGAACAACATTTGCAGACACTCGGCACTGTCCAGCATTTTCTGAGCTGCCTGTCCGGCAGTGAACCTGTCCAGCGTGGATACCAGACCTTGCTGCATTTTCTGAGCTGCCTGTCCGGCAGTGAACTTGTTGCGCGTCTTCTGCTCGCGGGTCAGGCTTTTCTGAGCTGCCTGTCCGGCAGTGAACTGGTTGCAAGTAAGCGTCGGGCTTCTGTCGTTTTTCTGAGCTGCCTGTCCGGCAGTGAACCTGCACGGGTAGGTAAACCGAACGGCCGGACATTTCTGAGCTGCCTGTCCGGCAGTGAACCAGGCCGCTTTACGCTGGTTTGCTTGGCCAGTCCGGCTGTGGGCCATTCTGGCTTCGAAAACCTTTCTTTGCTGCTGCGTTGTAACTGATTGATTTTTAAAGATCACGGAGCCACGCAAAAAAAAGGGTTGCTGCCGTTCTCCGGTAGCAACCCCTCGTGTCACCAACTGGGCAGGGTGGCGCTGCTGCTCAGGCCGTAGCTGTTGAACTCACCGCTGACTGCTTGAGTGACTGCATGCTGGTCGATAAACAGCAAGAAGCGTTGGCCGGTACTGCTGCTGTCCAGGGTGATGTAGGGCAGGGACAGGCGCCGTGCCTTGCGGTCAGGGATACGGCGGTATGCTTCGGCGGTATCCATGTTTTTGCGGCGCATCAGTCGGGCGCGTTCGCGGGCAGGGTTGCTTTTGGCTTGCCGCCGCTGTACGCGAATAGCCTGGGTGGTGGCGGGTACCGGGCGGATGTTGCCAATCAGCGCGTAATCGGCAAAGCCGCTGGCCCAGTGGCTGGCCATCAGGCTGTCCAGTGCGGCGGCGCTGCCATGCAGGCGCAGGGTTGCGCCCAGGCTGGGCGGGGCTGGGTCTTTGTCTTGCTGCTTGCCGGTGCTGTAGCCGGGAAAGCTGACGCCAATGTCGCCCCGTTGCTGCTTGCTCAGCACGCGGTGCAGCTTGGCGTACAGGGCTGCCAGCAAAACCGTGGCGTTGAAGTCGGCATCCGGCAGCAGGCGGATATCCAGGTAGTGGTCCATCAGTCAGCCTTACCAAATACGCCGCCACGAATCAGGGTGGCGATGACAAAGTGCTGTTGCTCGGTGTCCGGTTTGCTGTCTTTCAGCACCCAGTTGTCCAGCAGGGTGTAGAAGTCCTGCTTTTGCTTGGGCTGGCGGTAGGCTTCTCCCTGAGTGGTGACGACGCCGTAGGGTTCGATGGCGATGGGGCCGTTGTCGGCAGCGCCCGGATACCAGGTGTCGATGGTGCGCAGGGCGTTGCCGATTTTCTGCGAGTGGATGGCGGCAATGCGGGCATTACCTTGTTGCACCATGTAGAGGGTTTTGCTTTTGTCGCCACGTCCAAGGTCCATAATCAGTTCCTGGCTGGGAAATACTTCCTGGCCGTTGCCGCTGCGTACATAGGCGTCGATGTGCAGCAGCACGTGCTGGCTGCCGGCCAGTCCTTCGGCAATCAAGGCACCCAGGCGGTCTACCTGTTCATTGCTTTCCAGGCTGCGCAGGCTGAGGGCCAACGCGTCGAAGCGCCAGCTTTGTACGGCGGCACCGTCTTGCCATTGGGCAATGTGAATCTCTACTTGCTCGGCGCCCACGCGGTTGCGCCACAAAAAGCGGCCATTGGCCAGGTTGGTGGCATAGCGGCGTGCCAGTTCGCCAAAGCCGTATTCCTGACGGTAGCCGTCTATGGTTTGCAGCAGTTTGCTGCGGTAGTCGGCCTTGTTGCAGGCCGAAGGTTTGCCCACGCCGGCCAGTACGCGCAAGGTGAAGCTGACTTTCAGGGTGTCGGCGTCATGGGGCAGGGTGGCCACGTCCACGGTTTGCAGATTAGGGTTCTCGATCTTAATGTCCTGTTTGAGAGGATCCTTCTCTGGGCCTTTTGTTTTCAGGCGGTTGGAGATGGTGCCGCGCACCGATTTTTCCCGTACTTCCACGTGTGGCCAGCGCTGGCTTGCTGTGCGTTCTTCCCATTGGCCGGCATAAAACAGCGCATCGGATGGGTCCAGTTTGCGTTCGAAAGCGAGGACGGAGGCGTTTTCCAGTTTGCTCATGCGAGTTCTCCCAAAATGGCTGGTTCGGTGGCGCGGGTAAGGTGGTAGTCGTTGTGGCAGCGGTATACCCCGCTGCTGGCGTCGTGGCTGGGGTACCACAGCAGTTGCCGGTAGTCGGTGAGGCGGTGCGGGCTGAGCCATTCGCCCAGTGAATACAGGCTTTCGACAAAGCGCACCGGTGTGGTTTCGTCACGGCAATGGGCCACGCTGCCGGGCACGTACAGCGGCGTAAGCGCGCCATAGCCCACCGGCAGCGGCACAATCCAGCCTTGGCCTTGCTGGCGCGAGTGCTGCCAGCTTACCTGGCCTTGTTCATCGGCTACCGGGTAGTGGTTCAGGCGGCACTGGTCCAGCCAGGCGTCCAGCCGCTGGTCGTTAGTGGCCTCGCCCGGCTGGGCTGGCGCTGGTAGCAGATCATCGCGGGCCAGCAGCGCATAGCCGGGCATCAGCCAGCGGCGCAGTTGGCGGAATTGGTCTTGTCGCTCGTCTGTCGATTCTGGCAGGTGTTTCAGCCTGGGCTGCAAGCGGCTGCGGCCGGGCAGTATGCTGCCGCCCGCCACGCGCAGGGTGTGCAGTGTTTGCTGGATACGGGTGGCAAGTTGATCCAGCTCTGCCTGGCTGGCACCGGACAGTGTATTTCCCAGTGCCAGGCCAAATACCAGGGATAGCTCCAGGTGAATGCGGCCTTCTTCCACAATGGCGGCGGTGCTGCCGTCCTTGTTCAGCGGGTTGCGGCTGAGGTTGAAGCGCTGTACGTAGTCGCCATTGGTTTGCGCCTGGTAGTGGTGGTTGATGATGCCCACACCAACCATGTCCAGGTCCAGTTCCGGCCCCAGTTTGCGCCGCAGTGCAGTCATCAGGCCGGTGAAGGCAGTGGGGCCGGGGTGGCCCCAGCTGTGCGGGCCGCTGATGGCATTGGCGTTTTGTACGCGCAGGTGGGGAATGTGCAGCAGGGCGTTAATGTTGGGCAGGCGGTGTGGCGTCATGCCGGTACTCCTTGTTGCAGGCGGTCCAGCTGGCCTTGCCAGCCGGCGTCCTGGGCCAGTTCGCGCTGCCAGAAGTCGAATTCCGCTTCGGCCAGGTGCAGGCCTTTGCCTTCCAGGCGGCGGTTCAGCCAATAGGCAAAGTCTGTTGCCAGTTGTTGTGGCCAGTCCTGGCATTCGAATTGCTGCTTGAAGTCGTCGTCCTGTTCGGCGCGGTAGGGGTCCAGCCAGCATTGTTGTGCGAGGGGTAGCAGGCAGTCGGGGTGGGCAGTCCAGCCAGGTGGCAGGCTGTTGCTGTAGGCAGCGCCAAATTGCAGCAGTTCGTCAAACAGCTCGGCCAGATAGCGCTCGCGCCGCTGCCGGATATGGATGTTGTTGTGCTCCGGTTTGAGGTGGCTGAGGAAGTCGCCAAATTCACGCAGCAAGGTGCGCACTGGCTGGCGTCTGCCAAAGCGGCGGAAGGCGTTGTCCAGCTGGTAAAGCGGGCGGATTTCCGTACTGTCCCAGTGTGGTGGCAGGCTGGCCAGCAGGTAATTGCTGCCACGGCGTTCGCTGTTGAGTTGCGAGATATTCTGCGGTTTGGTGCCGCCTTTTTTCTCTTCTGCCAGTTGCGGGTAGTCGTGGTAGCCGTGTGGGTGGTTGTTGCCGTCGCGTTTCGCCTGACGTGCGGCCTTGGCGGCGTCGCCAAAGCGGTGTTCCTGAATGCGGCCATACAGCCAATGGCTGACTGCGCTGGAGTTGAGGATGGACAGCAGGTGGTAATGGCTGTCGTTATTGGCATCGGCAAGGTATTTATCTGGCGACACCGGCCAGTAGATTTGTTTGCTTAGCGACCCAGCATGAGGCGTTACTGTTTGGGAAAGCACTTTGCAAAATTCTGAGCGCCAGTCTTCTGCCAGCGCACTGTCCACGCCAAAGGCCGACAGCAAATCTTGATCGGCTTTATTCAGAAGTGACAGCAGGCTTTCGCCACCAAAATCGAGTAGCAGGAATTTATATATGCCAAGTACGGCGGCATTGCCTACAGCATCTACCTGATCATCAGGCAAAGCATGGCTGCCGATTTCTAAGCGCGGGGGAAGGCTGCTGGGTAGCTTAAACAGACTACTGGCTTCGGTAGCTGAATGAGTTGCTTTGGCTGGATGGGTAGCCAGGCGTAAGGGATTTTTCTTTTGCGACTTCAAATTTGCGACAGCTTTGGATAACCACTCCCTGATGTCTTCTTGCGTGAGAGTGGACTTTGCTGGCGTGACGTTTTCAGCGGTCTGGTCCTGCTTGTCGTTAAGGCGACTATCGATAAAGGCAGCAATCAATTGCTGCAAGGCCTGACTGCGTGGGGTTGCTTGCGTCATATCCTCCACCTGTTGGTTATTGCGGATTAGCCAGTCTTTTTGCCAAATGCGTATGGCAAGCCAAAATGAAATTAACATCCGATTGGCATGTTCTCAAGCGAGATACATCTGTATGAAGGCAGGAATTGATGTGGATTAAAGCGACTATCAGCCCGCTGTATAGCCGAATATGCCTAGCGTTTGCGCCCAAACCCCAGTACCGGATGAAACAGCCAGCCTTCATCGCTGTTCTTGTCGGCGCGCAAACGCAGCCTGCCGTAGCGGCGGGCACAATCTTCCAGTGGCATGTCCAGTGTGCTGGCCAGTTGTTCCAGCTCGGACAGATAGTCGCTGCTGCCCCAGGGGCGGATGCCCTTGCCGCACAGCAGGGTGCTATCGGCAATGAGGTGTAGCAGGTGATCGCTTTTCAGCCAGTCGATCGGGTCGCGCTGCTTGTCTTGTTCCAGACGCAGCAGGCTGAGGCCGCTGGCGTTGTCTTCATCCGGTAGCAATGCCAGTTCCCATTCGTCGCCATGGCTCAGGCGGAAGGGCTGCTTGCGTTGCAGGGCGGCGTGCAGCATGGCATGCGGCCATTGCCAGCAGGTGGCCGCACATAGCCTTGGTTCGCCAGTGCTGTTGCGGCGTAGCCCCGGTTTGTGGGTCTGGTTTAGGTCTTTTTGCAGGCGGTAATGTTCCAGGTCTGTCAGGCTGTGGGTGGGGCGCTGTTCTGCTTCCGGACGGGCCAGCAGGCGCGGGCGGGAGTCTGGGTGCTGGTATTCTTCGGCGCGCAGCAAGATGTTCAGGTCCTGTTCCTGCAAGGGGAAGTCCTTGTTTTCGAAGCCGGGGCGGCAGTAGGCCGGTTTTTTTCCCTGCCAGGCGGCCAGGTTGTATTGCAAGATCAGCAGATTGCGTACGCTCCATGGCTGTGGCTAGTGGCGGCGCACCCGGCCTGCCAGCTGGATGAGCGAGCGCATGGAGGAAGGTTCGGCAATCGCCCAGTTGTAGCAGTGGTCGCGGCCCACTTCGCTGACTGGGGAGGACAGCACGATGAATATGTGGTCGGCAGCGCTGCTGCCATCCAGCCGGTGGCGGATGTCCGGCAGCGTGAACAGTGCTTGCGGGTTGTGCCGGGTGAGGGCGGCGTCCAGCTGCTGTTCTATGGCAGAGCGCAGCAGCAATGGGTATTGCGCGTGGTAAACGCAAAGATGAAGCTGCACGCCATCCTGTGCGTCTTGCGCGTACAGTGCTTGGGCCAGCGGATAAATATTGCTGATATTAGCCAGGCGGATCAGCCCGATACTGACCCGTTTGCCGCTAGCAGGGTCGGTGTCGTGGTTGTGCGTATGTAGCTGTATGGATTGCTGGCGTAGCAGGTGGGCCAGTGGCTCAAACATCTCGCTGTGTTGACGCGGAATGCCACTGAGGGCAAGCAACTCCGCATTGCGGCGTACCGCCTGGCCAGCCAGCCAGTGGGCACGGTTGGCGGCAAACTGCTGATGGCTGGCAGCAAAACTGGTGTTGTCCGGGCAGTCTGCCGCATGGCAGTTTTGCTCATCCACCCACAGGCAGCAAATATTGAGCGCCTGGCCCGGCATGCCACGGTGACGTTGAAATTGATGGCGTCCGGCCTGATAGGCATCAAACAGGCACTGCACCAGTGCCGGGGGCAGGGTGGCGGAAGATAGCAGCACCCGGCTGCCCAGCAAGCCCGCCCAGTAAACCAGCCGGGTGAGGGCGGGCAGGTCTTCCACCGAAAAGTCATCCGGTTCGTCCAGCACCAGATCGGAACTCATCAGCCGCAGCATGGGGGCGATTTGTCGCCCGCCACGCGTGGCTTCGGTGGCCGGGGTGAGGTGGTCGATGGTGCACACCAGTACCGGGGCGGCCAGCAGGGCGTTGAATTGCGGATCGTGACTGAGCTGTTGTAGCAAGGGGTGATTGGGCTGGCCATCAAACAGCACCGGATTTTCTTCGTCCATCAGGGCTTGGGCTGAGGCTGAGCCATTGGCTTCCGCTTCCTGCGCTTGCAGTTGAAACAATTCCCGGCTGGCGCTGCCGCCAACGCGGATAGCCAGTTGCTCTGTGCTCAGTTGCAGCCGCTCGCGAAAGGCCTGGCCGGTTTGCAGGGTGAGGGTGCGCAGGCCAAGGGCAAAGGCGCAGCGCATGCCGGTATCCGGATTAGCCAGTGCATGCATGATGCGGGCATTGCCCAGGGTTTTGCCGCAGCCGGTGGACGCCAGGTTCACGATGAAAGCCCCTTGGCTGGCGGCACGCTGGCGCAGGCTGCTGGCCATGTCATGGGCCTTGTTCTGCCAGCTAAAGCGTGGGTCGGTGCTGCGCTTTTGCAAAGCCCGGCAGCGACCCAGTGCTGGCAGGGCGCGGGCGACATCAGGCAAGGCCGTAGCGGCATGCAAGGCATGGCGGGCAACGCCGGTCAGGTGTTCCGGCAGGGTTTGGTTGAAGCGGCGGCCCGTCCCGGCTGGCAAGGCAGGGTCGCGGCGCAGGGTGTTGGCAAAGGCAATCTTTTTTTCCTGTGCGCTCTGCCAGCTTTGCTTGACGGTTTGGCTGGAAAAATGGTGGTCGGCCAGCATCAGGCTGAGGCGTGCCAGATGCAGCGGGTACACCTCGTCCAGCCAGATGGTGCCGCTTGGTCTGGCGGCGAGCTGCCCGGCCAGTTTGGCCACCCGTGCACACCATGTGCTGTCGTTGCAGGGCAGGCCATGGGGAAACTGCCAATACGGCGTGGCTTCGGTTTTGCTGACCGGGTCGCAAGGCTGATTCCAGTTGTGATCGAGTGCCTGCAGGCCGGTGCCAAGTTGATTGGCGGTGATGGGCTCAGTATTAGTCAGCGGCAGGCGGTGGTGGCTGAGCACCAGCCAGGCGATGGCGGCGGCCAGCGGTGGCAATGCCCCCGGCTGAAACGGCTGCTTGTCTGCTGCGCCCGGATCCATGCCATCGCGCAAACTGGCTTGTTGCAAGCAGCTTTCCCAGACGGCGGTGGTCATCTGTGAGGGATCTTGCAGGCGTGTCAGCCAGCCAGCGTCGTCGTCGCTGCCGACAAAGCCCTGTAGCAGGCGCAAGGATACCCATTCATGCCGGTAGAGGTTGGCGGGTTGAGGCTTGTCACTGCGCAGCCGCTGCTGGAATGCCTGACAGGCTTTGCCCAGGTCGTGAAACAAGGCGGCCAGGCCGGCCATCAGCCGGATATCCTCGCCGCTCAACCAATCATTTTCGTCTTGTGCCCTCAGCACATTACGCTGCGTGGTGTTGGTGGGGGTGGCACCTTGCGCATTGAAGCGACGGGCATCGCCGACGATCCACAGCAGTTCTGCGTGGTCCCGGCCGCGCAGCCAATGGCAGGCCACGGCAGTATTCTTGCGCGCTGTTTTGCGTAGCAGGCGGTGCAAGGTTTCCAGCCCGGCCTGGGTGATGGGGGTTTGCCAGCTGCGGTCGCCCTTGCGTTCGGCAAACTGGTCCAGAATACGGCGTGTTTCAGTCAGCGCGCGTTTGTCGCATTGGGAAATCAGCAGGATATTCATGCGCTGGCCCGGCCTTGTGTTTCGGCAATGGTTTTCAGTTGATCAATCATGAAATCCAGTGCTTCGCTGCGTAGTAGCTGTTCGATACAGCATTGGCGAAAGCTTTGTTCGTCGTCGCCACGCATGGCGCTGACAAAGGCTTGCGGCAGGATGATGGCGTCCTTGACCAGGTCGGCTGCATCAAACACCAAGCCACCTCGACGCGTTTTGCCATGCAGGATGGCCAGGCCATGCGGCAAGCCCAGCACCCAGGTGGCGGTGGCGCCCAGGCCATAGGCGAGGTAATTGCCATGGTCCAGAAAACGGTTGGCCGGGTCGCTGCCGCTGCCACGTTTGGCACGGGTGAATTCGCCGTAGTGGCTGGCTTGGGCTGCCAGGCGAAACAGCAGTTTGGAAAGGCGGGCTTCTTCGGTGAGCAGGACGGTGTGGTCCACGGCATGGGTGATGGCATGCGCCGAGGCCTGCAGCGCTTCGCTCAGGCGGGTTTCATCAATGACGAAACCGGCTTCACGTAATTGGCGGTTATCCGACCATTGTGCGCGGATGCGTTCCAGCCTGGCCAGTTGCAACTGTTTGGCCGCGGCCAGCCGTTTGGACTCGTCAAACCAGAATCCCACCCAGTATTGCAAGTATTCGGTTGGCCGGTATTCGGATTGGGGAGATTGCCAGGCGATATCCAGTTCGCGCTCGCCCGCAGTAAACAGCGGCGTGCCGCCACCACCACAAAAGCCAACCATCACGCCTGCCTTGGTCAGTTCGCGCATGGCGGCCTGGGTGATGGAAGTGCCGGTGCCCAGCAGCAGGGTAGTGGTGTTGGCGATGGGGATGTTCCAGTAAAGCGACTGCTTGCCCTGATCCGTTACGTACTCCACCCGGCCACCGTTGACCAGCACGCGGCAGTGTTCCAGGTAATAGAGATGTGCCCGCTTGGAGTGCAGAATGGTTTTAAGGTCGGAGGGTGAAATGTCATCCATGACGACGCCTCGCTTCACAGAAAAGGACAATGGGCAGCAGATTACGCCATTTAACATGCAAAGGTCATGTTATGAGTGTATGGCTACCGGGCTTGCCGCAAGACCTGAGAGAGATGAAATGGATCTTTGGCCAGGCAAAGATCCCTTTCCCGTCCGCCGCGTGGAAGCAGCTCAATCCTGGATTCGATAAGCTGCGGGGGCTTGAGGATGTTTGAAACCACCGGCACCACACAAAAATGGAGCCTCTCCAGCTGTGCCCTGCTATTGCGTACAGGGTCTTGTTCGCTTTTGATGTCTGTCCGCCAAAAAGCTTAGAGAAACATCATACACTCCCCAGGACGGCGATGAGGGTGGAAATTTGACGGATATAATTGAGGTTAAATATCAAAAAGGAAAAAGTGCGCACGATAGAAGAATATTCATCCGTGCCATTCGATTTAATCAGGACATGCTTTGGGCCTGGTTGTGATTACTCAATACCAATGAAATACAAATTCAAATAAAATCAGATTTACAAAAAATACCAATAGCTGTTGATATCTAATTCTAGATGCCACAATGAATATTCATTAGCGGGAGGGAATGGAAATGGAAATGGAAATGGAAATGGAAAATATTTATATTGCAATGCCAATCGTGCTTGTGAAATTATTTTTCTCGCAGCAGGCGTTGGCAGAAAATCCAACATCGAATATTGATAAAGCTGGAAATGAAATAAGAAAAATGAGCTTGATTCAAGTAAAAACTATGAGCCTGGATTTGCCTGGCTCAAATAAAACATCAGTTCAAGGATGTACGAATGAAAGAGATTTTTGCTTTGAATTGAACGGCAGTGAGGATCAGGATACGCCAACGCTTAAAATTACCCGAGTGTATGGTCAAGAATCTAATACCAGCTTTGAATTGAGTAAACTTAAATATGATCGAGATTATTTAGATCTTTCTATTTGGCCAAATTCACTGCAAATGGCCGATGCCATGCAAGGCCTGATGATTGGTGTTGAGGAAAACTATAAAACAATGTACTCGGGTGGTGGCGCAACTTCCACCAAATTACACTTGTTTCACCTATACCCAACAAGCAATGGATTAGGTATTAGAGAAGCTTTGGTGTTGCCTATGCGTGGCAGCGCCATGATACGGGCCTGTTTTTCAGAGTGGGATTACAAGCAACGTCGCGGTGCCTGCCACGATGAGTACGAGCTTACTAGCAAAATTCAGTTAGATAAAAAAATAGCTTCCGGTTTTCCAAAGTTAATTTTTCAAACGCATGCCACCAGTTTCCCTCCTAGACAAGAAGATCCTGAATGTACTTTCCGTATAGTATTTAGTTTTGACAATTTAAAAAAGACTTACAAGCCCAATAAAGCATTGCCAATATGCGAAGAATATATACATTTCAATGACTAGGCGATTTTCTGTAAATTACCTCAAAAAATTAATCTACTTTTAACTAAAAATGCCCGGAGAATACCGGGCATTTTCTTTTGCGCGGCCTGCTTTCTCCTGATTTTCCCGAAATATTCTCCGGCCGCGCACAGGTGCATGCTTGAAGCCTGACAGGCTGCGCGGTGTGATGATGAAAATGACATCGTGTTAGAATGTCAGCCCGCAGCCAAAAGCTGATGTCAGCATCCAGCTGGTGCACCACCCCCATCTGCATGGAGTCGCATATGAGTTCCAAATACACAGGGCAGTGTCTGTGTGGCCAAATCAGTTACGCGGTGGATGTTGATCCGCTGTTTGCCGGTAATTGCCACTGCAAGGATTGCCAGCGCACATCTGGCAGTGCCTATGTTCCAGCGATGATTTTCCCGGCAAGCAAGGTGGTGATCCACGGCGAGCCCCGTTTTTTTGTTTCCACATCGGATAGCGGAAATGCGCATAGCCGTGGCTTTTGCCCCAATTGTGGCTCCCAGCTGTTTGCCAGATTCAGCCATCTTCCCGATGTGCTGGGTATCAAGGCCGGGACCTTGAATGAAACATCCCGATACCGGCCAATGTTGGATTTCCATGTGGCAAGCGCAGCAGAGTGGGATTTCATGAACCCGGAACTGCCAAAAAAACAAGGTGCCGCAAAAGATTAAGCGGTCACCTTTGGCCGGAGGGTGGCCTGTGCTGCCATCTATCGGCTGCTTTGTTGACGACAGAGGGCAGGGCAAGCTCCCCGTACGGGTGCTGTAATGCCAAAGACAACAGGCCACAGGCCACGCAATTGATGGCCAGCTGCCATCCTTGCTGTCCCTGCACATTCTTTTGATCTGGAGCAAACAGGGCTATCGCGCCTGGGCGCAGCATTCGATCCACAAATATTAGTAATTAATTATTTATGGATAAGGATGTGTACGATGACTGCTCCAATCCCGCCACTTAATGTGGGCAACACCGGCTTCATGCTGCTGTGTGCCAGCCTGGTGATGCTGATGACACCCGGGCTGGCTTTCTTTTACGGTGGCCTGGTAGGCCGCAAGAATGTGCTGACCATCATGGCCCAGAGCTTCATGTCGCTGGGCTGGACCACGGTGCTGTGGTTTGCCTTCGGGTATTCCATGTGTTTCGGACCAAGCTGGCATGGCATTGTCGGCGACCCCACTTACTACGCCTTCATGCATGGCGTTACCCTCAATACCATGTACACCGGCAATGACGCAGGTATTCCGCTGATCGTGCATGTGGCTTACCAGATGATGTTTGCCATCATCACCCCGGCGCTGATTACCGGTGCGTTTGCCAACCGGGTAACGGTGAAAGCGTATTTCCTGTTTCTCACCGGCTGGCTGGTGCTGGTTTACTTTCCCTTTGTCCACATGATCTGGAGCCCGGACGGCCTGCTGGCCAAGTGGGGCGTGCTGGATTTTGCCGGTGGCATCGTGGTGCACAATACCGCCGGTTTTGCCGCGCTGGCTTCGGTGCTGTATGTGGGGCGTCGCTCGGTGGTGGAGAACAAGCCACATAATGTGCCCCTGATCGCACTGGGTACCGGCTTGCTGTGGTTTGGCTGGTATGGCTTCAATGCCGGGTCCGAACTGCGGGTGGATTACATCACCGCATCGGCCTTTCTCAATACCGACGTTGCCGCATCGTTTGCCGGTACAGCCTGGTTTTTCCTGGAGTGGTCACATGCTCGTCAACCCAAGTTCATCGGTTTGCTGACGGGTGCGGTAGCCGGCCTCGCCACCATTACGCCGGCGGCCGGTTATGTGTCGCTGGGTACGGCTGCGGTAATCGGTGTGATTGCCGCCGTGGTGTGTTACTACGCGGTGCAGCTGAAAAACCGTTTGGGCTGGGACGATGCGCTGGACGTGTGGGGCGTGCACGGTGTGGGCGGCTTGCTGGGGACATTGCTGCTGGGTGTTTTTGCCAGCAAGGCCTGGAACCCGGCTGGTGTTGACGGCTTGCTGATGGGTAATCCGGATTTCCTGTGGAAGCAGGTGGTTGCCGCGGTGGTTTCCGGTTTGTGGGCCTTTGGCTTTACCTACGGCATGCTGTGGCTGATCAACAAGATGACGCCGGTGTTGATTGACGAGCATACGCAGGAGACCGGTCTGGATCAGTCCCTGCATGGTGAAGAAGCCTACAGCGGGTCGCTGTGAAAACAGGGCCTTTGCCTGGCAAAGGCCCTGCGCGTGTTGACCGGTGGCGGCAGCAGTCTTGTTGCCTGCCGCCCCGTTTGGCTGCTTATTTTTCCAACGCCACTTCCACGCAGCGCGCTGCGAGCGGGTTTTGGCGTGCAAAGCCCTTCTCAATGATTGCTGGTGCACCGGATTCGTCCGTGCGTTGAGACCTAAGCCTGGGTGGCGGGTGTGTGGCTGCTGCCTGTTTCGGCAAATACTTCCCGCGCAATCCGCATGGCATCCACGGCGGCAGGCACGCCGCAGTAGATGGCAATCTGCAGGATCGCCTCCACGACTTCTTCCTTGCTGCAACCATTGTTGAGTGCCCCACGCACATGCAGTTTCAGTTCGTGGGGGCGGTTCAGTGCGGCAATCATGCCCAGGTTGATCAGGCTGCGTGTCTTGCGCGGTAATCCTTCCCTTGCCCACACCGTGCCCCAGCAGTATTCCGTCACCAGTTGCTGTAGTGGCATGCTTAGTTCATCGGCATTGCTCAGTGCCTGATTGACGTAGTCCTCACCCAGTACGGCCTTGCGGATGCGCAGGCCCTTTTCAAAAGCTTCCTTGCTCATTTGTTGCTCCTTTTGTGGTTGATGATGGTGAAAGGCACTGCGCTGATGTCCTTGTGTCATTTCTGCCCGTCTGATGGTATACCAACATACAAAAGTCTTGCGACCAAATTTTCTTTGGTATACCGTAATACCAACATATTGACTGATGGCCATCGCAGCCAGACCAAAGGAGACAGAAAGATGGATGCCGGTATTCGCAAGGTGGTGACTTATGTTGAGGAAACGCGGGTTGAAGGAGGGAAGGCCGCCGCCCAGCCCTTGAAGATGTTTGCGGCAGCGGTAGTCCTGAAAAACCCTTGGTATGGGCGTGGTTTTGTCGAGGATTTAAAGCCGGAGATTCATGCCATTGCACCGGTGCTGGGAGAATTGCTGACTGCCGAAATCCTGCGCATGGCCGGTTCCGGTGCCGTGATCGAGGGTTATGGCAAGGCCGCGGTGGTGGGGACTGGTGGCGAAATCGAACATGCATCGGCGCTGATCCACACCCTGCGCTTTGGCAATTTCTATCGCAAGGCAGTGGGGGCCAAAAGCTATCTGAGCTTTACCAATGTGCGTGGCGGGCCCAATTGCGCCATCTCCATCCCGATGATGCACAAGGATGATGAGGGCATGCGCTCGCACTATCTGACCATCCAGTTTGCCATCAACGATGCGCCAGCTGCCGATGAGATTGTGGTGGCGCTGGGCGCATCCATCGGTGGACGTCCGCATCATCGCATCGGCGATCGTTATCTGGACCTCAAGGAGCTTGGCAGCAATGAAGCCTGAACATGCCCCGCTGGTTCCGCTGATGTCTGGAACGGTTGATGGCACTGCATTCACTGTCCATGGCGCAGGCGAGCCACTGGTACTGGTACATGGCGTCGGGATGGGCAAGGAAATCTGGACACCACAGATTGCCGCTTTCAGCCAGGACTATCAGGTCATTGTCTACGACATGCTGGGGCATGGTGACAGTGCACTTCCCTCTGCGGATGTCACGCTGCGCGACTATGCAGACCAACTGACAAGCTTGCTCGACCATCTGGGTATCACTGCTGCCAATGTGGTTGGCCACTCGATGGGCGCGCTGGTGGCACTGGAATTTGCCCTGGCGTACCCGCAACGGGCGCTGCGGGTGGTGGCGCTGAATGCGGTATTCATGCGGACGGCGGAGCAACGCGCGGCGGTGCAGCAGCGTGCAGCAGCACTGGCGCATACCGGGGTAAGCGCCACGGTTGATTCGACACTGGATCGCTGGTTTGGCCATCCGGTGCCGGCAGCGCTGCAGCAGTCGGCCAGCATGGTGAAGCACTTTCTGAACACGGTGAATCCGCAAGGCTATGCCCGGACTTATCAGTTGTTTGCCAGTTCGGATGCCATACATGCCGCAGCGCTTCCAGCCCTGGCCATGCCGGCACTGTTCATGACCGGGGAGTGCGATCCGAACTCCAGTCCGGAAATGTCGTGTGCCATGGCTGCGCTGGCCCCGCAGGGGCAGCTCGATATCGTGGCGGCAGAACGCCACATGATGAATGTCACCGCCCCGGACAGGATCAACCGGCGGCTGCGCATTTTCCTGGAAACCACCCGTAGCGGGGTAACCGGCAGTCATTCGCAGGAGTGAATAATCATGTCGCAAGCAATTGATGCAATGGAGTTTCGCAAGACCTTGGGTGCCTTTGTCACTGGGGTGACGGTAGTGAGTACCCGGCAAGAAGATGGTACGCCACGTGGTTTTACCGCCAACTCGTTTACTTCGGTATCGCTGGACCCTGCACTGGTATTGATTTGCATTGGCAAGTCTGCCGCCAGTTACCCGGTATTTTCTGCGGCTGCGCATTTTTCCATCAGTATTCTGGCGGAAGATCAAAAGCAGCTTTCCAGCCTGTTTGCGTCCAAGGCAGCAGACAAATTCGAGCAGGTGGCCTGGCATCAGGGCCTGACTGGCAGCCCTGTCATTGATGGCGCGGCTGCCTGGTTTGATTGCGCCACCCACCAGGTGGTGGAGGCGGGCGACCACATCATTCTGATTGGACGGGTACTGGATTTTGCCAATACCACTGCCAGCCCGCTGGGCTATGGCCGCGGTGCCTACCTTACTTTCAGCCTGTCGCAAGATGCGCTGGCCGCTGCCGGGCCGCGTGCCCGGGTGGGTGCCATCCTGGAGTGCCAGGGTGGGGTGGTGCTGTTGAAAACGGATAAGGGTTACATGCTACCCAGCGGGACGCGACTGGAGCCGGCATCCGATGCCAACAGCCTGCGTGGTGTACTGGCCGGGCTGGGGCTGGATGCACAGCTGGACTTCTTGTTTGCGGTATACGAGGACGATGCAGCCGACGCGGCTGGCGTCAATGTGTTCTACCGAGGCCGCATCTCTGCTGCCTTGCCTGCCACCGGTAGTGTGCAGTTGCTGGCACTGGACAGTATTCCGTGGGCGCAACTGGCTGATGAGGCCGAGCGGGCCATGCTGCAGCGCTTTGTGCGCGAGCGCACCGAAGACGCCTTCGGGATTTACATGGGTGATGCCCAGAGCGGTTCGGTCCAGTCGCTGGCACGGGCATGAGTGGTCGCAAGAGTAAAAAAATAGCTTCAATTCGAAAGCAATGAGGAGAGTGACATCATGAAGTTTTCGCTGTTTCTGCACATGGAGCGCTACGACGCTGCCAAGCCGCACAAAGCGTTGTTTGATGAAATGACAGCCCTGGTGAAAGTGGCCGAGGAGGGCGGATTCGAAACCGCCTGGATCGGTGAACACCATGGCATGGAATTCACCATCGCCCCTAATCCCTTTGTCAACCTGGCTTATCTGGCCGCCAAAACCAGCAAGATCCGTCTGGGCACCGGCACGGTGGTGGCTCCGTTCTGGCACCCCATCAAGCTGGCCGGTGAAATCGGCATGACCGATCTGGCCAGTAATGGTCGGCTGGATGTGGGTATCGCTCGGGGTGCTTATTCTTTTGAATACGAACGCATGTTCCCGGGCCTGGATGCCTGGGGTGCCGGTGGCCGTTTGCGCGAGATGATTCCCTGCCTGCAACAATTATTCGCCGGTGATTACGCCCATCAAGGCGAATACTGGAGCTTCCCCAAGACCACCCCAGTGCCGCGCCCGCTGCAACAGCCGCACCCGCCGCTGTGGGTGGCGGCCCGTGACCCCAATTCCCATGACTTTGCCGTGTCGCAAGGCTGCAATGTGCAAGTGACTTCGCTGGCCGCTGGTGACGGGGAAGTCGCCAGCCTGATGGAGCGCTTCAATGCCGCCTGCGCCAATCACCCGGAAGTGCCGCGTCCGCAAATCATGATGCTGATGCACACCTTTGTCGGCGAAAACGCTACCGAAGTGGATGCAGGCGTTGACGACATGCGCCGTTTCTACTGCTGCTTCAGCAAGTGGTTCAAGAACGAGAAGCCCATTAATCAGGGTTTTATGGAGGCGCTGAACGATGAAGACCTGGCCATGTTCCCCAACTATGCGCCAGAGCTGATTCGCAACAATCTGGTGATCGGTACGCCAGATGAAGTCATTGCCCGGCTGAAGACTTATGAGGCCCTGGGTTACGACCAGTACAGCTTCTGGATAGACAGCCATATGGATTTCGAACGCAAGCTCAAGTCGCTGGAACTGTTTATCAACCAGGTCATGCCGGCATTTGCCTGATTGGACGATTGCAAGGAGCCGTCACCATGTTGCGCAGGTTTCAGCAGTATATCGACGGGGTGTTTGAAGATGGCGACACCCGTTTTGACAGCATCAATCCGGCCAATGGCACGGCCTGGGCCAGCATGCCCGCAGCCAGTGCTGACGATGTAGACCGGGCAGTCAAGGCCGCACATCGGGCCTTCCTGGACCCAGCTTGGGCAGGCCTCACAGCAAGCCAGCGTGGCAAGCTGCTGTACAAGCTGGCCGACCTGGTGGCCCAGCATGCCGACCAGCTGGCCGAGCTGGAAACCGCGGATACCGGCAAGATCATCCGCGAGACACGCAGCCAGATTGGTTACGTAGCCGAGTATTACCGTTACTACGCTGGCCTGGCTGACAAGATTCAGGGTGCCTGCCTGCCGGCGGACAAGCCGGATATGGAAGCCTTCTTGCGCCGGGAACCGATTGGCGTCGTCGCCGCCATCGTGCCGTGGAATTCCCAGCTGTTTCTGTCTGCCGTCAAGCTGGGCCCGGCGCTGGCCGCTGGCTGCACCGTGGTGCTGAAAGCCTCGGAAGAAGGCCCGGCCCCCTTGCTGGAGTTCGCCCGGCTGATTCATCAGGCCGGCTTCCCGCCGGGAGTGGTGAATGTGCTGACCGGATTCGGCCAGGACTGTGGCCGCGTGCTGACCAGTCACCCGCTGGTGGCGCGCATCGCCTTTACCGGCGGCCCGGAAACGGCACGTCACATCGTACGTAATTCAGCGGAAAACCTGGCAATGACCACGCTGGAACTGGGCGGCAAGTCCCCGGTGCTGGTGTTTGATGATGTCGATGTGGATAGCGTCAGCAATGCCATTGTGGCCGGTATTTTTGCCGCCAGCGGCCAAAGCTGTGTGGCTGGTTCGCGGCTGCTGGTGCAGCGTGGCGTCAAAGACCGCCTGCTGGCCAGGCTACAGGCCAAGGCCGAGGCCATCCGTATTGGTGATCCGCAGGACAGTGCCACCGAAATGGGCCCGCTGGCCACCCGCCGCCAACGCGATCACATCGAGCAGGTGGTAGCGGCCAGCCTGGCCGCCGGTGCCGAGCTATTGACCGGCGGCGCGGTTCCGGCCGGACGGGATTCTGGTTTCTATTACCAGCCAACCATTCTGTGCTGTCCGCATGCGCAGATTCCCAGTGTTACCCAGGAGCTGTTTGGCCCGGTGCTCAGCGTGGTGACCTTCGATACCGAGGCAGAAGCCATCGCCCTGGCCAATGACAGTGTGTATGGCCTGGCTGCCGGGGTATTTACCCGTGACCTGAGCCGAGGCCACCGGCTGACCCGCGCCTTGCGTGCCGGCATTGTCTGGGTGAATACCTACCGCGCGGTGTCTCCCATCGTTCCCTTTGGTGGTTATGGCCAAAGCGGCCTGGGCCGGGAAGGCGGCATGGAGTCGGTGCTGGATTACACCCGTACCAAGTCGGTGTGGATTCGCACTTCGGACGAAGCGATTGCCGACCCCTTCGTGATGCGCTGAGGAGCAGGCCATGTATTACGAAATTCGCACGTATCGCATCAAGACCGGGGCGTTGCCGACTTATCTAAAGCTGGTCGAGGAAGAGGGCATTGCCTTGCAAAAACAGTATCTGGGTGAGCTGGTGGGCTATTTCTACTCGGAAATCGGCCCCTTGAACCAGATTGTGCATATCTGGGCTTACCCCAGCCTGGATGAGCGCGAAACGCGGCGTGCCGCGTTGGCAGGTGATGCAGCCTGGGTGGCATTCGCCCCGAAAATCCAGGCTTTGTTGGAAGAAATGGAAAGCAAGATCATGAAAGCGGCTGCCTTTTCCCCGTTGCAGTAGGTCGCTAATCGGCAGTGCCACGCAAGAGAAACAGAAGCACAGACTTCTACACAGGAGATGACATCATGAACGCAGCAAAACCGATCCGTAGCCGTGTCGCCCTGCTGACCACCATCAGCATGTTGGTTGCCGCACCTGCCATGGCCGAAAACCTGGTATTCACCAGCTGGGGTGGTTCCACCCAGCAAGCACAACAAAAAAACTGGGCACAGCCTTTCAGCGCCGCCAGCGGCATTGCCGTTGCCATGGATGGCCCCACCGATTACGGCAAGTTCAAGGCCATGGTGGAGAGCGGCAATGTCAGCTGGGATGTGGTGGACGTGGAGGGTGACTTTGCCTATCGCGCCGCCAAGGATGGTCTGCTGGAACCGCTGGACCAGTCCAAGCTGAAGGGGATTGACCCGCGTTTTATCTCTGCCAACGCGGTGGGCAGTTTTTATTATTCCTTTGTGCTGGGCTACAACAAGCAAGCCGTAAAGGGCACAGCCCCTGCATCATGGAGTGACTTGTTCGACCTCAAGCGCTATCCGGGCAAGCGTACGCTGTACAAGTGGTCGGCCCCGGGCGTGCTGGAGCTGGCCTTACTGGCCGATGGCGTACCGGCCAACAAGCTGTATCCGCTGGACATCGACCGCGCCTTCAAAAAGCTGGACACCATCAAGCGCCAGATTGTGTGGTGGACCGGCGGAGCCCAGTCACAGCAATTGCTTGCTTCCGGTGAAGCCAGCATCGGCATGTTCTGGAATGGCCGTATCAATGCCTTGCAGCACAGTGGCGCGCCGGTTGGCATGTCGTGGAAGCAGAACCTGACCGCCGCCGACATGCTGGTGATTCCCAAAGGCAGCAAGAACAAGGCTGCTGCCATGCAGTTCCTGGCTTATGCCACCAGTGCCGAGGCGCAAGCGAAATTTGCCACGGAAACCGGTTATGCCCCGGTCAACCTGCAATCCAAAACCAAGATGAGCCCGGCTGCGGTCAAGACACTGCCCGATCAGTACAGCGCCAGCCAGATCAATCTGGACATGCGCTATTGGGCCGAGCACCGCGATGAAATTGCCAAACGCTGGTATGCCTGGCAAACCCAGTAAGGCAGAAATGCCGTGGCCTTGCCGCAGAGCAGGGTCACGGCCTGTGTCGCGATTGTCTTGAGGAGTTGTCATGTCCACTGCTGTGAGTTCGGTTGCCGTGCCGACACGCCGTCGGTTTCGACTGAGTGCCGAGACGCGGGGCATCAAATTGATGCTGCCTGTCTTGTTATTGTTGATGCTGTTTTTCCTGGTTCCGGTCATCACCCTGCTGCTACGCAGCATCATGGAGCCAACACCTGGCTTGCAGAACTACGCTGAGTTGCTTGGTTCACAAACCTATGTGCGGGTGTTTTTCAATACTTTCATGGTGGCCGGTGTCGTTACCCTGATTACCTTGCTGCTTGGATTCCCCACGGCCTGGTTGCTGGCCATCCTGCCGCAGCGCTGGTCGCGGTTGATGTTCGCGGTACTGCTGCTGTCGATGTGGACCAATCTGCTGGCACGCACTTACGCCTGGATGGTGCTGTTGCAGCAAACGGGGTTGATCAACCGGGTGCTGATGGCCATTGGGGTGATTGACCAGCCGCTGACACTGGTGAACAACCTGATTGGCGTCACCATCGGCATGACCTACATCATGCTGCCCTTCCTGGTGTTGCCCCTGCATGCCACCCTGCGCGCCATCGACCCCTCCACGCTGCGCGCCGCCGCAGTCTGTGGTGCCAGCCGCTGGCAGTCCTTGCGCCTGGTGCTGTTGCCACTGGCCTTGCCCGGCATTGCCTCCGGGGCCTTGATGGTGTTTGTCATGTCGCTGGGCTATTACGTGACGCCCGCGCTGTTGGGCGGCACCAGCTACATGATGCTGGCCGAGCTGATCGCCCAACTGGTGCAGTCCTTGCTCAACTGGGGCCTGGCCGGTGCGGCTGCTTTTGTACTGCTGGTGGTAACCCTGGGTTTGTATGCGGTACAGCTGCGCTATCTGGGTGGTGGCCGTAGCGGAATGGGAGGGCGCTGACATGTTGCTGGATTACGACCGTTTGGGCGGCTGGCGCTGGGGGCTGGTAGGTGTTGGCACCGTCGTCATGCTGTTTTTGTTGTTGCCTATCGTCTTTATTGCTGCCTTGTCGTTTGGAGATTCGCAGTGGCTGGTTTTCCCGCCGCCGGGCTGGACCATGCAGTGGTATCAGCAGCTGCTGACGGACCCGGTATGGGTGAATGCGCTGCTGACCAGTGCCAAGGTTGGCGTCATTGTCACGGTGTTGTCGGTGACGCTGGGTCTGCTGGCGGCCTTGGGTCTGGCACGCAGCCGCTTCTTCGGCAAGAGTGCATTGCAGGCGTTTTTCCTGACCCCCATGGTGTTGCCAGTGGTGGTGTTGGCGGTGGCCCTGTATGCCTTTTTCCTCAAGCTGGGCCTGACTGGAACCTTGACCGGCTTTGTGATTGGCCACCTGATCATCGCCTTGCCGTTTTCCATCATCACCATCGGTAATTCACTGCAGAGCTTTGATTCCGCACTGGAAGACGCTGCCATGATCTGTGGTGCCGGGCCACTGGAGGTGAAGTGGCGGGTGACACTGCCCGCCATCCGGCTGGGTCTGTTTGCCGCGGCCATCTTTTCCTTCCTGATTTCCTGGGATGAAGTGGTGCTGTCCATCTTTATGGCCAGTCCCACCTTGCAAACCCTGCCAGTGCTGATCTGGAGCACCTTGCGCCAGGATCTGACCCCGGTTATTGCCTCTGCATCCACCTTGCTGGTCGCCTTTACGGTAGTCCTGATGCTGCTGGCTTCCTTTTTGAAGAAAGGCTCACGCCAATGACAACACCTTTCCTGCAGATTCGTGGCCTGCGCAAAACCTACGATCAAGTGGTCGCCATCGACCATGTTTCCCTGGACATCAAACAGGGTGAATTCATGACCTTTCTCGGGCCATCCGGCTCGGGCAAGAGCACCACGCTGTATATTGTTGCCGGCTTCCAGGAACCGACCGAAGGCCAGGTATTGCTGAACGGCAAATCCTTGCTGGATGTGGCACCCAACAAGCGCAACATCGGCATGGTGTTTCAGCGCTATACCTTGTTTCCGCATCTGACCGTGGGCGAAAACGTTGCTTTCCCCCTGCGGGTGCGCCGCTGTCCTGAAAGCGAAATCAAGGCCAAGGTGGAAAAAATGCTGGAGCTGGTGCACCTGGCAGACTATCGCGACCGTCTGCCCGGCCAGCTGTCCGGTGGCCAACAGCAGCGCGTGGCCATCGCCCGCGCCCTGGCTTACGACCCGCCGCTGTTGCTGATGGATGAGCCGCTGTCGGCACTGGACAAGAAACTACGTGAAGAAATCCAGTTTGAACTGCGACGCATCCATCAGGAAACCGGCGTCACCATTCTGTACGTGACGCACGACCAGGAGGAGGCGCTGCGCCTGTCCGACCGCATTGCGGTGTTCAGCCAGGGGCGTATCGAGCAGGTTGGAACCGGGGAAGAGTTGTACGAACATCCATCGTCACGCTTTGTGGCGGGCTTCATCGGCAACTCCAACTTCCTGCCGGTCAAGGTGGAGCAAATGGGTGCAGGCCGCGCGCGCGCCATCTTCCCTAATGGCCAGGCAGTGGAGGGTGATGCCCGGGCTTTTGCCGCTGGTAGCGAGGGCACGCTGATGGTGCGTCCGGAGCAAATGCGGATTCGCCCGCACGCAACTTCCGCCCAGGGGCTGGCTGTTACCGTGCGCGATATGACTTATCTGGGCGACAGCATGCATTTTGCCGTGCAAACGCCCTGGGAGCAGGAGTTGGCCGTGCGCATGGCAGTGCGGGATGGCCAGGGCTTGTGCATCGGCTCCTCCGCTGTACTGGAGTGGGATACGCAGCATGGGCATGTGTTTGCCTGATGGCATTCAGCGTCATTCAAGGTGGCGGACCAGTTCCGCCGCTAAAGGGTAAGGCATGGATCAACTGAATGAGACCGGGCTGCTATTGCAGTGTTGCTATATCGATGGCCAGTGGGTGGATGCTGCAGAACATTTTGCGGTGTTCAACCCCGCCACTGGTGAACAAATTGCCAGCGTTCCGCGCATGGGCGTGGCTGAAACCCGCAAGGCCATTGAGGCCGCCGAGCGGGCTGGTCCTGCCTGGCGGGCCTTGAGTGCCAAGCAGAGGTCACAGTACTTGCGACGCTGGTTTGATCTGGTGTTGCAGCATCAGGACGCACTGGCACGGATACTGACTGCCGAAATGGGCAAGCCACTGGCCGAGGCACGTGGCGAGATTGCCTATGGTGCCAGTTATATCGAGTGGTTTGCCGAAGAAGCCAAACGGATTCATGGCGATGTGATTCCGTCGCCCAGTACCGATCGCCGCTTGCTTACCATCAAGCAGGCCGTGGGGGTGGTGGCGGCAATCACGCCCTGGAACTTCCCAAATGCCATGTTGGCACGTAAGATCGCCCCGGCGTTGGCCGCTGGTTGTACTGTGGTGGCCAAACCGGCTGAACTGACGCCCTTGTCGGCGCTGGCACTGGCCCGCTTGGCAGAGCAGGCGGGCATTCCTCCGGGCGTGATCAATATACTGACTGGCGACCCGCTGGCCATCGGCGGTGAGTTAAGTAGCAACCCGCTGGTACGCAAGCTGACCTTTACCGGTTCAACGGAAGTAGGGCGGCTACTGTTGCGTCAGTGCGCTGATACGGTAAAGAAAGTCAGCATGGAGCTGGGTGGTAATGCGCCATTTATCGTGTTTGACGATGCGGATCTGGATGCCGCTGTCGAAGGTGCCATGCTGTCCAAATACCGCAATGCAGGGCAGACCTGTGTCTGTGCCAACCGGCTGTATGTGCAGGATGGTATTTACGAAGCCTTTGTGTCTCGCTTGCGGGAGCGCGTGGCAAGCTTGCAGGTGGGCAATGGCATGGATGCGGGCGTGACAATGGGCCCGCTGATTGATCATAAGGCACTGGGCAAGGTGGAAGCGCACATTGCCGATGCCCTGGCGCAGGGTGCCAAACTGGTGACAGGTGGACAGCGCCACCGGCTGGGCGGCAGTTTCTTTGAACCAACCATCTTGCGCGATGTGAAGGCTGACATGCGGGTGGCGCAGGAAGAAACTTTTGGCCCCCTGGCGCCTGTGTTCCGTTTCCGGGACGAACAGGATGTCATCCGGCAGGCCAATGCCAGCGAGTTCGGTCTGGCTGCCTATGTGTTCAGTCGTGACCATGCCCGTATCTGGCGGGTGGCGGAGGCGCTGGAGGTTGGCATGGTCGGGATCAATACCGGCTTGATTTCAACCGAAGCGGCCCCCTTTGGCGGCATCAAGCAATCCGGTAGTGGCCGGGAAGGTTCCCGTTATGGGATAGAGGATTACCTCGAAATAAAATACCTGTGTATGGGTGGAATTGAATAAAGGAGATGACCGATGTCATCCAAAGAAGGTAGCTCGCTAAAAATAGACCGCAGCGTCAAGACACTGCGTGAGCTGACGCTGGAAAAAATGCGCGACGCCATCCTCAGTGCCTACTTCAAGCCGGGTGAGCGCTTGGTGGAACGTACGCTGTGTGATGAACTGGGGGTGAGCCGTTCTATCGTGCGTGAAGTGCTGCGCCATCTGGAGACTGAAGGGCTGGTGGAGTCCATTCCACATCAGGGGCCAGTGGTGGCCACGCTGGATGCCGATAAGGCGGCGCAAATCTATGAAATCCGTGCCTTGCTGGAAGGGCATGCGGCGCGGCTATGTGCCGAGCGGGCAGATAGCACGTTGCTGGAACAGTTGGCGGTGATCAACAGCCAGATTCAGGCAGCCTTCCGGCTTGGCGATTTTCACGGCGTCTTGGAGCAGACTTCTGCGTTTTACGAGCTGATGTTCCAGGGCAGTGGTCAGACCATGGCCTGGGAGATCGTGCAGTCGCTCAATGCCAGAATCAACCGCTTGCGTGCCATGACCATCAGCTCGACGGGACGTGCCGTTGAAGCCGCCGAGGAAATGCGCTTGCTGGTTGATGCCTTGCTGAAACGTGATGCTCAAGCTGCACATGATGCTTCGGTGGCTCATGTACAGCGGGTGGCAAGTATTGCTGCCAAGAAACTGACCGAGTTGGCGGAAAACAAGGCCGAACTGGGAGCCTGATGTCGCAGATTGACTGGGGGGCGTTACTACAACGGCGCTGCCAGTCTGATGGCAACATGCTGATTCGCCCACCTCGGCAGTACTAGCCATAAGGGATCTTTGCCTGGCAAAGATCCCTTTCTCCTTTCAAGTGTGGCCGTGTCACATGTTTGCCGTGGGACAGGCCACACAAAGTACATGCTTATTTCTCCAGCGCCACTTCCACGCAGCGTGCTTGCAGCAGGCGGCCGATGTCCAGCGGCGACATGGCCACTTGCAGGCCGCGGCGGCCACCGTTGATGAATACCTGTTGCAGCTGCAGGATGCTGGCTTCCATATACACTGGCATGGGTGTGCGGGTGGCGAAGGGGCTGGTGCCGCCTACCAGGTAGCCGGAGTGGCGGTTGGCAATATCCGGTTTGCAGGGCTGCACTTTCTTGCAGGGCAGCTGACGGGCCAGTTCCTTGGCCGATACCTTGCGGTCGCCGTGCATCAGCACCACCAGCGGCAGGCCGTCCTGGTCTTCAAACAGCAGGGTCTTGATGACGGCGTGTTCGTCCACGTTCAGTTCACGGGCGGGGGTGGCGGTGCCGCCGTGTTCTTCGTAGCTGTAGGCGTGGCAGCTGAAATCCACCTTGTGGTCCAGCAGAAAGCGCAGTGCCGGGGTGCTGCCGGCGATGGTTTGTTGGCGCATTGGCTTATTCCTGTGGTGATAGTGGCTTGGCCGGCAGTACTTGGCTGCCGGGGCTGGCGGCGGGTTTGGGGCCGGGCTCAGGCATCTGCTGGGGTCGGCAGGCCGTATTCTTGCGGGAAGGTGTGAAAAGAGCTTTTCACCACGGTAACGGCACCGTCGATCAGGCCGCAGCGGCCGCTGCCGGGCAGGATCTGACACAGGTGCTGCAGGGCATCCAGGTCGGCTGCGCTGTGGCGACCTCCGTCAATGCGGTCCAGCAGGCGTGCCAGCTGAAAAGTGCCGCATTTGCAGGACGGGCATTGGCCGCAGGAGCCCTTGGCAAAGAAGTCGATGTATTCGGCCACCTTGCGGATGATGCTGCTGCCTTCGGATATCACGATCATTGCGCCGGTACCCAGCCGGGAGTGGCGCAGCCAGACCGAGTCGAAGTCCAGTGCCACGTCCAGGTCGCGGGCGGTGAGCAGGGTATTGGACGGGCCGCCGGTGAACACGGCCTTGAAGGCCTTGCCCTGCAGCATGCCGCCGCCGTAGTGGAATACCAGTTCCTGCAGGCTGGTACCCATGGGCAGCTCGTACAGGCCGGGGCGCAGCACGTCACCGGACAGTGAGTACAGCTTGGTGCCACCAGCCTTACCCACGCCCAGTGCGCGGTACCAGCCGGCACCGTGGCGCAGGATGTGGCTGACATTGGCCAGGGTTTCCACATTGTTGATCAGGGTGGGCTGACCGTTGATGCCTTGTTCTGCCGGGAAGGGCGGTTTTTTACGCGGGAAGGGGAAGCCGGCTTCCAGTGAGGCTACCACCGCGGTTTCCTCGCCGCCGATATAGCGGCCAGAGCTGGCCACCACCTTGATGGCCAGTGGATGGCCCAGCGCCGTAGCCAGCTTGTCCAGCCAGGGGCTGTCCTGCCATTGGCTGACTGCCAGCTGCATATGGTGCAGGCTTTGGCCCTGATGCGGGTTGATGTAGAAGATGACGCAGGCTGCGCGCACGGCCAGCGCGGCAATCAGTGCGCCTTCCACCACCTGATGTGGCGATGCGCTGAGCAAGGTGCGGTCCTTGAAGGTGCCCGGTTCGTCCTCGTTGCCATTGCACACCACGTATTTGTTGTCGCCCACGGCATTGGCGGCGGCTTCCCATTTGCGCCAGGCGGGAAAGCCAGCCCCTCCCATGCCGCGCAGGTCGGCATCGGCAATCTGGCGGATGATGGTGGTGGGTGCCTGCAAGGCAGCCTGCAGGCCAAGGCCGCCGCCCTGTTGCAGCCAGGCGGCCAGATCCGGGCCTACCTGCACGGCGGGGTTGAGTAGTACCTGATTGAGTTTTTCCATGATCTGTTTCTCCTAGGCGTGCGGGCTGGTGGGGCGGTGCAAGGCAAGCCGGGCTTGGCCTGGGTAAAGCAATGGCGCTTGCAAGCTGCTGTCCAGTCCGGCCAGGGCCAGCTGGCGTTGCCAGCGGTAGACGTGTTCGATGCCGCCACGTTGCGGTGGCAGGGTGGATTTGTGACGGGCGGCCTGTGCCAGGCGGGCGGCCTGACGACCGGCGCGACGACCAAAGGCCAGGATGTCCAGCAGGGCATTGCCCATCAGCCGGTTGCGGCCATGAATGCCGCCAGTGATTTCACCGGCACACAGCAGGCCGGGGACGCTGGTCTGGCCATTGCCGTCGATGATGACGCCGCCGTTCTGGTAGTGCAGGGTGGGGTAGATCAGCATGGGTTCGCTGCACGGGTCGATGCCGCATTTGTCGGCCAGATGCTGCAGCGCAGGCAGGCGGCTGGCCAGATTGGCCCCCAGCGGGCGGGTGTCGAGGAATACGCCTAACTGGCCATCGCGTTCGATGCCACGTCCGGCGGCGCATTCACGCAGGATGGCCGCAGTAACCACATCGCGCGGGGCCAGTTCCTCGACAAAGCGTTCGCCCAGCCCGTTGACCAGCAAGGCCCCGCCGGAGCGGGCAGCTTCGGAAATCAGCCCGCCACGCAGGCGTTGTGGCCAGGCTACACCGGTGGGGTGGTACTGGAAGGCGTCCATGTCACGCAAGCCGGTACCGATACGGTATGCCAGTACCAGTCCGTCGGCGGTGGCACCGTAGTGGTTGGAGGAAGGAAAGCCCTGCAGATGCAGCCGGCCGCAGCCGCCGGTGGCCAGTATGGTCTGGCGGGCGGATACCACGATGAAGCGCTGGTATTCCAGGTCGTACAGCACGGCTCCGGCACAGCTGCCGTCTTCGTGTGACAACAGCTCTACAACCGGGCAGCGGTTGAGCAGGGTGATGGCGGGGTCCAGCTCCACCGTCTCGCGCAGCACGCGCATCATCTCCAGCCCGGTGTAATCGCGGTAGCACAGGATGCGCGGCTGACTGCAGCCACCGGCCTGCTTGTAGCGCAGCTTGCCACCATCTTCCAGCGGTTCGTCCAGGTCAAAGTGCATGCCCAGTTCGATCAGCCAGCGAATCACCCCCGGCGCATCGCTGGCCATCTGGGCCAGCAGTTGCGGGTTGGCGGCGTCGTGGCCACCGCGCATGGCATCGTCAAAGTGCTGCTGCGGGCTGTCGCTGGCAGCCAGTGCCGCCTGGATGCCACCTTCGGCCATGACGGTATTGCTGTCGCCCAGGCGCAGCTTGCTGGCCAGCATGACTTCTGCGCCGCTGCGGGCTGCGGTCAGGGCGGCAGCTGCGCCGGCACCGCCACCGCCTATCACCAGCACGTCGGTGCTGCGTTGTTCGGCTCCGGCCAGATCAAAACCGTCGATCAGCGCATTGCTTTGCAGCAGTGCGGCCAGGCGCGGGTGGCAGGGCTGGCCGCGGCTGGGGCCGATCTGCAGCAGGGTGCTGGCATTGCCGGCATTGTCGGGGTGGTATTGCGCCAGCAGCGCGCTGCGTGACAGATCGGCCGGGCGTAGTGGCGGGCGGTCATGCGCGGCCAGGTTGGCCAGTGCCTGCAGGTAGTGAATCGCGCTGCTCATACCTCGCTCCTTGTGTTGTCTGTCTGTGTGTTGATGGCCATTTCGCCACGGGCTTGTTGTTCCAGTCGGCGTAGCAGATCGCCCGGTCGCAGGTTCTGGATGGCCTGGGCGCGCCGCAGGTAAAGGCCGACATGATTGGGGCGGATGTTCTCCGGGCAGGCCAGCGTGCACAGATTGCACATGATGCAGGGATCAAACAGTGCTGCCGCTGCTTGCAGCTGGCCACTATTGGCCAAGGCAATACCTTGTTGCACCGGGATATGGCGCGGACAGGCGCGGTCACAGCCGCTGCAGTGCCGACACTGGGAGATTTCGGGGAAGGTTTGCTGTAGCTGTGGCAGTGCCTGCCAGCCGTCGCGCAGGTCGTGCGGGCGGTATCGGTGCAGGTGTTCTGGCAGGTAGTAGTCGATAAAGCTGACCTGCATGCCGTCTTCCACCACGGTTTCACAAGCCAGGCGCGTTTCGGCGCTGCGCTCGCCGGCCTTGCGGACCAGGCAGCGACAGGAGCCGCAAACTCCCTGGCCCATGCAGCCGATATTGGCGGTCAGTGCTTCTTCGCCTTGCAGGCGGGTGTGCAGGATGGAGTTGCCGGGCTCAGCGTCCACCACCTTGCCATCGATGCTGATGTGGATGGTTTCACTCATGGGATTTCCTTTGCTGTGGTTCTGCTCATCCGTCCGCCTGGTGCTGCGGGCGCAATGGCCTGTCCGTTGGCAGGGTCTTTGCAAGGAGCGTGCCATGGCACTGAAAATGTCCATCTTGTTGAAATGAAAGGAAAAACCTGATTTTGGCTTGAAATTTCGGCGGTGTAGTGACGGAATTCCGTCCATTTGCCATGGCCGGATGGACGGAAATGCCACTGCGCTGCAAGACCGGGAGGGATGGAGGAGATTTGAAAAAGTACGGATTTCCGTACTTTGTGACGGACGGATTCGCGGCTATCCGCACCTGCTTGCGGCGTTGATTAATATTTATCAATAAAAACAATAAGATGGATGTGATTTTTCGTGGCACGGGGCTTGCTCTGCAATGGCGAGACAAACATTACAGAGATGAGGAGCAAGACCATGTGGGGAACCATGAGCACAGCACTGCTGCCGGTGGTGCTGTTGATGTTATTGGGCTGGTTTGGCGGTCAGCAGGGTTACTTCCGTCAGGCGGATGTGGGGGTGATGGCGACCCTGGTGATGCGCTATGCCTTGCCGTGTTCGCTGTTCATCGGCGCACTGAAAACACCGCCGGAGCGTATCCAGAACCTGCCGTTCATTCTGTGCATGACTTTCGGCTTTGTCGGCACCTATGTGCTGGCCTTGCTGGCCGGGCGTTATTACTACCGGCAGGGTCTGAAAACCAGTGCCATCCAGGCCCTGGTGTGCACCTTTCCGGATATGGCCTACTTTGGCGCGCCCATCCTGCAGCAGGTGTGTGGTCCGCAGGGTTTCATCGCCGTGCTGATTGGCAACCTGATCACCAGCTTTGTCATTCTGCCGCTGACCATCGTGCTGTGCCGCTGCGGCGAGATGTCCGATGCCGGTGCAGATGACGGCGTGGTAACCATGCTGAAGCAAAGCCTGGTAAAAACCCTGTCCAACCAGATTGTCTGGCTGCCGATTCTGGGGGTGATCCTCAGCTTCAATCACCTGCATCTGCCGGCAGCGGTACAGGAAAGCGTGGACATGCTGGCCAAGGCGGCTGGCGGGGTATCGCTGCTGGCGCTGGGCCTGATGTTCTGTGGCGAGAAGCCCAGCTTCAACGGCCACGTGGTGGGTAATGTGGCGATGAAGAACTTCCTGCAGCCGGTGCTGATGTTCGTTGGCATTTTGCTGTTTGGTGTGGATGCTGAATTTGCCAAGCAAGCCCTGATCGTGGGGGCGGTGCCCACCGCCATTGCGGCCTCGATGTTTGCCGTACGCAACCAGACCTATGCGCTGCATGCCTCGCACTCGGTGCTGGTGGGGACGGTAATTGGCGTATTTGGCGAGGCGGCGCTGATTTACTTCATGGTGTGATTGGCGGATGGTGTCACGCAGGCGGGCCGGCTGACTGCTCGTCATGCGTGTGCCACTGGCAGCAACAAGGCCCGGCAATGCCGGGCCTTGTCATGTGTGCCGCGCGGGAAGATGGCCGGGCCGCTTAGTGATGCGGTGACAGCCGGATGAATAGCAAGCGCACCAGCAGGTAGGTGGCGGCATTGCCCATGGTCATCAGCAGCAGCACGGCAGGCAGCGACAGGGTGCCGATGGTGGCCAGCGGGTTGCTGCCCAGTTGGCGGGCCAGCAAGGAGGAGCAGATCAGGCTGAGCAGCAGTTTGAAGGTCATGGCAGCAGCTTTCCGTAATACAGGTGCCGCCTGTATTGCAAAAGCTGTGCCTGAAAATACTTTTTCAAGTCATTGAAAAACAAGGGTTTGTTTTGGGGTGGTATGGCGATGCGTCGGGTTTTCGTATTTGCAGGTACGGAAATCCGTCAATTTGGCGCTGGCCGGGCTTGCAGATGCAGCAGGATGCTGTGCCCGCCATGCAGGATGTCGTCGCCAATGGCCGCCGCTGCCGCCGGGCCATCGTGCTGACGGATGGCAGCCAGCACCGGGTAGTGATAGTCGATCATGTCGCTGCCGCCTTCACGGTACACCGCCGAAATCAATGGTCCCATCTGCAGCCAGATGCGGTAGAGGATGCCTTGCAGAAAGGGCAGCCCGGCGATGTCCACCAGGGCAAAGTGAAACTGCTGGTTCAGCTCGCAGCCCTGGGCAATGTCCTGGGCGGTCATGGCCGCAGCATTGCGGCTGACAATGTCTTCCAGCCGCGCAATGGCGCTGGCGTCCGCTTTGCCGGCGGCAGTTTCGGCGGCCAGCCCTTCCAGCCGGATGCGAATGGCGCGGATTTCCAGATAACGTTCCACCGTCATGTGGGGTACGCGGATGTCGCGCGGCGACTGCATGGTCAGCGCCTGTTCCTGCACCAGTCGCAGGATGGCATCGCGCACCGGGGTGACGCTGGTGCCCAGCTGTTCGGCCAGATCGCGGATTTTCAGCCGTGCTCCCGGCTGCAAACGGCCCTGTATCAGCGCATTGCACAGCAGCTGGTATACCGTGCTACCCAGATTGTCGTGTTCCAGTGTGTCCAGTTGGTAGTCCATGGGGCGGGGGTGCAAGTGACGGCAAAGCCGCATGGTAGCACTGCACTTGCCAGATTGAAATGCAGCAAATATGATGCATCATAAATTCGACTGACCAGGGTAGGGCTGACGGTGCTTGCCGGTTCTGCCCTCGATACAGGAGTGCCATCATGTCCCATCCCACTCGCTACATGCTGCTGACTGGTGCCAGCCGCGGTATTGGCCATGCCACGGTCAAGCTGTTCCAGGAAAACGGCTGGCAGATTTTCACCGTGTCGCGCCAGCCGTTTTCCGAGGCCTGCCTGTGGCCATCGGCCCGTCAAAGCCATGTGCAGGCTGATTTGTCCGACCTGTCCTGCCTGGACAGTCTGATTACCGAGGTGAGAAGCCGGCTGCCAGATGGTCAGCTGCATGCCCTGGTCAATAATGCCGGCATTTCACCCAAGGGCGCGCAGGGAGAGCGGCTGGGCATACTGGCCAGCAATGCCGACGACTGGAGCCGGGTGCTGAATGTAAATCTGGTGTCTACTGCCTTGCTGGCACGCGGCTTGTTTCCCGAGCTGAAAAAGGCGCAGGGCTCCATTGTCAATGTCACCTCGATTGCCGGCTCGCGCGTGCACCCGTTTGCCGGCGTGGCCTATGCCGCCTCCAAGGCCGGGCTGGCAGCGCTCACCCGCGAACTGGCGCATGAGTTTGGCCCGCATGGCATCCGCGCCAATGCCATTGCGCCGGGTGAAATCGACACCGCCATCCTGTCGCCGGACACCGCCAGCATTATCGAGCGCGATGTGCCCATGCACCGGCTGGGGACACCGCATGAAGTGGCGGAGGCTATCCATTTTCTGTGCTCCGGCCATTCTTCCTATATCAATGGCTCGGAAATCCACATCAACGGAGGGCAGCATGTCTGACATGGTGATCGACCAGCTGTTTTCCACCATGGCGGCACCGGTGGAGTGCAGTGAAGCCACTGCGCTGTTGTGGCAGCATTATGGCCTGCGTGGGGTGGCCAGCCCGCTCAATAGTGAACGCGATGCCAATTTCCACATCCGCGGTTACGATGGCCGCGAATATGTGTTGAAGCTGACTCATCCGGCTGAAGACCGGGCCGTTACTGATTTTCAGAGCCGGGCGCTGTTGCATGCGCTGGCGCGTGACCCGACCCTGCCGGTGCCGCAGCTGCTGCCACGCAGCGATGGCCAGCCTTATGCCGTGGTGAATATGGCAGATGGCAGTCAGCGCGTGTTGCGCCTGCTCAGCTATCTGGGCGGTCAGCCGCTGCATCAGCTGGTACGCAGCGCGGCGCAGCGCCGCCATCTGGGCGAAACCCTGGGCCGGCTGGACAATGCACTGCGGGATTATGTGCATCCGGCAGCGCATCATCCGCTGTTGTGGGATATCCAGCATGCCGAGAGGCTGCAGCCGCTGCTGGCTGAAACACCGGACGGGCCACAAAAAGCCGTGCTGGCCGACTGGCTGGTGCATTTCATCCAGCAGGTGCAGCCGGTACTGGGCGGCCTGCGGCGGCAGGTGATTCATAACGACCTCAATCCGCACAATGTGCTGGTCGATCCGCAAGACCAGATCACCACCGCCGGCCTGATCGACTTTGGCGACATGGTGGAAGCCCCGCTGATCAACGAACTGGCAGTGGCCTGCTCCTACCAGCTGTCTTCCAGCGCCAATCCGCTGGACACTGCCGGTGAGCTGATTGCCGGCTATCACGCAGTTTGTCCGCTGCTGGCCGAGGAAGTCGCCATCCTGTACGAGCTGATTCTTACCCGGCTGTGCATGACCGTGACCATTACTGGCTGGCGTGCAGCACGTTACCCGGAAAACAGCAGCTACATCCTGCGCAACAACGGTTTGAGCTGGGACGGCCTGCAGCGCCTGTCCGCGCTGGGGCGCGCCCGGGCCACCGACTATCTGTTCCAGCTGTGTCAGATGAAAGGACAAGCATGAATCCGCCCGATCAACGCATGGTGAATGCCTTCGACCCCGCCATGGCCCGCAGTCTGCCGGAGCGAGAACAGGCGCTGCTGCACCGCCGCCAGCAGGCGCTGGGCCAGGCCTACCGCCTGTTCTACCAGCAGCCCTTGCATGTGGTGCGCGGTGAGGGGGTGTGGCTGTACGACGCCGACGGCCAGCCGTATCTGGATGTGTATAACAATGTGGCTTCGGTGGGGCACAGTCACCCGCAGGTGGTGGCGGCCATTGCCCGTCAGGCCACGGTGCTCAATACCCATACCCGCTACCTGAACGACGGCATCGTCGATTACGCCGAGCGCCTGCTGTCCACACTGGCCATGCCCGGCTATCAGGCCATGTTTACCTGCACCGGCAGCGAGGCCAACGACCTGGCCTTGCGCCTGGCGGGCAGCTTCACCGGCGGGCAAGGGGTGATTGTCACTGCGCATGCCTATCACGGCGTCACCAGCAGTATTGCCGCTTGCTCACCAGCCTTTGGCGATGGCGTGCCGCTGGGGCCGAACGTACGTACCGTGGCGGCACCGGATGGCTATCGCGGCAATCCGCAGCAAGTGGCCGAGCAGTTCACGCGCGATGTACAGGCTGCCATTGCCGACCTGCAGCGCCACGGCATCCGCCCGGCTGCCTTGTTGGTGGATACGTTGTTTACCAGTGACGGCGTATTTGCCGACCCGGCCGGTTTCCTGGCAGGGGCCGTCGATGCCATCCATGCTGCAGGCGGCCTGTTCATCGCCGACGAGGTGCAGGCCGGTTTTGCCCGCAGTGGCAGCCATTTCTGGGGCTTCCAGCGCCATGGCGTGGTGCCGGACATCATCACCATGGGCAAGCCGATGGGTAATGGCCACCCGCTGGCCGGGCTGATGGCGCGCGCCGACATCATCGACTGCTTTGGCGCTCAGGTACGTTACTTCAATACCTTTGGCGGCAATCCGGTGTCTTGCGCTGCCGGGATGGCGGTGCTGGATGTCATCGAGGGAGAAGGGCTGCAGCAGAACGCCCACGCTACCGGGGCTTATCTCAAGGCCGGCTTCGAGGCACTGGCAGGCAAGCATGCGCTGATTGGCGATGTACGCGGCACTGGCTTCTTTATCGGCGTGGAAATGGTGAGCGACCGGGACCACAAAAAACCGGCAAGTGCGCAGACCACGCGCATCGTCAATGCGCTGCGCGAGCGGCGCATCCTGATCAGCGCCACCGGCCCGGCAGGCAATATCCTGAAAGTCAGGCCGCAGCTGCCGTTTGGCCGGGAGCATGCCGACATGCTGCTGGCCGCGCTGGACGAGGTCTTGGCCGGGCTGTGAGGCCCGTATTCAGCCATGCTGGCCTGCATCATCCTGGCTTAGCCGGCGGGCTGCGTGTTGCAGGCTGTCCAGCCGACTGTCCGCCACCGCCATGGCTTCACCCGGTGTGAATACCGGGTGCAACAGGCGGGTGAGGGTGGAGCCGGGAGGCATCTCCAGCGCCAGCCGTGCGCCGCGCTCCCATGCCAGCCGGGCAGTGTCATGCCAGTGCACCGTGCGCGCCATATTGCCGGCCAGGTCGTCACGTATCTGCGCGGGTGTGCGCAGCACCCGTGCGGCATTGGCGCTCAGATAATCCAGCGCGGGAGCTTGCAACGGAATGTCACGCAGCGCCTGCTGCAATTCATCCGCGGGCTGCGCCAGCAAGCAGCAATGCGATGGCACGCTGATGACCAGGCGCTGACAGCGGGCCGCACCGGCTTGCAGACTTAGCTGGCTTATGCGGGCCAGCCCATCATCGGCACCGGCTACCACCAGTTGGCGCTCGGCATTTATATTGGCCAGATACACCGGAAAACCTTCGGCCTGCACGCGGTCCAGAAGGGTTTGCAGTGCTGGCAGTTTCAGTCCGGTGATGGCGCTCATGCCATAGCCGTGCGGATAGGCTTGCTCCATCAATTGTGCGCGCAGCCGTACCAGCCGCAGTGCATCGGCAAAATCCAGCACGCCGGCACAGACTGCTGCTGCAAAAGCACCGATGGACAGCCCGCATACCATCTGCGGCCGGATATCCTGCTGTTGCAGCCAGCGCGCGCTGGCAACGCCGGCAATCAGCAGGCAAAGCTGTACTGCCACGGTGGATTGCAGTGCCGTGGCACTGTCCAGCGCTGTAGGGGGTTGTTCCAGCACGGTTGCCGCTGTCTGCAGGGTGGCGTGGCAGGCCGGATGATCAGGCAGGTGGTGCAGCATGCCGGCTTGCTGGCTGCCCTGGCCGGGAAAGGCAAACAGTACGCTCATTGTGCGGACTCCACGCTCCAGGGCATGTGCAACAAGCGAGGTCCGCTCCCGGTTTTTACCATGACCTTGCCGCCGCGCAGCCATTCCTGCAGGGCGATGCCGCCGGCTGGTGTTTCCAGCTGTATATCCACCCGGCAGCCCAGTTTTTGCGTGCGCCCGACCAGCTGGTGCAACGCTGTCATGGACGGCGGGTGTGGCGTGCGTAGCAGCAGGTCCAGATCGCTGCCCGGACCGAGTGCAGGCCAGCCGCTGGCCAGTTCGTAGCCGACACCACCGGTAATTCCCCAGTCCATCTCCAGATCATCCAGCCAGGGGTGCAGCTGCTGCAGGGCTTGCAGCGGTGGCAGTAGCCGGTAGCGCGGGTGCCGCTGCCAGTCCTGTCTTGCCGCCAGCTGTTCCGGGCTCAAGCTGCGGCAGATGGTGGCCGGTTCCACCCACAGGGCCTGACGTTGGCTGCGCAGCCGACCGCGGATGCCCACGGGAATGCGCTGGCCAGTTGCCTGATCGCGCCGGACGACAACCGGCCGGGACGGCTGCCAGTCGTCCCTCAGCCACTCTGGCAGGGCAGGGTTGTCCAGCCAGGGCCAATCGCCAGTCAGCCACAGCAGGTCGTGAGCTTGCGGCGTTGCGGGCGGACTCAGTCTTGCCATTGCTGCTGCAGTAGCTGACGCACCCGGCGCGACATGCTGCGGTTTTCCCCATGCAGCCTGTTTTCCAGCCCGCACGAGCTGTCGCTGGCGATTTCTGTCAATGCAGCGGTCAAGGCGGTGTTGACCAGATCGACATCGGCGGCATCCGGCTGGTCGGGCCGGTTTACCTTGAGCAGCCGCCACAGCATGCCCAGGCTGGCATAGCTGTGGATGTCGTAGGCCATGGGCGGGATGCTGGCGGCCAGGTTTTCCAGCGCGGCCACGCTGCGCAGGGTGATACGCGCAGCAGCTTCCTTGCCCATGGCATGCACCATCACGTCTTCATCATCCAGTGCCAGCAGGCGGTTAGCCTGGTAGCCATGGGCCAGAAAACCGCCGGACATGGCCTTGCCGACAATCAGTCCGATGACGGCATGGCCGGCCAGCCTGGCTTCGGCATAGGCCGCTGCGGCACTGGCCAGCGACTGGTGGATGCCGTAGGCCTCTTCGCGCCGGCCATAGGCCTGGCTGGGGACGTCGATGATGGCAATGATGGCGCGTTTGTGCTGCAAGCCTGCGTCGGCCTGTACTGCATCGCGTACGGCATGCGCCAGCGACCAGCCTTCCAGCAAGCCCACTTCACCATGGCGGGCACGGGGCAAGGGGTTGTCCGGGTCTGTTACCACGGCAAGGTAGCGTGCCGGCATGCCGTTCAGGCTGGAATCGCATACTAGCAATGACGGCGGATGGCCGGCTTGCAGTGGGCTGTCACCACATAATGCGTGCAGCCAGATGTGGCCGCGCTGGCTAGGTCGGCTAGGAGTTTGTGTCATGCTGACCTCTCGGGCAGGAAGAAATGGCGGGCAGTGCTGGCATCGGCCTGTTGTGTGGTGTCCATGGCTGCCAGTCTTTGCAAATACCAGTCATGGCGCTGATGGCGTGGCGTGGCAGGCAGTCCCTGTGCCAGATATCGCTGCACCTGATCGCGGATAGTGTCGCAGTCATCCGGCAGGCAGGCATCGGCCAGGTCGCAGTGTTGGCGCTGTTCGCCACCGCTCAGGCTCCAGATGAAGGGGCGGTCGCGGTTGTCGTACTCATCGGCGCCAGCTTCCTGCTCTATCACCTGTGGACCGTTCAATCCCAGCCTGGCTTCGCGGGTGACGACAAGATAGCTGCACAGGCCGGCCGCAATCGACATGCCGCCAAAGCAGCCTACGGGGCCTGCAATCACGCCGATGACTGGCTGATAGCGGCCGAGATCCACGATGGCAGCATGGATGTCGGCAATGGCGGCAAGTCCCAGATTGGCTTCCTGCAGGCGGACGCCGCCTGTTTCCAGCAACAGCACGGCGGCGGTAGGAATGCCATGCCGGTTGTCGGCAGCAGCCTGTTCCAGCGCTCCGGCCAGCTTGGCACCGCCAACTTCGCCCATGCTACCGCCCTGAAAGCCGCCTTCCACGGCCAGTACCACCACAGGCTGGCCAGCCAGCCGGCCCTTGGCAACCACTACGCCATCATCTGCCTGCGCTACGATGCCTTGCGCTGCCAGCCAGGGGGAGTACAGCCGCTCGAACGGTCCGGCCAGCTCGCGCCAGCTGTCAGCATCCAGTAATTGGCGGGTGCGCTCGCGTGCAGTCAGTTCGATAAAGCTCTGATAGTGCAATAGCTGTTCAATGGTCTGCTGGTGATTCATGCCTGCAAGCCCTCCATGGCCTGGGCCAGCCGCAGGCCGATGACGCCTGGTGTGGCACCGAAGTCGTTGATTTCCATGCGCATGGCCGCTTGCTCTCCAGTGGCAAACAGACGCTCCAGTTGAGCTTGCCAGCGGGTATGGCTGCCATCGCTGCTGCTGTTGACCAGAATCTCGATGTGGCCCGCCGGGCCGGGTTCCAGCAGGATTTCCAGATCGCCGGAGGCCACTACCCCCACCATGACGCGTTGCTTTGCCGGTGCGCTGGCCGGGTAGTGCAGATGTAGTGTTTCCATGTTTTCTCCTTGCTTAGATGCTAGCCAGCAGCGGCAGCCGATCCAGCAGTAGGGTGGCTGCCAGCAAGTCGGCGGAACCGCCGGGGGACAAGCTACGTGCCAGCATGTCGTTTTCCAGTTGATACAAGCGGCGGCGTCCGTCCAGGGTGGCTGCCCCGCCGGCATCCAGCACTGCGCTCGCACCGGTCTGCACCAGTTGCAGGCCTTGCCGGCCACCACGCGCCAGCAGGCAGGTATCATCCAGCTGGCTCATCAGCGCCAGCAGGGTGTTGATCCGGGCGGTGTTTTCGTGGTCGCCTCGGGCCCGGTGGGCGTGCAAGGCGGGCAGGGCCAGTCCGGTGAGATGAGGGAAGGCCTGTTCTGCCTCTGCCCGTGCGCCGCCAACACCATAGGCTTGGCAGGCCAGGCTGCCTTTGAGCAGCGCCACCGGTTGACTGTCATCCGGAATGCATGCCAGGGTGCTGGCGCGACTGCAGACCTGTTCTGCCTGCAAGGTGCTGCCATTCATGGCGGCAGCCGATAACAGCAGGCCCAGCGCCCAGATGGCACCGCGGTGGGTATTGATGCCGGCGGTGACGTTGAACATGCGTTGCTCGCCTTGCCGACCGATACTGCCCAGCCGTGCACGTAGTGCAGGCGTGGCTGTCTGTTGCCATGCGGCCTGCGCCATGGAGAAAAAAGCCGCTTGCAGGGTGCGGGCAGAGCGGCACATCAGGGCGAGTGTCATGTCGCGGTGCGCACCGCTGCCGCGGCGATCTACCAGGCCGGGCTTGGGGGTGAGCATCACCTCATCCAGCAGTGACTGACAGGCCAGTGCTGCCAGCTGGCTGGCAAACTGGCGGGCAAGGTCCGCTTGCGCTGATGGCTGCATTACCAGCTCCTGAAGCGTGCTGGTGGCTGATACAGGCCATCCGACCAACTGACAAGATCAGCCATGCTTTTGGCCGCCAGCAGCGAGCGGCTGGCATCACTGCGCCGTATGCCCAGGTCTTCCGGCAGTGCGATGAGGCCGGCCTTGCGCATGGCTGTGGTGGTGGCTGGCTGGTGCTGCAGGCCAATGGGTGTGACCCCGGCTATTGCGGCAAGCATCTGGCGGCGTTGCTCCAGCGACTGGGCTTTGTAGAGATAGGCAATGCCCACTTCGGTCAGGACATGGCTGACGTCGTCGCCGTAAACCATGACCGGGGCCAGTGGCATGCCGGTGTCGCGGGCGACTTGTACGGCGTCCAGGCTTTCGACAAAAGTGGGGGTCTGGCCGGATTGGAAGGTTTCCACCATCTGTACCACCAGCTTGCGGCCACGCGCCAGCAGGCTGTCGGTCTGGATCAGATCCAGCCATGCCGGGGTGGGATGGCGGCGGCCATGCGGGTCGTGTCCCATATTGGGTGCGCCACCAAAACCGGACAGTCGGCCATGGGTGACGGTGGATGAGTTGCCATCGCCGTCTATTTGCAAGGTGGAGCCGATGAACATGTCAACCGCGTATTGTCCTGCCAGCTGGCAAAACGCCCGGTTCGAGCGCAGCGAGCCATCCTTGCCCGTGAAAAAGACATCCGGCCTGGCTGCTACATAGGCTTCCATGCCCAGTTCGCCGCCAAAGCAGTGCACGCTGTCCACCCAGCCGCTTTCGATGGCCGGAATCAGTGTGGGATGGGGGTTGAGCGCCCAGTGGCGGCAGATTTTTCCCTTCAGCCCCAGTTGCTCGCCATAGGTAGGCAGCAATAGTTCGATGGCTGCGGTATTGAAACCCAGGCCATGATTGAGCGATTGAACCTGATGGCGTTCGTAGATGCCACGAATGGCCATCATCGCCATCAGCACATGTACCGGCTTGATATGGCGTGGATCGCGGGTAAACAAGGGTTCCATGAAAAAGGGCCGGTCGGCTTGAACGACAAAGTCCACCCAGTCGGCCGGAATATCCACCCGGGTGAGTTCGGCTGGGTCATCAACGATTTCGTTGACCTGCGCAATGACGATGCCGTTACGAAAGGCGGTGGCTTCCACCAGCACTGGCGTGTCCTCGGTACTGGGGCCGGTGTACAGATTGCCGTGGCGATCGGCCTGGTAAGCGGCCACCAGCGCCACATTGGGGGTGAGGTCGACAAACAGGCGGGCATACAGCTCGATATAGGTGTGGATGGCACCAATTTCCAGGCAGCCATCCTGCAGCAATTGACCGATGCGCAGGCTTTGCGGGCCGGAAAAGGAAAAATCCAGTTTGTGGGCAATGCCGCTTTCGAAGATGTCCAGATGTTCCGGCCGGCTGATGCTGGGAATGATCATGTGCAGATCGTGTATCCGGGCCGGATCCAGCCGGGCCAGGGTGCGGGACAGGAAGTCTGCCTGTTTCTGGTTATTGCCTTCCAGTACCACCCGGTCGCCCGGGGCCAACAGCAGGTGCAGCGCATTGAGCAGCTGGCTGGCAGGCAGGATGCAGCCATCGGTCAGGGGCTGGACCAGTGCCAGACGGCGCAATTTTTCATGGCGGCGGGATTGCCAGTCGGGGCTCCGGGGAAGAGGGGCGTTCATATTGGCTCCGCATCGGTATCGGGAAGCCTTGCACGGTAGTGAGAGACTCACGGCTGATCAATCAAGCTGCCGGCTGATTTGTTAGCCTCAGGCTAATGGTGCGCGCTGGCACGGGCCAGCATGCGGGCTTCTGCCACCAGTGCCAGCAGGTTGGGGTCCCGTTCGCGGTAATCGTGAAACAGCAGTTTGATGTGCTGTGTGCTGCGCCAGGCGGGCAGTAGCGGGGTGAAGCGGATGCGCTCGGCCAGCAGGGGGCGAACCCGGCCAGGCAGCAGGCTGTAACCAATCCCGCCAGCTACCAGGTTCATCAGCGAAAAGATGTCGCCCACCCGCATCACCACCCGTGGTTCAAAGCCCGCACGCTGGCATAGCTGGTAAAAATGCAGACTGGTAGCAAAGCCGTCGTGAAGGGTGACAAAGCGTTGTTCGCGCAGGGAAGTCGGATCGAGTGGCGCGGCCCCTGGGGCTGGCAGGCTGGCGGCGCTGGCGATGAACAGTTCGTCCTGGTACAGCGGCAGGCTTTGCGTGCCGGCGGGCTGGGCATCATCCGGCATGGCAATCAGCAGGGCATCTACGGTGTGTTGCTGCAACTGGCTCAGCAATTCCCGGCTGGAACCCAGCTGCAGCTCGATATCCAGCTCCGGACGACGCAGCTTGATACCCATGATCAGGCGTGGAATGGTTTCGCTGGTGAGAGAGTAAATGGCACCTATCCTGAGTTTTCTGGTGGCCACGCCTGCCTGTTCCCGGGTGTGTCGAATGCCTTCCTCCAGCTTGTTCAGCACTTCGCTGGCAGTTTCGGCCAGTGATAGCGTGGCTGGTAGCGGGGTGAGGTTGCGGCCTTGCGGGCGGAACAGCGGGCAGCCTATGGCATTTTCCAGCGAGTGCAGGGCGCGGTGCACACTCACCGTACTGAGCCCGGTACATTCGGCAGTGCGCGCCAGATTGCCCGCGGTAACAAAGGCAGTCAGCACCTTCAGTTTCTTGAGTGTGATTTCATCATTGGTCATGGTGTTTGGCCTGCTTGCTGCGATGAGGGGGGAGCCGAAGCAAGACTGCCAGATGGCGGAAGGGGGTGGCCAGTGCTCACGGTAAGGTGGCAAGGACGGCTGTGCTGCAGTGTGGAGATGGCTGACCGGAGGCAGAATAAAAATTGCCCACCCGGCAAGGGGTGGGCACAAGTTCCATAGGGATGGAGGAGGATTAACGCAGGCAGTATCCCGGTGGGCAAAAACCACGTCCAGTGCGACTTGGGTAGAGTTTGTGCCATATCAATACCGGCATGTCACATCGGCAGCCGCTGGCGGGCTGTGATGGATTTATGCAGTCGATATCAGATAAATGCATACCGATTTGAAGATTGATGATTTTCCTCGGCTCCATGGCAGCGCTACAGTGCAGTCTGGGTCGGCGCTGCCGATGTGTCCTTGTCACTTGCTTGTTGTATTGCCTGCCGCTGGTCAGGTTTGCTATGAATTCATTGCTTGCCCGTTTTTTACAGCAGGTGCATCCGGCCTATTTCATGGAATTTCCGCTGTGGAGCACTGCTGCAGGGGAAATCGAGGGTGAATTCCTCAAGGTGCGGCTGGCCAGCCGTTTTGTGCCGGTGGCGGATGAAACGGGCCAGGCGCTAGGCATGCTGGCGCAGCTGCACGCTATTGCGCCGGGCGGAGAACCGATAGGCGGTGAAGTGCTGACGCGGCTGACCGGGGTGAGTGAAACCCCCGTGGTGCTGGACCGCTTTATCCGTTGCCTGCATCTGCTTAACTTCCTGCAAGGCCCGTATGTGGGAAATGGTTTGTTGCTGCCGGTATCTGCTGCCCTGCTGGTGCGGGTGAGCCAGGATCACGGACGGGTGTTCCGCCAGATTGTCGATCAGCTGCTGCTACCATCTCCACGCATAGGCTTTGTGCTGCCGCTAGCGATGAGTTCTGCGGCAGAAGCCGTGGGCCAGTTGCAGCAAAGCTATGCCCGCTATGGCTTCGAGACCTATCTTGCCCTGCAGGCAGAGGCAGGTGACCGTTGCATGAGGCTCCGCCCGGTACTGCGTTCTGTGTGATTTTCCCGGCATTTCCAGCAGGCCGGCTGGTCTGGATGGGTGTTGAGCCTGCAGTCATGGCTGCATCGGGGTATACTACCCGGCTGCGTTCGCGTCATTTCGACATGACAAGCCATGGTAACGGGAAGTGAAGATGACTGAAGATCAAATCAAATGTTGCTGGTGTGACGAGGTATCCAGCCGGGATCAACTGACAGGGCCGGCGGGCAATCTGTGTCCGCACTGTGAGGAACCGGTACTGCCGTCAACGTTTGGTGAGTTGGAACTGGGCCAGGATTTTGCCTGCAGCCTGGGTGGTTCATGGAAGAAAATTTCTGACAGCAAGGCTGAAATGCACGATGCGGCTCCGTCCGACAAGCCTTGCGAGTTCAAGCCGGCAGAAGTGGTTTACCCCTTCTGATGCCGGCATGGGGCGGCCGATACAGCCTGCCTGATATGCAGCCGCCGCCAGCTTTCTGGTGGCGGTTTTTCTTTGTCCACAGCGTTTTCAGCTGGCGGCGCGCTCCAGTGTGATGGCTGCAATATCCAGATGGTGCATCAGCTCACGCAGAATCAGCAGGCTGCCGACAAAATCCGCTGCATCCGGCAGGCCGGCAGCCGAACCACCTTCCACCGCATTGGCCAGGCGCGAAAACAGGCTTTCCACGCTATGTCGCCCAAGCTGGCTGCCAGGCTGTAATGGCAGGCCGCATTGTGTGGCGATCTGGTAAAGGGCCGGGTCGCTGCCACTGATGGTGTTAAGCGCCAGGGACTGAGGCCAGCAGGTGCTGATGGCATCTTCCACCTGCATGATAGCCATCTCCAGCGCTGCCGGACTGGGGAGACGCTGTGGGCCTGCGGCTAGTACCGATTGCCAGCCGATCGGCATGCTGCTTGGCTGCTGTGCCGGGTGTGCCTGCTCCAGGCTGGTGTGTCCGGCACCGATATGCAGATGAAGATGGCTCATGCTGTGTGGCCTCGCTGTGTCAGTGATTGATGCCGGCGTTGTGCTGGTTTTTCTGCAGCAGCGCAGCCTGCCAGGCCGCATTGTCGCGAGCAATTTCAGCCTGCCGTTCTGCGGGGAGGCGGGCATCGGCTGCCTTGATGGCCGCTTGTTCCGCCTGCCAGGCGCTGATGTCGTTGGCGCTGGGGTAGTTGCTGTGGTGTGCGGCCAGAGCGGCGGTGCTGAAGCTCAGGGTCAGCAGGGCGAGGGCGAGGTGTTTCATGGTCTGCATCCTTGTCGGGTTTGCGCTGTCAGTCAGCGGATGGATGCAGTGTATTGATTACCCTTTGTGTGATAAATATCAGTATGTTCAAGATATTGTTTCTCATTGGTGTTTAATTGCGCGAAAGAAAACCCGCATTGGCCGGAGGCAGCATGCGGGTTGCGGCGTTTGGCTGCTTCTGGCTTACAGGTGCTGCAGCAATTCCAGCGGATGATTGATGCTGATGTCGGCACCCCATTGCTCCGGCTGGTCCTGCGCCGAGATGTACCCCCAGTTGGCCAGTACGGTTTTCATGCCCACCACGCGGCCGGCCTGGATGTCGCGTTCGGCGTCGCCCACATACAGGCAGTGCTCTGGTGCAATGCCGATCTGGCTGGCCGCATGCAGCATGGGTGCCGGGTCCGGCTTGGGTACACCCACGGTATCGCCGCTGACGGTGACCGCCGGTCGGCTGGCAAAGGGCAGGGCAGGCACCAGCCGGTCGGTAAAACGCATAGGCTTGTTGGTGATGATGCCCCAGGTCAGCCCCTTGGCCGTAATGCCTTCCAGCATGTTGTTGATGCCGTCGAACAGCACGGTTTCATCGGCAAAGCTGTGCTCGTAGTGGTCGAGAAAACGCAGCCGGTATTCTTCGAAACGCGGATGCTGGCGATCAATGCCAAAGCCCAGGCTCACCAGCCCGCGTGCGCCATGGCTGGCAATCGGGCGGATGGCGGAATAGGGCTGCGGCGGCAGGCCTTCTTCGGCCAGCAGACGGTTGAGGGCGGCGCCCAGGTCGCGGGCGGTGTCGGCCAGGGTGCCGTCCAGATCGAACAATACGGCTTGAATCATGTGCAATGCCTGTAGCAAGAGTCTGCTGCCGGCTGGGTGCGCCGGCAGGCAGGGTTAGCGGATGGTCTTGCCCAGGAACAGCTTGTAGGCCGGGTTGTCGGTTTCTTCCACATAGGGGTAGGCCAGACCATCCAGGAAACGCTGGAACTCGGCATTATCGCTGGATGGCACCTGAATGCCTACCAGTACGCGGCCGTAGTCGGCACCGTGGTTGCGGTAGTGGAACAGGCTGATGTTCCAGTTGGTCTGCATGCCTTCCAGGAAGCGCATCAGCGCACCCGGACGTTCCGGGAATTCAAAGCGCAGCACGCGCTCGTCCTTCAGCTGCGGGGCATGGCCGCCCACCAGATGGCGGATGTGCAGCTTGGCCAGCTCGTTGTCGGTCAGGTCCAGCCCATCCAGATTGCTGGCCTTGAGTTCGTTGATGATGCGCTCCGAATCCTGCTTGCCGCTGATCTGCACCCCGACAAACACATGGGCGGTGCCGGGGTCGGCAAAGCGGTAGTTGAATTCGGTGATGTTGCGGTTGCCAATCACCGCACAGAACTGTTTGAAGCTGCCCGGTTTTTCCGGAATGGTGACGGCAATGATGGCTTCGCGGCGCTCGCCCAGCTCGGAGCGTTCCGAGACGTGACGCAGGCGGTCGAAGTTCATGTTGGCGCCGCAGTTGATGGCCACCAGCGTCTGGCCGGTACAGCCTTCGCGCTCGATATAGGCCTTGGCAGCTGCCACGGCCAGTGCACCGGCTGGCTCCACGATGGAGCGGGTGTCTTCGAAGATGTCCTTGATGGCGGCGCACATGGCGTCGGAATCCACCAGCATGATTTCGTCCAGCAGCTCGCGGCAGATGCGGAAGGTTTCCTCGCCCACCAGCTTCACTGCCACTCCATCGGCAAACAGGCCCACGTCTTTCAGTTCTACGCGCTCGCCTTTTTCGATGGACTGCTTCATGGCGTCCGAATCCACCGGCTGCACGCCGATGATCTTGATTTCCGGTTTCAGGCGCTTGATGAAGCTGGCCACGCCAGCAGCCAGACCGCCGCCGCCAATGGCGACGAACACGGCATCGATATGGCCGGGGTGCTGGCGCAGGATTTCCATGCCGATGGTGCCCTGGCCGGCAATCACGTCCGGGTCGTCAAACGGCGGGATATAGGTTTTGCCGGTTTCGGCCACCAGTTTCATTGCATGTTTGTAAGCGTCGCTGAACGATTCGCCATGCAAGACCACCTTGCCGCCACGGCTGGTGACGCCGTCAATCTTCACCTGCGGGGTGGTCACCGGCATCACGATGATGGCTTCACAGCCGATTTTCTTGGCCGACAGTGCCACGCCCTGGGCATGGTTGCCGGCGCTGGCGGTAATCACGCCGTTGGCCAGTTGCTCCGGTGTCAGCTTGGCCATCTTGTTATAGGCGCCACGCAGTTTGAACGAGAACACCGGTTGCAGGTCTTCGCGCTTCAGCAAAATGGTGTTGCCGGTACGGCGGCTGAGGTTGTTGGCGGTTTCCAGCGGGGTTTCCACTGCGACGTCATAGACGCGGGAGGTGAGGATGCGCTCCAGATAGTCTTGCTTGTCTTGCATGGTGATGCCGATGTCCTTGTCGTTCTTTCTTATTGAACTGTCAGAGTAGCAGGAACTCCAAGCCGCCGGGAAGCCGTGTTGCCATTTTCATGCTGCATTGCCGCAATCAACCGTCTGCCATCCGCAGATTGCTGCAAAAATCGGCCATTTACGGTCAACGCAGCGGCGTGGACGTGTATAATCAGCGGCTATTGTTTGTACCCCTCACCCGTTGTCGATCCTAATGAAAACCACCATCACCCGAATTCTGCTGGCCGCCAGCCTGGCCATGCCTGTTGCTGCGTCTGCTGCCGCTGCCTTTGTTCCGCCGGTGCCGGAAATTGCCGGCAAGGCGTTTTATCTTGTCGATTTCAACAGTGGCCAGGTGCTGGCCGCACAGGATCCGGATGCCCGCGTCGAGCCGGCCTCGCTGACCAAGCTGATGACGGCCTACCTTACCTTCAAGGCGGTGAAGGAAAAGCGCCTGTCGCTGGATCAGATGCTGACCGTATCCAGCCGTGGCTGGAAAACCGATGGTTCGCGCATGTTCCTGGACCCGAAAGTGCCGGTCAAGGTGGATGACCTGATCAAGGGTATGATCGTGCAGTCCGGCAACGATGCCTGCGTGACGCTGGCCGAAGCGATTGCCGGCAGCGAAGACGTGTTTGCCCAGGTGATGACCCAGCAGGCACAGAAGCTGGGCATGAAGAACACCCAGTTCCGCAATGCCACCGGCCTGCCGCATGCCGATCACTACACCACGGTGCATGATCTGGCGATTCTGTCCGCCGCGCTGATTCGTGACTTCCCGGAGTTCTACCCCACCTACTCCATCAAGTCCTATACCTATAACAAAATTACCCAGCCCAACCGTAACCTGCTGCTGTACCGCGATCCCAATGTGGACGGTATGAAAACTGGTTACACCGATACCGCCGGCTACAATATGATCACCTCCAGCCATCGTGATGGTCGCCGGGTGATTTCGGTGGTTGTGGGTACTGCCAGTCCGGAAGCGCGCGCCAACGAGAGCGCCAAATTGCTCAACTACGGCTTGCAGTTTTTCGATACGCCCAAACTTTACTCGGCAGCCAAACCGGTTTCCGAAGTGCCGGTGTACAAAGGCGCAGCCAAATCCGTGTCAGTGGGCTTTGGTCAGGATGTTTTCGCCACCGTGGCCAAGGGGCAGGCTGCACAGCTGAAGGCTGATCTGTCCACCGTGCAGCCGCTGATCGCACCGATCAAGGCAGGTCAGACGGTGGGCAAGCTGGTGGTAAGCCTGGATGGCAAGCCGCTGCTGGAACGCCCGGTGGTTGCGTTGCAGGCGGTGGAAGAAGGTGGTTTCTTCAGCCGCCTGTGGGATAGCATCAAGCTGATGCTGGGCTGGAAGTAAACCGGCTTTTGATTGACGCCCCGCCAGCCGGGGCCCGGCAATGGCCTGCATCGGGTGATGCGGGCCTTTTGCCTTTGCAGAATCGAGTTGAACATGGCTGAAAACAGCACTGAAAAACAGGAAATCATTGAGTTTCCCTGTCGCTTCCCCCTGAAAGTGATGGGCGAGCGTCACGACGAATTTGTCCTCACCATGACCGAAGTGGTGCGTGTGCACGCGCCGGACCTGGCCGAGCATGATGTCACCCTGCGGGAAAGCTCGGGTGGACGTTTCTACGCGCTGACCATTACCGTGAATGCCACCTCGCGCCAGCAGCTGGATAATATCTACCTGTCGCTCACTGGCCACCCCATGGTCAAGATGGTGCTTTAAACCAACGTGGAGCCAAGCGCGTGCAGCGTCTGATCAAGCATTTGGGCCTGGTGGACTACGAACCCACCTGGCGGGCCATGCAGGCCTTTACCGATACCCGCACGGCCGAAACGCCGGATGAGCTGTGGGTGGTGGAGCACCATCCGGTATACACCCAGGGTCTGGCCGGCAAGCCGGAGCATCTGTTGCGCCTGACCGACATCCCGGTGGTAAAGACCGACCGGGGTGGCCAGGTTACCTATCATGGCCCCGGCCAACTGGTGGTGTATCTGCTGATTGACTTCAAGCGCATGCACATTGGCGTGCGCGAACTGGTGCGTCGCATCGAGCAGGCGGTTATCGACATGCTGGCCGGGCAGGGCATTACCGCCAATGGCGACGTAAACGCGCCGGGCGTGTATGTGGACGGCGCCAAGATCGCCTCGCTGGGCTTGCGCATCAAGAATGGCGCGGTGTATCACGGCCTGTCGCTGAATGTGGACATGGACCTGACGCCGTTTGGCTGGATCAATCCCTGTGGTTATGAAGGCCTCAGAGTGACGCAAATGAAGGATTTGGGGGTGGATAAAACCCTGGCGCAAGTAGCCGATCTGCTACTGCCCCAGCTGGAAAAACACCTGACCGTGGTGAAGGAGACAGCATGAAGTTGGATAACGAGGCAGGGGTCAAGCATAAAGGCGCCGCCAAAACCGCACGCATTCCCATCAAGATCGTGCCGCTGGATGAAAAACTGAAAAAGCCGGAATGGATTCGCGCCAAGCTGCCCACCGGCCAGCGTTTTCATGAAATCAAGCAGATTCTGCGCGACCAGAAACTGCATACCGTGTGCGAAGAAGCCACCTGCCCGAATATCGGCGAGTGTTTCAGCAAGGGCACGGCCACCTTCATGATCATGGGTGATATCTGCACCCGTCGCTGCCCCTTCTGTGACGTGGGTCATGGCCGTCCCAATCCGCTGGACGAAAATGAGCCCAAGCACCTGGCCGAGAGCGTGGCCGCCATGCGCCTGAAGTATGTGGTGGTGACTTCGGTAGACCGTGACGACCTGCGCGATGGCGGTGCCCAGCACTTTGCCGACTGCATCAGCGCGGTGCGCGCGGCTTCGCCGAATACCCAGATCGAAACCCTGGTGCCGGACTTCCGTGGCCGGCTGGATCTGGCAGTGGATATTCTCACCACCACGCCGCCGGATGTGATGAACCACAATCTGGAAACCGTGCCGCGCCTGTACAAGCAGGCCCGCCCGGGTGCCGATTACGCCCACTCCTTGCAGTTGCTGAAAGACTACAAGGCCAAAAACCCCGAAGTACGGACCAAGTCCGGCCTGATGGTGGGGCTGGGTGAAACCGACGAAGAAATCCTCGAAGTGATGCGTGATCTGCGCGCCCATAATGTGGACATGCTGACCATCGGCCAGTACCTGCAACCGTCAGACGGACACTTGCCGGTATTGCGTTACGTGCACCCGGACATCTTCAAGATGTTCGAGGAAAAAGCCTATGAAATGGGCTTTGCCCACGCGGCAGTCGGTGCCATGGTGCGCTCCAGCTACCATGCCGATGTACAGGCGCACGAGGCTGGCGTGTAATCAGCAGCAATGCCCGCGTTCTTGCTGATGCGGCTGGTGTAATCAGGGCTGCGTGCCTGTCGATATATCCTGTCGGCAGGCGCGCAGCCTTTTTGTATTGCTCTGCCCTCCGGCAGGCAGGGCGGGGTCATCCGCTGCAGGCTGCAAGAAGGCGCAGCAGGTTTTAGGCTTACTGGCCTGATTTTAGCTGCTGATAGTCGGCCAGCACGCTGTCGATCAGTGGCAAGGCTTCCTGCAGGGCGCTGCTGTCGGGCAGGCCGTCGAATGTCAGTCCGCTGTCCAGTTGCTGCAGGCAGCGCCGTGCCGCGGTACAAACTTCCACTGCGGCATTGAAGTCGGCAGCACCCAGTACCTTGCCATTGCGGATCTTGCGATAGTGGATGCCGGCCATGATGGCGTATTTGCCTGCCAGTTCTTCTTCGTTAAAGCGTTCGGCGCGTTGCATGCCAAACAGCAGGTCCATGATGCGGCGGCAAGCGTCTTCCGTGCGTTGAAAACGTTTTTGCTCGGCCAGACGCGCCGGCTGGGCTGTCTTGGGCTTGCTTGCTTTGCTGTTTTTGCTGGCCATGGACGTGTCTCCTGCTGAGTGGCACCGCTGCTGGCGGCATGAAAAAGGCCCGAACGCGATGTCGGGCCTTTTCGGAATGCTGGTGGAGGGAGAAGGATTCGAACCTTCGAAGGCTGAGCCGCCGGATTTACAGTCCGGACCCGTTGACCGCTGGGGTAACCCCTCCAGAAGAGAGCGGCATGATAGCGAGGCTGTTTTTTCTCGTCAAGAGCCTGCTCGGAATTTTCTGCCCGCACTGCCTGATCAGGCATAAGCGTAGGGCCCACCTTGCTGCAAGGCGGCCTGATAGGCTGGTCGGGCATGGATGGTTTGCAGGAAGGCGCGGATATGCGGCTGGCTGGCTGTTACCAGCCCGACAGCATTTGCCGCCTCCAGCGGAAAGCTCATCTGGATGTCGGCTGCGCTGAATGCATCGCCGGCAAACCAGCCAGTCAAGGACAGTTGTGCTTCGATATGATCAAGGTGCATCTGTAGTTGTGGTTGCAGATAGCTTTTGCGTACGCCATTGGCAATCAGGCGCGCCAGTGGGCGTAGCAGGGCGGGCATGGGGGGAGTGTCCAGACGCGAAAACACCAGGCTCATTACCAGCGGCGGCATGGCCGAGCCTTCGGCGTAGTGCAGCCAGTAGCGGTAGTCCAGCAGAGCCTTGCTGTCGGCTGCCGGTTTCAGCCAGTGAGCCCCGGGTTTGTCAGTAAGGTATTCGATGATGGCTCCGGATTCCGCCACTACGACATCGCCATCGCTTATGACCGGCGATTTGCCCAGCGGATGAATGGCTTTCAGTGCGGCAGGTGCCAGCATGGTTTTGCTGTCGCGCTGGTATCGGGTAATTTCGTATGGCAGTTGCAGTTCTTCCAGCAGCCAGATGATGCGTTGCGAGCGTGAGTTGTTCAGATGATGCAGGGTAATCATGGCTGCTCCGCAGCGGTGGAAGATGTTGCGATGATAGAGAGCAGCTGCCCAAAACAGAAGGGTTTTGTATTGCCGGGCGCGGTCTTTGGTTGCTGGTGAGGCAAGCAGCCGGGTGAGTGTGGCATGAGGTCGGCATTTGTTTTTTTGAGTGGCTGATGCATGCCTTTGCCATTACCGGAATTTATTTTGGGGATTTGGCAGATAATGTTTGACCAATGGCCGGCAGATGCGTATAACGGTCGGGCAGGATTTCAAGAGTTGTGCCTATTTCGTTACAGTGGTGTCCCTCCCAACAGAGTGCCTAATTGTTCAAATATCTATCCCTTGAATGTCTTGTTTGTGAGCATTTGCTCTGTTTTTAATTTGTTTTATGTCAGGGATATATCATGGAAACCGGCACCGTAAAATTCTTCAATGACGCCAAAGGCTTTGGCTTTATCACTCCGGACGCAGGCGGCGACGACCTGTTCGTACACTTCTCCGAAATCAAAGTAGACGGCTTCAAGTCGCTGCAAGACGGTCAGAAGGTAAGCTACGTTAAGGCTGCTGGCCAAAAAGGCCCGGCTGCTACCAACGTTCAGCCGCTGTAAGCAATAGATACTGACTGGTTTGCCTGCCACATGGCAGGAACTGGTTCTGTACAAGAAACCCACCCGACTTTTGTCCGGTGGGTTTTTTCATGGCCAGTGCTGTTATGCTGTTGTATTGACTTGACGAAAGTGCCTGCATGCCTGCGAATCCAATTACCCTGCCCGAAAATGCCTTATTGCTGCTGGTGGATTTGCAGTGCGCAGTTGATGATCCCTGTTGGGGCGAGCGCAACAACCCGCAGGCCGAACAGCTAGCGGCAAGACTGCTGGCCTTGTGGCGCAGCCAGCAACGGCCGATCTGCCACATCAGGCATGATTCGCAGGAAGCCGGGTCGACTTATCGTCCAGGCCAGCCCGGTCATGCCTTCAAGCCACAAGTGCTGCCGAAGCCTGACGAGTGGGTGTTGCCGAAACAGACCAATTCTGCCTTTATCGGTACGGACCTTCATGCGCAGCTGCAGGCTGCCGGCTGTCGTACCCTGGTGGTGGCGGGCGTGGCCACCAGCAATTCGGTGGAAGCCACGGTACGCATGGCCGGGAATCTGGGCTATGTGGTGTATCTGGTGGAAGATGGCTGCTTTACCTTTGCCCGGCGTGACTGGGCAGGGCGCTGGCGTAGCGCCGACGAGGTGCATGCCATGTCGCTGGCCAATATGGATGGTGAATATTGTCGGGTTTGTCTCGCGGCGGAAATCATCAGCGCCTGCCAGCAGGATGCTGGCTAGTTTGCCGTGCCGCCACTGCTTTCCAGTGGGTCCGCTTCCTGCCACAGCTGTTGCCATTGCGCTTCATAGCGTGCGGCAAGCTCTGGTGCATTCCAGATGATCAGCACGTTTTCTGCATTCTTTGACGCCGCCGCCGCGGTGTAATTGAAACTACCGGTCTGCACATGCAACTGGTCGATAATCATGAATTTGTCATGAAGAATCGCATATTTTCCGTTCAGTCTTACCGGCAAGTGCTGCTTGGCCAGAAAGCGCGTGGCACTGTAGCCAGTCGAGTTTTCCTTGCTGTCGGCTACCAGCGCAACTTCAACACCGCGCTGGCGGGCATCCAGCAAGGCGAGGGCCACCGGCTTGCTGGTGAAGACATAAGCGGCCACGTGGATGGAGCGGCGCGCATTGCGGATGCCTTTCAATACCAGCTCCAGTGCGGTCGGGTCGGGCGAAAAGGCGGCCTCGCTGCGCATGGTGCTGGCGAGGGTGTTATTGGAGGCCGCGCTTGCCAGCGTGCTCACCAGCAGCAGGCATGGCAGGAATAAGCGTAATGGTGTGGTCATGGCCTTCATTCTGGCAGAGTGGTGCTTGCGGCGCGCTGCGGCGCTTGGGCAGGTATGCTGGGTTGACATGCCGTCTGTGCCGACGTGAGAGGCAGGCAGGAAGGCTCCGCTCTTGCTAGAATGCGCGCTGATTTCCGGCTAAAGCGATGGCATGCGCATACTTCACACATCAGACTGGCATCTGGGCCAGCATTTCATGGGGCGTAGCCGTCAGGCCGAGCATCAGGCCCTGATTGACTGGCTATTGCAGCAAGTGGCTGCGCTGGACATCAATGCCGTGCTATTGGCCGGGGATATCTTTGATACCGGCGCACCGCCCAGCTATGCGCGCGAACTCTACAACCAGCTGGTGGTGCGTCTGCACGAGGCCCGTTGCCAGCTGGTGCTGCTGGGGGGCAATCACGACTCGGTTGCCACGCTGGAAGAAAGCCGTCCCTTGCTGTCCTATCTTGGTTGCACCGTCATTCCCGCCGTGCAGGAAGATCTGACGCGCCAGTTGTTGACGCTGCGCGATGGTGAAGGCAAACCGGCGGCGCTGCTGTGTGCCGTACCCTTTGTCCGGGCTAGGGATGTGATGCAAAGCCAGGCCGGGCAGAGTGCTGAAGAAAAACAGCTTGGCTTGCAGCAGGCAATTACCAGGCACTACCAGGATCTGTATCAGCTGGCCGTGGCACAGCGTACGGCACTGGGAGAAGCGCTGCCCATTCTGGCGACCGGGCATCTCACTACCGTGGGTGCCAGCAGTAGCGAATCCGTGCGCGAAATTTATGTTGGCGCACTGGATGCCTTTCCCAGCAACGCCTTTCCACCATTTGACTACATTGCGCTGGGCCATATCCACCGCCCACAACAGGTGGGTGGCCAGTCACATATCCGCTACTGCGGCTCGCCGCTGGCCCTGAGTTTTGATGAGCTGGGCCAGAGCAAGCAAATGCTGCTGCTGGAAACCGCCGGCAGCGCTCCGCTCAGCATTACGCCGCTGACCGTACCTTGTTTTCAGCCCTTGTGCAGCCTGCGCGGCACTCTGGCTGAATTGCAGCGCAGCATCCCGGTGGCTCTTGCTGGCATCGCAGACGGACAGTTGCTGTGGCTGGAAGTGATTGTGGAGGGGGATGATTACCTGTCCGATCTGCAAGCCCGCATCCAGCAGCTGCTGGAAGGACAGCCGGCCGAACTGCTGCGTCTACGCCGCGCCCGCAGCCAGCAGGCGGCTTCTTTAGCAGCCGAACGCAGCACGCTGGACGAACTGACGGCGGAAGAGGTCTTCGAGCGCCGACTGGAACTGGAGCAGATTGATGATACTCAGGCAGCAGACCTGCGCCAGCGCTACCGTCAGATACTGCAGGTGTTGCAGGAGGACCAGGCATGAAAATCCGCACCCTGCGACTGAAAAACCTCAACTCCCTGCAAGGTGAGTGGAAAATTGATTTCACCCTGCCACCGTTCTGCGACAACGGCCTGTTTGCCATTACCGGCCCCACCGGTGCCGGCAAGTCGACCCTGCTGGATGCCATCTGCCTGGCGCTTTATCACGAAACGCCACGGCTGAAGACCATATCGACCAGCAGCAACGACATCATGACCCGCCACACTGCCGACTGTCTGGCCGAGGTGGAATTCGAGGTGAAGGGCAAGGTTTACCGGGCGTTCTGGAGCCAGCGCCGCGCTCGTGACAAGGCCGATGGTGCCTTGCAGCCGGCGCGGGTGGAGCTGGCCGACGGCGATGGCACCATCCTCACCACTCATAGCAATGACAAACTCAAGCGCATTGCCGCCATTACCGGGCTGGATTTTGCCCGTTTCACCAAATCCATGCTGCTGGCCCAGGGCGGTTTTGCCGCTTTTCTTAATGCCAGTCCCAATGAGCGCGCCGAACTGCTGGAAGAGCTGACCGGCACCGAACTATATGGCCAGATATCCCAGCGCGTATTCGAACAGGCCCGTGACAGCCGCCAGGCATTGCAGCAATTGCAGGCACGGGCAGGTGGAGTGGAGCTGCTGGATGCAGCCGAGCGCGGCGTCATGCAGCAGCAACTGGATGCGACAGGCCAGCAACAACAGGTGCTGGCGGCACAGCTACAGGATGTAAACCGGGCAGTGCAACTACAGCAGCAGCTGGCACAGGCACAGCAACAAGAGCAGCAGGCCAGCCAGCGGCTGGAGCAGGCAAAGGCGGCACTGCAGCAGGCGGCACCCCAAATGCAGCAACTGGCTACCAGCGAAGCTGCCAGCCGTCTGCAGCCCTTGTACCGGCAATGGCAGGCCATGCGGCAACGCCTGGTGGAAGGAGAGGCCGCATTGCAGCAGTTGCAGCGGCAGCGGCAGGACAGCGAACAGCAGTGGCAGCAACTAAACTGGCGGGGCCTCAGCCTGGCGCAGCAGCAGGCAGATGATACCGAGCAGCAATTGGCTCAAGGCCAGGCGCAGTGGCAGCAATGGCAGTTACAGCAGCAGGCAGCTCCAGCGCTGGCCAGGCTGGGCGAGCAACTCCCGCTCTGGCGCAGCCAGTTTGCCCAACATGCGCGGGCACAACAGGAAATTGCCTGTGCCGTTCAGCAACGCGGCCAACTGAGTCAAGCGCTGTTGGCCCGGCAGCAGGGCATGATTCAGCAACAGGCACTGTGCCGGCAGGCAGAGGCCGACTGGCAACGGGCAGCACAGGCCGAGCAGGCCGCTGCCCCCGGCCTGCCGTTGGATGTGGCTAGCTTGCGCCAGCAATGGCAGGCCGCACAGCAGTACCAGCAATACTGGCAAACCGCCACGCAACTGGCCGGTCAGCTGCGGCAGTCATCACAGGCGCAGCAAGCGCTGGCACATGCCATGGCCGGGCGGCAGGCGCTGCTGCCGGAGTATGAACAGACCCTGAGTGTTTTGCGGGCGCAGTACCGGCAATTGCAGGAACAACTGGTCGACAAGCAGCGGCTACTGGAGCTGGAGTTGCGTATTCACGGGCTGGAAGCGCAACGTGCCCTGCTGCAGCCTGGCCAGCCCTGTCCGCTGTGCGGTGCCAGCGAGCACCCGCTGGTGCAGCAATACCACGCCACGGACAGCTCGGCTGCCCGACAGGCAGTGCAAGACATGCAAGCCAGGCTGGACGCCGTGCAGGCCCAGGGACAGGATGCCAGGCTGCAGCTGGCCGCCCTGCAGCAGCAACTGGAAGGGCTGCAAGAGCAGTGGCAGGCACAGGACGACAGTCAGCAGCAATTACAGCAACAGTGGCAGGCAATGGAGCCGGTACTGGGTGTGACCGCCACCGCCTGGCAGGATGCCACGGTATTGCATGCCGGTGCGCAGCAGGCCGCACAGCGGCAGGCGCTGGCAGAACAGCAATGGCAACAGGCTGAGGCTGCTGCGCAGCGCTGGCAACAGGCGCAGCAACTCAGCCAGCAACTGCAGCAGTGCTGGCAGGCTGCACAGGCCGAGCTGGCCTTGCAGCAGCAGGCGCTGGACAACCTGCAACAGCAAGGCAGCCAGGCAGATGCCGAGCTGGCCGCACAGCAAGAGCAGGCCACCAATCAGTGGCAGCAGCTGGAGCAGGCGCTATCCGTAGCCGGCCATGCCATGCCGGAGGATGCTGCCGGCTGGCTGGCGGCACGCGAGCAGCAATGGCAAGACTGGCAGCAGCAACAACAGGCCATGCAGCAGCTGGAGCAAGTGCTGGCACGACAGGAGCTGCAGCTGACGCACGCCCGCGGCCAGCTACAACAGTGGCAGCAATGGTGGGGGCAACTGGCCCTGCCGGATCTGCCCGCGTTGCCGCCGGCAGTGGATGCCGCACGGGAACTGGAAAGCTGCCAGCAACAGCGCGCAGACCTGGCGGCTACGCTGGCACAGCTGCAAGGGCAGCAACAGCAGCGGCAGCAGGATCAGACCGAGCAACAAGCGCTATTGCACAGTACAGACTCCCAGTGGCAACAGGCGCTGGCCAGCAGTCCTTTTGCCGATGAGACGGTTTTTGTTGCGGCCTGTTTGCCGGATGCGCAACGCGAGGCCTTGCAGTCCATGCGGCAGCAGCTGGAGAGGGCGGCACAGCAGGCCGAGGCATTGTTGCAGTCCGCCAGCAGGCAGCGCCAGGCGCTGGAAACCGCAAACCACAGCCCGCAGCCGCTGGGGGAGTTGCTGCAGCAGCAGGCAGAGCTGGATGCCCGACGGCAGCAGTTGAGCGCCCAGTGCGGGGCGCTGCAGGCCTTGCTGGCCAGTGATGATGAACGTCGCGCCAGCTTGCAGGGCCTGCTGGCGCAAATCCTGCGACAGCAGGAGGAGTGTGAATCCTGGCAGCGGCTGGACGGTTTGATCGGCTCGGCCAAGGGTGACAAGTTCCGCCGCTTTGCCCAGGGCCTGACGCTGGATCATCTGGTGTATCTGGCCAACCGCCAGTTGGCGCGCCTGCAGGGACGCTACCAGTTGCGGCGCAAGCTGGAGGGCGAGCTGGAGCTGGAAATTGTCGACAGCTGGCAGGCCGATGTCTGCCGCGACACGCGCACGCTGTCGGGCGGGGAAAGCTTTCTGGTCAGTCTGGCACTGGCACTGGCGCTGTCTGATCTGGTCAGCCACAAAACCTCCATCGACTCGCTGTTCCTGGACGAAGGCTTTGGCACCCTGGATGCGGAAACATTGGAAGTTGCGCTGGATGCGCTGGACAGCCTCAATGCCAGCGGCAAGATGATAGGCGTGATCAGCCACGTGGAAGGCATGAAAGAACGCATTGCGGTGCAGATACGGGTGCTGCGCGCCGGTGGCGTGGGCCTGTCGGCACTGGTGGTCAGTGGCGGCTGAACGCGCTATTACAGCAGGGTCTGGTAGCCATTGACGATAACGCCCAGCGCCAGATAGACAAACAGCGCGGCAGAGGCGGCGTTGCAGTACAGCAGCAGGCGATGGCCGACCAGTTTCTGGCCGTGGCTGGCCAGCCAGGCCAGAAAGGACGACCACACCAGCCCGCCCAGAAAAAAGCCGGACAGGAAGATGCTGGCCGATAGCGAGCTGCCGTCGGTGGACTGGGCAATGATGCTGCCACCCACTGCGGCGAACCACAGCAAGGAAGAGGGTGAGGCCAGCGCCATCAGCAGGCCGCGCCAGAATTCCGCCTGGCTGCTGCGCGCGCTGACTGCATCGTTGCCGGTAAGCGCCTGGCTGCTGGGTTGATGAAACTCCCGCCAGGCTGCACGTGCCATCTTCCACGCCAGCCACAGCAGTACGGCACCACCACCCAGCCACATCACCCAGCGCACCGGAGTAAAACTGAACAGCAGGGTCATGCCCAGCAAGGACAGCAGTGCATAGAACAGGTCGCCAAAGCAGGAGCCCAGCCCCATCAGCAGTGCCGATCGCAGGCCCTTGCGCAGGCCGGTATTGATCAGCGCGGCATTGACGATGCCGATGTCCAGGCACAGGGAAATGGACAGTAAAAAACCCTTGGTGGCGATGGCCAGCATGACAGCGAATCCGTAGATGCTAAGAAAACAGCCCCGATGATACGGGGCGGAATGGCAGGCGTCTTGTCAAAAATTGATCTGGCGATAGCGGCCGGGTGACATGCCGCAAAAGCGGCTGAAGGCTTTGCTGAAGTGTGCCTGGTCGGCAAAGCCGGTAGCCAGCGCCACTTCGATAATCGGCTGGCCGCTACGCAGCATGCGGCGTGCGGCGGCCATGCGCTGTTGCATCTGCCAGGCCAGTGGCGGCAAGCCGGTGGCCTGCTGGAAGCGCCGCACCAGATGCGCCGGTGTTACGCCGGCTTCCTGCGCCAGCTGTTCCAGTGTCACGGGCTGGGCCAGATCATCCAGCAGCTGCTGGCGTGACCGTTGCAGCAGCGGACTGTCCTGCCGGCAGTGGCGTGGTGAAGTGTGGCCGCCCTGTGTCAGCAACTGCCCCAGCAAGTGGATGACGGCTTCTGCGCGCAAGCTGGTTTCCAGTTGGGCGATGTGTTTCAGGCGGATGGCAAACTCCGGCTGCGCCAGATGGCTGGGCAGGTCGGGCGGGGTGCAGTCAAACAGTGTGGGAAAGGCTGCGGGAGCGACATACAGCGATAGACATTCCCAGCCGCTGCCGCTCAGGCTGTGGCTGGCCTGTACCGCTTGTGGCGGGTAGATGGTGAGCATGTCCGGGCTGACAGTAAACGATTTTCCATCCAGCCATACCTCTTCCAGTCCGCCTAGATTGGCGCTGATGACGAATTCGTCGTGGGTGTGACGGGGAAAACCCTGGGCGCTGGCGCTAAGGCGTGCCAGTTCCAGCAGCGGAGTGCGAAGCAGGATCATGCTGCGACTATAGCCATGTCATGGCATGGCTGCCAGCGGTGTGTTGTCCACCGGCAGCCGGTTTATCCCTACTTGCCCGCCGGGGTGGGCAAGGCTGGCTTAGTCGTGCAGCTGGGCGGCCAGTTTGGCAACCTCTGCCACATTGGCATTCAGTACCTTGCTGATGGCCTGGCCGTAGCCGCTGTCTGCCTTATAGAAGTAGGACAGCATGGTATAGCGTGTGGTCTCGTTACGTACCTGGCCCAGGTCGGCGGCGAGGTTGGCAATCAGCCTGGTCTGTTCGCTCTTGCTCAGGCTGCGATAGTAAGCCCCGGCCTGATGGAAGTTCTGCGTTTTGGCAATGCCAGCCTGCTGGGTAGTGCCGGCCAGCGGCAACTGGCTGGCACGTGCACTGGCGTCCTGCTGCAGCAGGGCAAGGCGGGAAGGTTCGTAATTGACGCTGCCACTGCGGTGGCCCCCATTCATGGCACCGTCCTGATTATTGTTGTCTACCTTTGCCAGTGGGCGATTCACCGGCAGTTGCAGGCCATTTGTCCCCACCCGGTGCAGCTGGGTGTCGGCATAGGCAAAAATGCGGCCCTGCAGCAGGCGGTCTTCGGATGGTTCGATGCCCGCTACCAGGTTGGACGGGGCAAAAGCGCTTTGCTCGGTTTCCTGGAAGACATTCTCCGGCAGGCGGTTGAGCGTCATGGTGCCGATCTTGCGCTCGGGGACGCCGGGCCAGATCTTGGTGGCGTCCAGCGGGTTGTAGTCGAGTTTTGCCATGTCCTCTGGCTGCATCACCTGGATGTACAGGTCCCATTGCGGGTATTGCTTGTGCTGGATGGCATCCATCAACGAACGGCTGGCATGGTTGAAATCCTGTGCCTGTATCGCGGCGGCCTGCTGCATGGTGAGATTGTGCTGGCCCTGGCGACTGGCCCAGTGGAATTTCACGTACACGTATTTGCCCTGGGCATTCACCAGCTTCCAGGCGTGCACGCTATTGCCGTCCATGTACTGATAGCCCTTGGGGATGCCGTAGTCCGAATACAGCCGGGTAAGCATGTGGGTGGCTTCCGGCTGGTGGGAGAAAAAGTCGAAAAAGCGGTTCGGATCTTGCAGGTTGGTATTCGGCGCAGGCTTGAGCGCGTGCACCATATCCGGAAATTTCATGGCATCCCGAATGAAGAATACCGGCAGATTATTGCCTACAAGGTCCCAGTTGCCTTCACTGGTGTAGAACTTGGTGGCAAAGCCGCGCGGGTCACGCAGGGTTTCCGGCGAGTGCTGGCCGTGAATCACAGTAGAGAAGCGCACGAATACCGGGGTTTTGCTGCCCTTGGCGAATACCTTGGCGCGCGTCAGCGCCGAAATGTCGGCACTGGCTTCAAACGTGCCGTAAGCGCCGGCACCACGGGCGTGGACTACTCGCTCCGGTATGCGTTCGCGGTCGAAGCGCTGCAGTTTCTGGATCAGCTGCACGTCTTGCAGCAATACCGGGCCATTGGGGCCGGCAGTTTGTGAATTCTGGTTATCGCCCACCGCTGCGCCATTGTCGCGGGTAAGGGGGGCTGCGGTAGCCGACAGGCTCAGTAACAGGCTGAGGGTGCTGATACAGAGCGTCAGCGAGGATGTTTTCTGCTTCATCACGGAGGGTCCTTAAGGTAAAAAGGACCCTCAGTCTAGGGATGCAGGCAGTGGGCTTGAATTTAGAAAATCCTATGGCGAGGATGGATGCTGGCTATTAATGCAGGTGTGTCGCGCCGTGAATGAAAAGTCTATTTGATTCAGCTGCTTATTCTTTTTGTGGTGGGTGTTTTTTTGCTGTAATCGGGTTGTGTTTCCATGGCAATAGGCCAGAGCCAGTCCAAGGGATGGTTGCCATTGGACTGGTACGACAGCCCTCAGCCCTTGTTTTGCAGCAAGGCCGGATTGTCCGCCTTGGTATGCGTCAGGCCCAGCAGCGTTGCCATCAGGCCGCATAGTTGGGTCTGTTTTACCCGCGTGGTGCTGTCATGGTTGAAGCGGCTGCCCAGCAGGTATAGCGGCACCAGTCTTTCTTCTGGCAGTACGCCGCCGTGACTATGGTCGGCATTCATGCCGTGGTCGCTGGTCACCAGTACCTGATAGTCCAGTTCCAGCCAGTGCGGCAGGTAGTGGGACAGCAGCTTGTCGTTGGCGCGGGCAGCATTGCGGTAGTGCATGCTGTCGCCACCAAAGCGGTGACCGGCATCATCCACGCCCATTGGGTGGATCAGCAGGAAGTCCGGGTCGTGGCGGCGGCGCAGTAACTCACCATCGATATACAGGTGGTCGTCGGGGTAGTGATCCTGGTGGTAGAACAAACCATGCTGGATCGGCAAGGTGTCATCCTCGGTCAGCCGGTCGCGCACTGCATCATAGGGTGAGCGGTTATACAGCTCGCTGACCCAGTGATAGGCGGCGGCAGCGGTGCGCAGGCCGGCGGCCTGGGCCAGGGAAAAGATGCTGGACTGGCTGGATAGTCGCACTACATCGTTGTGGACTACACCGCTATCCACCGGCGGCGTGCCCGTGAGTATGCATTCATACAGCGGGCGCGACAGCGAGGGCAGCTCGCAGCGCAGCTGGTGCAGGCTGGCCTGTCCGGCTTCGCACATGGCTTGCAGATAGCCCATGCAGTCCTGGCCGGCTTGCCAGCCAAGGCCGTCCACCACCACCAGAATCACCTTGCTGCGCATCTTGTCTCCCCAATATTGCAGTCTGAATATCGTCTGTCAGTGTGCCATGACTTGATGACAGGCTGGTGATGAGATCAGGGCCTGTGTTCAGCAGCTTTCTTCGGCGTAGCGGCTCTGAATGGATTCAATTTCCGGCACGATGCGCAAAAAGGTTTCCACCAGATGTGGGTCGAAGTGATGGCCACTTTCCTGTTGCAGGAAATCCAGAGCGGCTTGCTGGGTCCAGGCCGGCTTGTAGGGGCGAGCTGATACCAGGGCGTCGTAGACATCGCAGATGGCGGCAATACGGCCTTCCAGCGGAATTTCCTCGCCGCACAAGCCGGCCGGGTAGCCGCTGCCATCCCACTTTTCGTGGTGGGTAAGGGCAATGCGCCGTGCCATGCGGATAACCAGGGCCGGGTGCTCCGGGATGATGGTGCCGCCAATACGCGGGTGTTCACGCATGATCTGGTATTCCGCTTCATCCAGTCGGCCAGGTTTGAGCAGTATGCGATCCGGCACGCCGATCTTGCCGACATCATGCAAGGGGCTGGCCATGCGCAGTGCATGGGCCCAGGTGGCATCCTTGCCCAATGCCAGCGCCATCTGCTCGCACATCTTGCTCATGCGGGTGATGTGCTTGCCGGTTTCGTTGTCACGGTACTCCCCGGCGCGTGCCAGGCTGAGGGTGACTTCCTGCGCCATGTCTTCCAGTGCATTGAGCAGGGTGTCGTAATAGGCATAGGTGGCCAGGCCCATGTCCAGAAATATTGCACGGTTGATGGCGGTCAGGTAGCGGGTGCGGGTGGCATTGTCATCCAGCAGCTGGCTTAACAGCGCCACCACCTGATTGAGCACGACGACATAGGCACCGGAATAAAAGCGCAAATCCACGCCCAGGCGCTGGTGGGTGCGGCCGATGGCCAGCGTGGCTTCCAGATAGGCCTGGTTGAAGTTGCCGGCGAATACGTGCTCCTGCCAATGGTGTTTTTGATGGGCGCGAGCCCGTTGCAGAGCGGCTGCATCGGTAAAGGTGGCACTGGCGGCGGCATTGGCGTGGATATAGGCGTATACCGCATCCATCAGCGTATCCATGTGCGGGCGGATCAGCCCGGAGAATTCCTGCAGAGTGTTGATGCTTTCGGCATCGATATCGAGAAAGTCACGCCATTGTTCAAAGCGAAGCCGCACGCTGATTCTTTCTAGCTGTCAGGGTTGGCCGGATATTGTCCGGCAAATAACCATTCTAGCAAAAAGGCCAAATATGATGTCAACGTAATCCGCTATGACTGGATGCCAGTCTTGCGGCGCAGCCGGCTCAGATCAATGCTGTCGGCGGCACGGGCACGCAACTGGCCACAGCCGCCGTCGATGTCCTGTCCGGCGGAATCGCGGATCTTGGTCAGTACACCGTTTGCATGCAGATAATGCTTCATGTACTGGATGTATTCGGCATCCGGGCGCTGGAAGCTGTCGCCTTCCATGCTGTTGTAGGGAATCAGGTTCAATACGCCGTACTTGCCCTTGAGCAGGGCGATGGCGGCATCCATCTCCTGCTGGCTGTCGTTGATGCCCTTGAGCAGTGTCCACTGGTACTGGATGGGGTAGCCCACCTGGCGGGCATAGCGCTCGCCCATGCTTACCAGTTCCTCGGGGCTGATGCGTGGTGCACGCGGTAGCAGGCTGGCGCGCAAGTCGGCCCGCGTGGTGTGTAGCGACAGCGCCAGTGCCGGTTTAACCTGCATGGCCGGCAGGCGTTCGAATACGCGCGGGTCACCCACGGTGGAAAACACCAGATTCTTGTGCGCGATATTGCCCTCGCGCCCGAGAAAGTCGATGGCTTCCAGCACATTGTCCAGATTGTGGGCCGGTTCGCCCATGCCCATGAACACAACCTTTTTTACGGGGCGAATACGCCGAGCCAGCACCACCTGCGCCACGATCTCGGCACTACCCAGCTGGCGCAACAGGCCGGATTTGCCGGTCATGCAGAAGGTGCAGCCCACGGCACAGCCTACCTGGCTGGAAATGCACAGGCCGTCGCGTGGCAGCAGCACGCTTTCCACCATCTGGCCGTCGGCCAGCTCCACCAGCAGGCGTTGCGAGGCGTCCGCTGCCTCGTGCCGGGTGTGGATGCGCGCCAGTGCTTCCAGCTGCTGGCTGAGGGCAGGCAGGCCCTGACGCACGGTCAGCGGAAAATAGTCCTGGCTTTGCTGATGACGGGTGCCGTGATCCAGCGCCAGGCCTTGCAGCCAGGCGCGGTTGATACGGCCGATGTGGCAGGGACGGGCGCCGAGGCTGGCCAGGGCTTGGTGAAAATCCTGAATGCGCATGAAAACGGATAAGGCGGGCGGCAGTGGAAAGCCGGCTAGGGTAGCGCAATGCGCCATGGCTTGTAAGCGGAAATGTTTAAAAACTGGTGCTGGTGTGACTGATCTATCAGACTGGTTACTGCTCAAGCCCACAAGAACAGAATGAACAGCGTTGCCTTGATTTTGTTTGGATAAAAAATGGCAGCCTAAGTAATTGAAATTTAATGATTATGGAGATTTTGCGATGAAAAAAACCATTCTTCTTGCCATGCTTTTGTCTGCACTGAGTTCAGTTTCATTGGCTTCGTGCTTTGTTGTCGGGCCGCAGCCTCCTTGTGGTGATTTTGTAGTAGGTCCGAGCGATCCCTGCTGCTAATTGTCGTAGCAGAGTGTGTTGTGGTGAAAAAACCGCCTGGTTGGCGGTTTTTTCATTTACTGCGCAAGGTAGTGCTCAGCCTCCAGATCGCACAGCTCAGATCAGCTTGTGGTCGATGGCGTAGCGCACCATGTCGGCCACCGAGTGTGCTTGCAGCTTCTGCATCAGCCGCACTTTATGGGTGCTGACTGTCTTGGCGCTGATGTTGAGCTGCTGGGCAATTTCGTTGACGTTGGTGCCGTGCACCAGCCGCTCGAACACCTGGTATTCGCGTTCGGACAGCTGGGTGTGCGCCGGGCGCGAGTCGGTCAGGCCCACTTCGAACACCATGCGGTCGGCCAGTTGCGGGTCGATATAGCGTCCGCCACCAGCGACTTTGCGTATGGCGGTCAGCAGCAGTGCCGGGTCGCTGTCCTTGGTGCTGTAACCGGCGGCACCGGCCTTGAGGGCACGGGCGGCAATCTGTACTTCGTCGTGCATGGACAACATCAGGATGGCAGGCGGATTGTCCAGCGCCCGGATGCGCGGAATGGTTTCCAGCCCGTTGGTGCCGGGCATGGAAATATCCAGTAACAGGACATCCGCACTGATCTGGCGCAGCTGTTCCAGTAACTGGGTGCCATTGGTGGCTTCTCCCACCACGCTGATGTCTTCGGCCAGCGAGATCAGCTGCTTGATGCCCTCGCGGACGATTTTATGGTCTTCGGCAATGATGACGCGAATCATGCGACTTCCCTTCCTTCTTCTACCGGCAGGCGGATGGTCAGGGTGCAGCCCTGTTCCGGTTGGCTGTCGATATCCAGTTTGCCGCCCAGCAACAGCACCCGTTCGCGGATGCCTACCAGGCCGAAGGAGCGCAGCTGGCGATGGGCTTGCGGGTCGAAACCCTTGCCATCGTCGGCAATGCTCAGAGTGATGATGCCCTGCTGACAGGTAAGGCCAACGCTGACGGTGCTGGCTTCGGCATGGCGCAGCACATTGGTCAGCGCTTCCTGCAGAATGCGGAACACGCCGATGGCACGGGCATCGCTCAGCGCAATGGGGCTGTCCGGTACCGATACCAGGCAGGGAATGCCGCTGCGCTTTTCAAAACGGCGTGCCTGCCATTCAATGGCCGAGCCGATACCGGCATCCAGCACTGGCGGGCGCAGTGCGGTGGCGACATCGCGCACGATCTGGAAAGTCTGCTCGATCAGCTTTTTCATGGCTTGCAGGCGCTCGGCCAGCTTGCTGTCGCTCTGGCCGAAGCTCAGCTCGCACATGGAGGTTTCCAGCCGCAGTACGGTAAGAATCTGGCCCAGTTCATCATGGACTTCGCGGGCGATGCGGGCTTTTTCTTCTTCTCTTACCGATTCCAGGTGGCCGGACAGACTGCGCAGCAAGCCGCGCGATTCGGCCAGCTGCAATTCATTGTGCTTGTTTTCCGAGATGTCCCAGACAATGCCGTCCCACACCACGTGGCCATCGTCAAAACAGCGCACCGCTGCCTTGATGTCCACCCAGCGCATGTCACCGCCGTGGTGCAGCATGCGGCCCTGCCAGGCCAGGTTGTGGTTGTTGTCGGCGGCATCCTGCCAGGCTTGCTGGTAGCTGCTGCGGTCCTCGCTGGCCACCACGTCCAGCCAACCTTCCGGCATGCATATCAGGTCCAGCGGGCTGTAGCCCAGCATGGTCTGGCTGGCGTCACTGACAAAGGCCAGCCGTACCGGGTGCTGCGCTGCCGGGCGTTCCAGCCGGAATACCATGCCCGGCACATTGCTGGCCATGCCCTTGAAGCGGGCTTCGCTTTCTTCCAGCGCGGCCCTGGCCTTTTGCCGTTCGGTAATGTCATTGAGGTAAACCACCAGGTATTCGGTACGGCCAAACTTGAGGAAACTCAGGGTGACGCCTACTGGCAGAAACTGGCCGTCGGCTTTCAGGCTGCTGGTTTCAAAGCTGCTCAGCGCCTTGCTGCTGCGCAGCTGGTTCCACAGGTCCAGCCAGCGGTTGTTGTCCAGCGAGGGTTGTAATTCCGGCAGTGACAAGCTGAGCAATTGTTCGGCCGGGTAGCCCAGCATGCTTTCCACTGCGCGGTTGGCATACTGGATGCGGCCATCCCAGTTCACCCACAGGATGCCCACGGTGCTGTTGTCGATGGAGAACTGTGTCAGCCGCAGCGATTCTTCTGCCAGATCACGTGCTTCCAGCTCGAGTCTGGCGGCGAGCAAGCGCTTTTCCGCCCAGCGGCGTTGCTGCCGCTGGTGGCCAAACAGGCCGGCCAGCAGCAACGTGGCCAGCAGCAGGGCTAGTGTCATGCGGTGCCAGAAGCCCAGCGAGTCGATCAGCCGGGGATAGCTGGGCAGCATCCAGTGCGCATATAGCTGTTCCATGCGGATGCCGGGGATGTCCTGCAGTTGGCGGTCCAGTACGGCAGGTAGCTCGGGCCAGTCACGCCGTACGGCGATGCGCAGCAGATGGGTGTAGCCCAGATCACCCACCACGGCCAGGCGCGAGAATTCCGGTTCCTTGAGCAGGGTGGCCAGTTGGGCTTCGTCGACAATGGCGTATTCAGCGTACTGCTGCTGCACGGTTTGCAGGGCGGTGCGGTCGTTGGCCACTTCCACCCGTGGCAGCTCGGGATAATTGCGGCGGACAAAGCGCAGGGCGTCGCTATTGCCATCCAGCGCCAGCCGTTCGCTCAGTGACAGCCGGTCCAGATCCACCGCATTACCGCTGCCATCCGGGAAGCCGACGATCTTGTGTGGCACGCGCAGATAGGGTTGGGAAAACAGCCAGTGGCGCAAGCTGGCCGGGGTCTGCAGCATCCCGGGCGAGATGTCCACTTCCGCATTTTCCACCGCTTTGTCCAGTGCTTGCCGGGTGGCAAAGGTACGCCAGCTCAGCTGCACGTCCATCTTGTTGGCCAGCAGCAGCATCACTTCGACATCGGCCCCTTCCAGCAGGTGGCTGCGTGGATTGATCTGGGCATAGGGTGCTTGCAGCACCACGCCAACCCGCCAGTTGCGATGAGCGGCCAGCCAGTTGCGGGGTGCAGGGTTCGCCGCCATGGCCAGCGTGCAGAACAGGCTTGCCAGCAGGGCTGTCAGGGAGAAAAGCAGAAATCGGTGGCGAAGGGCCGGCTGCATGTGAAGCCTGTATGCGATGTGGTGTTGGTAGGTCATGCCATCTCGTAGCAGGAAGCTGCTGGCATGAGTGCGGCATACTTTACCCTGTAGTGCGGGTTTTGCCAAAACAGTTGCCGGAAGTTTCCTGATACGGGCAGTTGGTGTGATTACAATTATTGACACTAATTTACATGGCATTAACCGCGACAGCCGGGGCAAACCGCAATACTTCAGCATTAAAACAGAAACAGTCCCTGCACCTTCATGCCCCGCTTTATTTCCCTGCACCGCCGCAGCCTGCTGGTAGCTGCCGTATTGCTGCTGGCCGTTGCCGTATACCTACTGTATCCACGTCCGCCAGCCAGTCACTATCTGACCGCCACCGTCAGCCCGATGAATCTGGAAGATACCGTGCTGGCCACCGGCACCATCAAGGCTCTGCGCGAAGTCAGTGTGGGTGCCCAGGTGTCCGGCCAGGTGAAGTCGCTCAAGGTGGTATTGGGGCAGAGCGTGAAGAAGGGCGATGTGCTGGCGGAAATCGACCCGCGCACCCAGGAGAATTCGCTGGAAGATGCCCAGGCATCGGTCAGCAGCTATCAGTCACAGCTCAAATCCAAACTGGCGGCCTTGCTGAAGGCCAAGCAGGATTTTGCCCGCCAGCAGCAGATGCTGGGCCAGCAGGCCACCTCGCAGGAAAGCTATGACAGTGCCAAGGCTGCGCTGGATGGTGCCGATGCTGACGCCCAGCAACTGCAGGCACAGTTGCAGCAGGCCCGCATCAGCCTGAAAACCGCCCAACTCAATCTGGGCTATACCCGCATCCTGGCCCCGATTGACGGGGTGGTGGTGGCCTTGCCGGTGGAAGAGGGCCAGACGGTGAATGCCAGCCAGTCCACCCCCACCATCGTCAAACTGGCGCAACTGGACACGGTGACGGTAAAGGCAGAAATATCCGAGGGTGATGTGGTCAAGGTCAAGCCCGGTCTGCCGGTGTACTTCACCATCCTGGGTGAGCCGGATCGCCGCTATCAGGCCAGCCTGCGCTCCATTGATCCCGCGCCGCAGTCCTATAGCGACTCCAGCGACAGCACCAGTACCAGCAGCACCTCTACCAGTTCTACCTCCAGCAGTTCTTCGTCCACCGCCATTTATTATTACGGCCTGTTCGACGTGCCCAATCCGCAGCACAAGCTACGTATCAATATGACGGCACAGGTTACCGTGGTGCTCAGCCAGGTGAAGGGCGTGCTGGCCATTCCGGCCAATGCACTGGGTGTGGCGGGCAAGGATGGCCGCTACGCGGTGCGGGTGTTGCAGGCGGACGGCAAGATCCAGCCGCGCCAGGTGAAGATCGGCCTGAACAATAATGTGCATGCCCAGGTGTTGTCCGGCCTGCGCGCTGGCGAACAGGTGGTGCTGGGCGAAGCCAGTGCCACGGCCAGCAGCAGTAGTGGTGGTCATAACGGCCCGCCGCCGATGGGGATGTAAGCGATGAGCATTCCCTTGCTGGCACTATCCGGCGTGTGTCGTGACTTTGCCTCTGGCGAAGATACGGTCACCGTGCTGGATAACATCAATCTGCAGATTCAGGCTGGCGAGATGGTGGCCATCATCGGCGTTTCCGGCTCTGGCAAATCCACGCTGATGAATATTCTGGGCTGTCTGGATGCGCCCAGCCGCGGCAGCTACCGCGTGGCCGGTCAACCGGTGGCGGACATGTCACCGGATCAACTGGCGCAGCTACGCCGTGAGCATTTCGGCTTCATTTTCCAGCGCTATCATCTGCTGGGCGAACTCAATGCCCTGCAAAACGTCGAGTTGCCCGCAGTTTATGCCGGCAGCCCGGCGCAAGAGCGTATTGCGCGGGCCGCCAGCCTGCTGGCACGACTGGGCCTGGCCGACCGCGCCAGCCACAAGCCCGGCCAGCTGTCCGGCGGCCAGCAGCAGCGGGTGAGTATTGCCCGCGCACTGATGAATGGCGGCAAGGTGATTCTGGCCGACGAACCTACCGGCGCACTGGACAGCGCCAGCGGCCAGCAGGTGATGGCCATCCTGCGCGAACTGCATGCCGAAGGCCACACCATCATTCTGGTGACGCACGACAGCAAGGTGGCCGAACACGCCGACCGCATCATCGAGATCGGTGACGGCAAGCTGGTGGCCGATACCCGCCGTGAATCCGTCACGCCGCCAGCGGCGCAGGCCGAGACTGCCCATCAGCCAGCGGCTACCGGCTGGCGCATGCTGCGCGAACACTTTGCTGAAGCCTTCGGCATGGCCTGGCGCGCGCTGATGGCGCACCGGCTGCGCTCCGCACTCACCATGCTGGGCATCATCATCGGCATTGCCTCGGTGGTGTCGGTAGTGGCGCTGGGGACCGGTTCCAGTCAGCGCATTCTCAGCGACATCAGCTCGCTGGGCACCAATACCATCAACATCTATCCCGGCAAGCATTTTGGCGACCGCAAGGCCGATGCCATCCACACGCTGACCCCGCGCGATGCTGCGGTGCTGGCCGAGCAGCCCTTTGTCGACAGTGTCACCCCGGAAGTCAGCGACAGCGTGACGCTGCGCTATCGCAATGTGGCGGTCACTGCGCAGGTCAAGGGCGTGGGTGAGCAGTATTTCCGCGTGCGCGGCGTATCCATGGCGCAAGGGCGTGCATTTGATGCCAGCGCCGTCAGTCAGCAGGCGCAGCAGGTGGTGATTGACGAAAACAGCCGCAAGGCCTTGTTTGCCGACGGCGACGACCCCATCGGCAAAGTCATCCTGCTGGGCAAGCTGCCCTGCCGGGTGGTGGCGGTGACGCAAACCCAGAAAAGCGCCTTCGGCACCGATGAAAACCTCAATCTATGGCTGCCCTACAGCACGGTGATGTACCGCATGCTGGGCCAGGATTACCTGAAAGCTGTCACGGTGCGGGTAAGCGATAACGTATCCACCGATGCTGCCGAACAGAGCCTGGTGGCGCTGATGACACGTCGGCACGGCACGCAGGATTTCTTTGTGATGAATACCGACAGCATCCGCCAGACCATTGCCAGCACCACCGCCACCATGACGCTGCTGGTGTCGATGATTGCGGTGATTTCACTGGTGGTGGGCGGCATTGGCGTGATGAACATCATGCTGGTATCGGTGAGCGAACGTACCCGCGAAATTGGCGTGTGCATGGCAGTGGGTGCGCGCCAGCGCGACATCATGCAGCAGTTTCTGATTGAAGCCGTGCTGGTATGCCTGCTGGGCGGCGCGCTGGGTGTGGCCTTGTCGCTGGGCCTGGGGGTGCTGGTGGCCCGCCTGGCCAGCTTCAATATGGTTTACTCACTCACCTCCATTGTGGCGGCCTTTGCCTGCTCCACCCTGGTGGGGGTGTTGTTCGGCTATCTGCCGGCACGCAATGCCGCGCGGCTGGACCCGGTAGTGGCGCTGTCCCGCGAATGAGCGCCATGCAAATGAGAATGCAATGAAAGCAAGTTTTTCCATCCTGCTTGCCAGCCTGCTGCTGGCCGGCTGCAGCAGCCTCAGCGGCACGCCTTATCACACCCCGTCAGTCAATCTGCCAACGCAATGGCAGGCGACCAGCCAGGACAAGGCCGTCGGAGTGTCCATGCCGGCCGATCAGGCGTGGTGGCAGCAGTTTGGCGATGCCGAACTGAATGCGCTGGTGGAGCATGTGCTCTCCTGCAATAACGATCTGGCCGCCGCCGCCATCAAGGTACGTCAGGCCATGCTGAAGGCGGATCTGGCGGATACCGATCTGGCACCCACGCCGTCTTTCAGCCTGTCCAGCACGGCCAACCGGCGCGTGGGCGGCGATGCCGTCAGCAGCCAGAGCCACGCCGCCACGCTGTCGGTCAGTTATGAACTGGACTTGTGGGGTAAGCTGGCGCACCAGAGCGATGCCAAGGCCTGGGAGGCGCGTGCCACGGTACAGGATATGCAAAGCAGCCGGCTCAGCCTGATCGGCAGCACCATCAAGCTGTACTGGAAACAGGCCTGGCTACGCCAGCGGCTGGCGCTGGGGCAGGCCAGCATCGATTACCAGCAACAGGCGCTGCGGCTGGTGCTGGCCAAGCAGCAGGCCGGTGCGGCGGCCGAGCTGGATGTGCTGACCGTGCGGCAAAACCTGGCCAGCCAGCAAGCCAGCCTGCACGACTACCAGCAGCAATTGGCCGAAACGCAGAATGCACTGGCGATATTGCTGGATGGTCCGCCCAAGGGAGACATCGCCTGGCGCGCCAGCCTGCCTGCGGCTGATCTGCCGGACGTGCCTGCCGGTCTGCCGGTGGCGCTGCTGGCGCGTCGTCCCGACCTGCGCGCCGCCGAATTGCGCCTGCGCGAAACACTGGCAACTGGCGATGCCACCCGTGCATCGTACTATCCCGATTTTTCCCTGACCGGCAGCCTGGGCAGCAGCAGCGCCCGGCTGGCGCAGGTGCTGAGCAATCCGCTGGCCACACTGGGCAGCGGCATCACCTTGCCATTCCTGCAGTGGCGGCAGATGAAGCTGAACAACAGCATCAGTGATGCCGACTACCAGTTGGCGGTGGTGAACTTCCGCCAGACTTTGTATTCCGCACTGGCCGATGTGGAAAACGCGCTGTCTGCCCGCAGCCAGTACCAGCAGCAGGGTGCGCGGCTAACGCAATCCGCCTTGTTGGCACAGCGGGCGGAACACCTTTACCGGCTGCGCTATCAGGCTGGTGCCGCACCGCTGAAGGACTGGCTGGATGCGCAAGAAACGCGCCGTACCGCCGAGGTAAGCCTGCTGGAAAACCGCTATAACCGGCTGGTGAATCAGGTAACGCTGTACCAGGCGCTGGGTGGCAATGCCAGTGTGCAGTAAGAGCGACCTTGCAGCAGGAATGTGGTGAGCCACCTTCAGCAAAGAGATGGAAAGAAAAAGCCCGGTGCATGCACCGGGCTTTTTGCTGAATGTCGTGCTGTTCAGTGCGCCTGACTGGTATCCGCCACGCGGCTGGGACGGGGTGCCAGCCAGATGGCGCAGGCGGCCACCACAAAGGACAGGCCGGTCAGCCAGAAAATCTGGTTGGTGGACAGCATGATGCTTTGCGACTGCAACAGCTGGTTGAGCTGATTGCTGGCTGCATCCAGGCTCATGCCGCTACCCTGCAGGGTGCGCAGGGTGTCGCCACCGGGGTCGATGCTGCCTACCAGGTCAGCATGGTTGTAGCTGGCCTTGTCTTCCCAGGCGGTAGTCACCAGCGAGGTGGCAAAAGCCCCGGACAGCGTGCGCATGAAGCTCATCAAGCCTGCCGCCGAGGCCATTTCCTCCGGCTCCACGCTGGCCATGGCCAGGCCAGTGAGCGGCACAAAGAAGAAAGGCATGCCCACGCCCTGGAACAGCAGCGGCAAGGCTACTTGCCAGAAACCCATGTCGGTAGTGGAGAAGCTGCGGTACAGGGTGACGCCACCCAGCCACATCACGCCCATGAACACCAAGGGGCGAGGATCGACACGGGTGGAAAGCTGTGCTACCAGCGGCGCCACCAGCACCGCCAGAATGCCGCTCATCGCCGTGGCATGGCCTGCTTCGGTGGCGGTGTAGCCCATATAGCTTTGCAGCCATTGCGGGGTGAGCACCGTTGCGCCAAAAAAGGAACCGAAGGCCAGTGAAATGGTAAGCACGCTGGCCCAGTAGCCGCGGTGACGGAATACCCGCAGGTTCACCACCGGGTTTTTCTCGGTCAATTCCCAGATCAGGAAGGCAGCAAAGCCGATGGCAGCGGTCACTGCCAGCGCGATGATCTCGGCGGAATTGAACCAGTCCAGGTTCTTGCCTTCATCCAGCATGATTTGCAGTGCCGCCACCCACACCACCAGCAGGCCAAGGCCGACGGCATCCACGCGGATGTTCTCGCGCAGGCTTTCCTGGCTTTTCAGCAATTGCCAGCCGGCATAGCCGCACAGCATGGTGATGGGGACGTTGATCCAGAAAATCCACGGCCAGCTCACCTGGTCACACAGCACGCCGCCCAGAATCGGCCCCATGATGGGCGCAATCAGCGTGGTCATGCTCCACAGGCCAATGGCGGCGCCGGTTTTTTCCTTGGGGAAAATCCGCAGCAGCAGGGTTTGCGACATCGGCATCAGCGGGCCGCCGGCCAGGCCTTGCAGCACGCGGAACAGCACCAGCGTTTCCAGCGAACCGGCCATGCCGCACAGCAGGGAGAACAGGCCGAACAGTACCATGGAGCCGATGAACAGCCTTACCGTGCCCAGCCGTGCCGCCAGCCAGCCGGTTAGCGGCACGGTAATGGCCTCGGCCACGGCATAAGACGTAATGACATAAGTACCCTGGCTGGAAGATACCGCCAAGCCGCCGGCAATATTGGGCACCGACACATTGGCAATGGTGGTGTCCAGCACGGCGACAAAATTGGCAGCGGCCAGCACCAAGGCAGCCAGCCACAGGGTGCTGCCTTCCAGTGGCTTGGGTGAAGCAGTAACGGAGCTGTCAGTCATGATGGCTTACTCGCTGGCGGTATCGATGGTGACTTCCATCGACAGGCCCACTTGCAAGGGATGGGCGCGCAGTTCGGCCGGGTCCAGTGCAATGCGTACCGGCAGGCGCTGTACCACCTTGATCCAGTTGCCGGTGGCGTTTTGCGCCGGGATGGTGGCAAAGGCTGCGCCAGAGCCGCCAGCCAGGCCGGCCACCTTGCCGTGGTAGGTGATGCGGCTGCCGTACAGGTCGGCGGTCAGCGTGGCCGGCTGGCCGATACGTACCTTGTCCAGCTGCACTTCCTTGAAGTTGGCATCCACGTGCGCCTGTTGCAGCGGCACCACCGACAGCAGCTGGTTACCGGCCTGCACGCGCTGGCCGACCTGAGCCTGACGCTTGGCCACCACGCCGTCCACCGGCGCGCGGATCACGGTGCGGGCCAGGTCCAGTCGCGCCTGGTCACGCTTGGCGCGCGCCAGTGCCACTTCCGGGTTGGTGTCCACCGTGGTGTTGACGGTGAGGGTCTGGTTGGCCTTGAGCGAGCCTTGTGCCGCGCGGGCATTGGCTTCGGCCTGTTTGGCGGCGGCTTCGGCTGCGGTCAGGTTGGCGCTGGCGGTGCTGAACACGTTCTGCGCATTGCTCAGCTCTTCGCCGGACACCGAACCGCTCTTGGCCAGCGCCTGACGGCGCTTGAGGTCCAGTTCGGCGCGTTGCAGGTCGGCACGGGCAGAAACCAGCTGGGCATTGCTGCGCGCCTGGTCGGCAATGCGGGCCTGCACTTGGGCCTGCAAGCCTTCGTCGCTGGCCAGATAGCCCTGCACGCGACGCTCGGCGCGCGCCAGTTCGGCTTCGGCCTGCGCCAGATTGAGGGCTGCATCCTTGTCGTCCAGCTTCACCAGGATGTCGCCGCGTTTTACCTGCTGGGTGTCCACGGCCAGCACTTCACGCACGGTGCCGCTGACTTCCGGGGTGATTTGCGCCATTTCAACGGCGACATAGGCATTGTCAGTGCTGACATGGTGGGAGGCCACCAGGGTCCAGTATGTGCCGGCACCAATGGCGGCAACGCCGACGACTACGCCAAGCAGGGCAAACAGCTTCTTGCGCTTTGCAAGGCGCAGGCTGTCGCTGTGCGGGGCATCGGAGGCGGGGAGGGCTTGGATATTTTCGCTCATGATGGTTCTCTGCAATTGTTGTATTCGACAGGGGCTCAGGCTTGCTGATAGCCGCCGCCCAGGGCTTTGATCAGGTTGACATCCAGCAGGAACAGCCGGGTTTCCAGGCTGGTGCTGCTGCGACGACTGGCAATCACGTTGTCTTCGGCATTCAGCACGTCCAGATAGCTGGCCAGACCGCCCTGATAGCGGTTCTGCATCACCTGGTAGGACTCCTCGGCGGTTTTCAGTGCCAGGCGGCGCTGTTCCAGCTGCGGCCCCAGTTCCTGTTGCTGGGCCATGACATCGGCCACCTCATGCAGGGCCTGGGTAAGGGTCTGGTTGTAGCTGGCTACGGCGGCATCGTATTCGGCGCGGGCAACACGGTAGTTGCCTTGCAGGGCGCCACCACGGAAAATCGGCAGCGAAATGGCCGGGCCGACCCCGCCGATGTCGGAACCGTTCTTGGTCAGGTAGCTCAGCCCCAGCGACTGCACGCCCAGATAGGCAGACAGATTCACATTGGGGTAAAACGCTGCGCGGGCGACATTGATGCGGCTGGCGGCGGCTTCGGCGCGCAGTCTGGCGGCGGCCAGGTCCGGGCGACGGCCCAGCAAGTCCGCCTGCAAGGTGGCGGGCAAGCCTTGCGGGTGCAGCAGGCTGGCAGCTGGGCGACGCAGGTTCATGCCGCGGTCCGGTCCGGCACCCATCAGTGCGGCAATGCTGAGCTTTTGCTGGGCAATGGCCTGACGTGCGGCGCTGAGGTCAGCGTTGGCAGTGGCTTCGCGGGACTGGGCCTGACGCAGGCTGCCCATGGTTTCCAGACCATTGTCAAAGCGTTGCTGCAGCAGCTGGGCGCTATGCTGGCGCACGCTCAGTGCCTGTTCGGCGGCATCCTGTTCGGCATACAGGCGGGCCAGTTCGGCATACGCGGCGGCAATGGCACTGGTCAGGGTCAGGCGGCTTTGTGCTGCCTCGGCCTGGGCTGCGGCCAGTTCCGAGCTGGCGGCAGCAATGGCGGAGCGGTTCTTGCCCCAGAAGTCGATTTCATAGCTGAAATCCAGTTCGACCTTGGCGGAGTTGTTGTAACCATGCGGAACAAAGGCGGCAGGAAAGCCGTTGTTATAGCTTTGCTTCATCTTGGTGACAGAGGTATTCAGGTCGAGGCTGGGCAGATTGCTGGCACCGGTCTGCTCCGCCTGACCTGCAGCCTTGGCCAGACGGGCCTCGGCGGCTGCCAGATCCGGTGACTGGCTTAACGCTTCCTGCATGATGTCGTTGAGCTGGCCGTCCTGATAGCTTTGCCACCAGTTGCTGTTCATCCAGTCAGCCGAGCTGGCTTGCAGGGTTTGCTGACTGGCCATGTCCTGCATGGTCTTGCTGCGGGGCGTGGGGCCCAGGTCCGGCACGCTGGCACAACCGGCCAGCAGCAGGCTGCCTAGCAGGGTCAGTTGTAGCAGAGTGCGCCGTGGGTGCATGCTTGATTGGGTATCCATTATTTTGACAGGGCCTTTAACTGTACTGTACGGTACGGTTATAATGTGCGGCGATGATGCCGTCAAGAAAAACCGTACAGTTCGGTACAGTTTGGAGCAAAAATGCGAACAAAAAGTGAAGAACGCCGTCAGGCAATGGTGGCAACGGCTGCGGAGTTATTCCTGCAGCGTGGTTATGAAGCGACCTCCATGGCAGAAATCTGCAGCCGGGTGGGGGGCTCCAAGGCCACTTTGTACGGTTATTTCAAGTCCAAGGAGGAGTTGTTCCTCAGCGTGATGAAAATGCTGGCCGAAGAACGCATGTCACAAGCCTATGCACGGCTGGTGCCGGGCGGGGATATTGCGGCGGCTTTGCAGGCATTCGGCGAAAACTACCTGCAGGTCATTCTGGGGCCGGACCTGATGGCCATGCGCGGCATCATCGCAGGTGAGCTGGTGCGTGCTGGCGCGGCTCAACAGTTTTTCGATGCCGGACCGAGGCAGGGCTGGAACAAGGTGGCGGTTTATCTGGAGGCGGAAATGCAGGTCGGTCGCCTGCGCCGGGCGGATGGCTGGATTGCTGCCATGCATGTGTTGTCCCTGATCCAGGCTGAATATCAGCAGACTTTCCTGATTGGTGTGGTGAGCGAGGATGATCTGAAACTGTTACAAGAGCGCGTGGCCAGGGGCGTGGAGATATTCATGGCCGGATATGGGGTGTAGCGTTTTGCTGCGCCTGACCAGAAAAAAACCGGGCTGAGGCCCGGTTTTTTCATGCTGCCAGCGTGTGGCTCAGTTGCACAGTGTTTTCAGATACTGCCCGGCATTGAACAGGTCGCGCTCGATGGCGCGACGCACGGCAGACGGGTCCTTGCGGTGCAGGGCACGCATCATGTCTTCGTGGCAGTCGTTCATGATGCTCCACACGTGCGGGTCCTGATGCAGCTGGTTGGAAATAGGGCCGACGTGCAGCCATACGCTTTCAATCAGCGACAGCAGCATGGCAGAGCCGGAGGCACGGTACAGCGTGACGTGGAAGTCTTCGTTTGCTGTCAGATAGCCTTTGACATCGTGATTGCGGATGGCTTCGTCCATGGTGGCGGTCAGCTCTTCCAGCAGCTTGAGGTCGGTGCTGCTCAGGTTGCGTGCACCTTTTTCGGCGGCTTCGCCTTCCAGCAGCATGCGCGTTTGCAGGATGTCATCAAACTGGGTGCGGCTTAGTTGCGGAACGGTGACGCCGCAATTGGGAATATTGGCCAGCGCCTTCTCTGCCACCAGACGCTGCAGTGCCGTGCGCACCGGCATTTCCCCTACCTGCATGTCCTGGGCCAGCTGTTTGATCTTGAGACGTTCACCCGGCAGCCAGCGGCCCAGCGACAGCCATTGGCGCAAGGTGGTGTAGGTTTCGTCCTGTAAGGTAGAGGAGGCGGGAGTCTTCATTGTAGGCGAGTCGTCGGTATTTGAGTTTGCCACAAGGATACCATAGCAGGGGTATTGCTGTGATGCTTCACTTTTGCGGATTTATTTGATCATAAATTGACATCAATTTTTGTGATTACTATGATTGATACCAGCTTTTGTTCCGGTATTTGCATTTTAATTCATTCGGGTTGGTGCGGTGTTGGAATGCTGGCTTTTTTGCATTTTTGATCATAAAGGAGAAATCATGCATGAGCATTTGCAGCAATTCATTCGCGAGCACAACATTCACGAGGTGGAATGCGTCATTCCGGACATGACGGGCGTGGCACGTGGCAAGATCGTGCCCAAGGATCTGTTCCTGGCAGAAGAGAGCATGAAGATGTCCAAGGCGGTACTCACCATTACCGTGAATGGCGAGTTTGCCGAATTTGAACGTTTTGTCGGGGCCAATGATCCGGACATGGTGTGTGTGCCGGACGCATCTTCCATCCGGCTGGTGCCGTGGGCCATCGAGCCGGTAGCGGTGGTGATACATGATTGCGAGGATTTCGACAGCCAGCCGGTGGGAATTTCACCGCGAGCGGTACTGCGCAAGGTGCTGGCCCTGTACGCGGCACGCGGCTGGCAGCCGGTGGTGGCGCCGGAAATGGAGTTTTACCTGATCCGGCAGAACAGCAATCCGCACGAGCCCTTGCGTCCGCCCACTGGTCGTGCTGGCCGTTCCGAAGTAGGGCGGCAGTCCTTTTCCATTGACGCCGTCAACGATTTCGACCCTTTCTTTCAGGAGCTATCCACATTCTGCCAGCAAGCCCGGCTGAATGTGGAAACGCTGATCCATGAAGTGGGTGCCTGCCAGATGGAAATCAATTTCGCCCATGGCAATGCACTGGAGCTGGCCGATCAGGTTTTCCTGTTCAAGCGCGCTGTGCGCGAAACCGCCTACCGTCACAATATCTTTGCCACCTTCATGGCTAAGCCGATGGAAGACGAACCCGGCAGTGCCATGCATATCCATCAGAGCATTGTCAGCACCGTTAGCGGCGAGAATATCTTCTCGGCGGCAGATGGCAGCGCAACACCCTTGTTCTTCCACCATATTGGCGGCATGCAGAAATACCTGCCGCTGGTGATGCCGATGCTTGCACCTTACGTCAATTCCTATCGCCGGCTCAGCCGCCATGCCGCCGCACCCATCAATGTGCGCTGGGGTTATGACAACCGCACCTGCGGCATCCGCATTCCGCCTTCCGGCCCTAATGCGCGCCGACTGGAAAACCGGGTGCCGGGGGTGGATGTGAACCCCTATCTGGCGATGGCAGCCACACTGGCCTGCGGTTATCTGGGCATGGTGCAGGGTTTGATTCCCAGCGAACCGATGGCCGACAGTGCCTACGACCTGGATTTCGAGCTGCCACGCAGTCTGGAAGACGCGGTGGTGCTGATGCAGGACAGCCCCGAGCTGGCCGAGATTCTGGGTGAGCAGTTTGTGCAGGCTTTTTGCGCGGTGAAGGAAAAGGAATTCGAAACCTTCAATCGCGGCATTACCGCCTGGGAACGCGAACACCTGCAATTGCACGTATGACATGCTGCGGGCTGCTGTCCGCACAGAACAAGATCAAGGAGAAATGGATGAGCACACGTCACGGCATCAACTGGGACAAGGCACTGCAACTGCAGGCCGCCGAGCGCGAGCGCTTTATCGCGGCGCGCCCGCAATCACAGCAACTGTCGGCCCGTGCCGACCAGCACCTGCTGTTTGGCGTGCCACTGCACTGGATGGATGACTGGTCCACCCCCTTCACCCTGTATGTGAAGCAGGCACAGGGTGCCAGTTTTGAAGATGTGGATGGCAATCTGTATGTCGACTTTTGCCTGGGCGACACCGGTGCCATGTTCGGCCACGGTCCGGCCCCGGTGGCCAGAGCGCTGGCCGAGCAGGCGCAGCGCGGGCTGACTACCATGCTGCCGTCCGAAGATGCTGTCTGGGTGGCCGAAGAGCTGGCGCGGCGCTTTGGCTTGCCGTACTGGCAGTTTGCCATGACCGCCACCGATGCCAACCGCTTCGCCCTGCGCTGGGCGCGGGCCGCCACCGGTCGTCAGCAGTTATTGGTATTCAATGGCTGCTACCACGGCACCATTGACGATGTGTTTGTTGATCTGGTGGATGGCAAGCCGGTACAGCGTGCCAGCCTGCTGGGGCAGGTGTACGACCTGACCCAATACACCCGTGTGGTGGAATTCAACGATCTGGCCGCACTGGAAGAAGCGCTGAAGGATGGTCAGGTAGCCTGCCTGCTGGCCGAGCCTGCCATGACCAATATCGGCATGGTGCTGCCGGAGCCGGGCTTCTGGGAAGCGGCACAGGCGCTATGCCGCCGCTATGGCACGCTGTTGATCATGGATGAAACCCATACCATCAGCACCGGCATGGGCGGCTATACCCGCGCTCACGGCCTGAAACCGGACATGATGGTGCTGGGCAAGCCCATGGGTGGCGGCGTGCCATGCGCAGTGTATGGTTTTTCCGCAGAAATGGCACAGCGCGCCCAGCAGGCCAAGCGCGAGGCGGTGCCTGGCCACAGCGGCATCGGCACCACCCTGACGGCCAATATGCTGGCCATGGCGGCGATGCGCGCCAATCTGGCCGAGGTGATGACCGAGCAGGCCTATGCCCACATGTTTGCCCTGGCGGAGCGGCTGGCCGATGGCCTGCGCACGGTGATTGCCCTGCACCAGCTGCCGTGGTGCGTCACCCAGGTGGGGGCGCGTACCGAGTTCCAGTTCACTGCCACGCCGCCACGTAATGGCAGCGAGGCGGATGCGATTCTGGACAGTGACATGGAGCACATCATTCATCTGTACCTGCTCAATCTCGGCCTGCTGATCACCCCATTCCACAATATGCTGCTGATTTGCCCGCAAACCACGGCGGCCGATGTCGACCGGCTGGTGGCGGTGTTTGACGATTTTGTCAGCGCGGTGCGTTAAGGCTGGCAGCCTTTACTGCGGCGGTGTGGCGGACACGGACAACTGTTCGCCAATGCTGAAGAAGCTGCCGCCGGCGATGTAGTGCAGGCTGCGCTTGTCATCATGGCCATCAAACTGCCAATGGCCGTCGTGCCAGACATCCGCGTCTGCCTTGGCGGCCAGCACTTCGCCGATGAACAGGTCGTAGTGCTGCTGGTTGTGCGGCTCGCTGATGATGCGGCATTCCAGGTAAGCAATACAGTCGGCGACATGCGGTGCGTTTACAGCCTCGCCCGGCAGTGCCGTCAAGTCGCACGCGGCAAACTTGTCCACTTCCTTTCCGCTGCAGCTGCCGGCCCGGAGCACCTGTTCGGCCTGCGCGCGGCAGGGGACATTCAGTACAAACTCACCGGAAGCCTCCATCAATTCACGGGTATGCGTGGCCTTGTCCACCACCACCAGCACCTTGGGCGGGTCGAAATCCAGCGGCATCGCCCAGGCGGCGGCCATTACGTTTTGCTGGCCGTCATGGGCGGAGGAAACCAGCACGGTAGGGCCGTGGTTGAGCAGGCGATAGCTTTTGGCCAGATCGACGGCAACTAGCTTTTGCATCGGACAGTCCTTCAGGTTGATCAGGCGCTGATTCTAGCAATATCCGTCACTGTGTGGCTTGCAAGCCGCTTTGGGCGTGTACAATGCCGCCAGTTAAACATTTAGCGGAAACAAAACCATGTCCAAGCGTAAGGAAGACGAACTCGATCCGGATACCATCGCCCTATTGCAGTGGTGTGCCGAAGTGGAAGCCCTGTTTGTTGCTGCCGGAGCCAAACCGGATGAGGCACAGCAGCAGATCGAGGAAAATGCCGAGTGGTTTACCGACATGTTCTTTGACGGCCTGAGCCCGGAAGAGGCAGCCAAGGCGGCGCTGAATTGAGTCGCGCCGCGCCTTGTTATGCAGTGCTGGACTTTGAAACCAGCGGGCTGTCGCCAGCCGTGGGTAGCCGGGTGACCGAAGTGGCGGTGGTGCTATGGCAGGACGGGCGCGAACTGGACAGCTACCAGAGCCTGATGAATGCCGGCGTGCGTGTGCCGGCAGAAATAGAGCGCCTGACCGGTATCAGCAATGCCATGCTGCGCACTGCACCGCCGGCCGCTACCGTGATGCGGGAGGTGGCTGACTTTGTCGGCAATATCCCGCTGGTGGCGCATAACGCTGCTTTCGACCGCAAGTTCTGGGATCACGAACTGAGCCTGCTGGGCCGGCAGCGGCAGCAAGATTTTGCCTGCACCCTGCTACTGGCACGCCGCCTGTTGCCACAGGCACCGGATCACAAGCTGGGTACGCTCACCCGCTGGGCCGGGCTGCCGGATGCTGGTCGTGCTCACCGCGCACTGGCCGATGCACGCATGGCGGCCCATCTGCTGCAGTACCTGCTGGAAACGGCCAGCCGCAAGCATGGAGCGCGCAGCTTGAGCCATCAGCAGCTTTGCCAGTTGCAGAAGGCAAGTGCCAGCAAGGTGGGTGACTTTTTTCGCCAGTCCGCATGAATGCTGGCTGCAGAGTGCCGCAACCCTTCAGGCTGAATTGACCTGTGGCCAAAACGAATTTTCCAGCAAGCAAACCGGACGGGATGAGATTGTCGGGCGGCAAGCCGCATCCCTAGACTGACGACCTGTATCGCCGCGCTTGTTTTCCTGAGCGATACGCATCTCATCCGGGAGTCTTCATGTCAAAAGGTATTGCAAAAGCCGTTCTGGCCAGTTATCTGACGCTTTCCTTGCTGTCATCTGCCGAGGCCTGTACCCGTGTGCTGTGGAATACCCAGCCCGGCTATCTGCTCAGTTCTCGCAACCTGGATTTTTTCGGGCCGGTCAGCCCCTCGCTGGTAGTCAGTCCGCGTGGTGTCAGCCGTGTTGGTGCCAGTGGGGATAATGCCGGGCAGGCGGTGCGCTGGACGGCACGTTATGGCAGCGTAGCCATCTACGCTGACAATGTCTTCCCCATGGATGGCATGAACGAAAAAGGCCTGGCGGCACATACCCTGTACTTTACCGGCGGGGCCGAGCAGCCCCAGCCAGGCAAGCCGGCCAAGCCGGTGCTGGAAAGCAGCCATTGGCTTAGCTTCATCCTGGATAACCACGCCACGGTAGCCGAAGCTGTCGCCGCCATCCGTGCGGTGCGGCTGGATCCCAAGCGCCTGCCCATCGACTATGCTTCGGATACCAAGCACATCGCCATTGAAGATGCCTCGGGTGATTCCGCCATCATCGAGATCGTCAAGGGAGAGACGGTGATTCACCATGGCCGGCAATTTACGGTGCTGACCAATCCTCCGGACTACGACACCATGCTCAAGGAGGAGAAGAAATACGCGGCGGCCAATTCCGATACCATCCCCACCGGCTGGCAGGCTGATGCCCGGCTGGTGCGGGCCAACTGGCTGCTCAAGTCACTGCCGCGCGCGGACAATGTCGAAGAGGCACGTGGTTTTTTGGCGTCCATCATGCACAGTGTGGCCATGCCTGTCGGCCTGATGGCAGACCCGCTAGACCTGGCCGTGGAAAAAGCTTATGAGCCTTATTCGCGCTATCCGGCAGAAAACCGCGGCGTGGGCACCTACTGGACCACTACCGCTGATCTCAGGAACCTGCGCTACAGCTTTCAGTCTGTTTCATCCCTGAGTCCGGTATGGCTGGATCTGCGGCAGTTCAACTTTGACAAGCTCAGGCAAACCAAGTCGATTGCACGCCTCAATCTGTATGGCAGCAAGGGCTGGGCTGGCGATGTGCGGCAGCAACTGCAGGTGGTTCCCGCCTTCAAGTAGCCAGGTGCCGGGCTGGCGCGGGCAAGGACTAAGCCTGCGCCTCAACTGTCAGCAGGTGCGGTGTGAACATGCCTTGTTCCAGTATCCTGATGCAGGCATCCACCACCGCGGGATCCAGCTGCCGGTCACGCATCAGCTGAATCTGGGCAATGGCCTGCTTGATGCCCAGTGCCGCGCGGTAGGGTCGGTCAGATGACATGGACTCGACAATATCGGCTACGGTGAGAATACGCGATTCCAGCAAAATGGCTTCGCCAGACAGGCCCAGCGGATAGCCGGAACCATCCAGGTATTCGTGGTGCTGGCGGATGATGTCGGCAATGGGCCAGGGGAAGTCGATGTTCTTCAGGATGTTGTAACCCACCTCGGGGTGGCGCTTGACCAGGGCAAATTCCACCGGATGCAAGCGGCTGGGCTTGCTGAGGATTTCCGCTGGCACCTCGATCTTGCCCAGATCATGTACCACACCACTCAGATACAGACCGCGCAGGCGCTGTTGCGGCAATCCCATTTCCTGGCCGATCAGCACAGCCAGTTCGGCCACGTGCTTCTGATGGCCGGCGGTGTAGGGGTCGCGCTGTTCCAGTACCGAGGCAATGGCAGCCAGCGCATTTTCCAGCGCATTCTCCAGTAGCTGTGCCTGGCTGGCTTGTTCCTGCAGCGATTGCTGGTAGGCCACGCGAGTGCGGCGTGACTGAATGCCAAACTGCACATTGCGGGTGAGTTCCTCGAACACCTGCACTTCGACGGGGCTGAAGGAGTGGGTTTCGCCGGCATACACCGCCAGTGCGCCGATCAGGTCTGGCCCGGCTATCAGCGGAATGGCCACGATGGCCTGCAGGCCAAAGGACCGGGCTGCGTCCTTCCATGGCTGGAAATCATGACTCTTTTGCAGCTGACTCAGTGAGATGGTGCTGCCCAGACGGATGCAGCGGGCAATCGGGCCTTGTCCTTCTGCCGTATGTTCATCCCAGTTGATTTCCAGCTGGCTGGCGTATGCCCTGGCATTACCGGCTGAAGATAGTATCTGCAGCCGGCTTTGCCGCACATTGTTCAGGCCGCAGATCAAGGCCAGCGGGTAGCGCTGGTCTGCCACGATGGCATCGCATACGGCCTGCAGCAGCTCCTGCTCTTCACTGGCCTGTACCAGGGCCTGATTGGTACGGCTGTTTGCCTGCAGCGCCCAGGCACGGCGCTGCATTTCATCATGGTCCTGCTTTTGCTGGGTGATGTCCTTGAAGATGGCAGTCAGCCCTATGCACTGGCCTGCTGCATCGAAAATGGGTGACTTGCTGGTTTCCAGCCAGTGCGGCTGGCCGTCCAGCATATAGGGCTCTTCCACGCGGATGGCCTTGCCACTGAGCATGACCTTGCGGTCATCTGCCTGATAGCAGGCGGCCAGCTCGGCCGGGAAGAAATCGTAGTCGGTCTTGCCGGCAACCGATTCGATGGCAATGCCCAGGTCATCGGCAAAGCGCTGGTTGCAGGTGATGAAAGTGGAATTCAAGTCCTTGATGATGACCCGGTCGGGCAATTGACGGATGACGGCCTGCAGGGTGTAGGCAGAGTGGGGTAGTGATGTGACGGGTGCATCCATGCTCAGTTTTTTCTTTTGCTGTCCGGCAATTCGTAGCCGTGCTCGGTAAAGAGCGCGAGGCAGGCATCCACTACCTGGCTATCGTAAACGCTGCCGCGATACTGTTTAAGTTGTGTCAATGCCTGCTCAAGCCCCAGCTGTCGACGGAAGGGGCGGTGTGACAGCATGGCTTCCATGCTGTCTGCTACGTGGATGATGCGCGCTTCCAGCAGGATGTCGTTGCCTGATAGCCCGCGCGGGTAGCCGCTACCATCCATGTTTTCGTGGTGCTGCCAGGCAATGTCGGCAATCGGCCAGGGGAAATGAATGTCCTTGAGAATCTCATGACTGGCTTCGGCATGCATTTTCACCAGTTCGAATTCTTCATGATTCAGGCGGCGCGGGCGGGTGAGGATTTCCGACGGAATCTGGATCTGGCCGATGTCATGCACCATGGCAGCCAGCCCCAGACCTTCCAGTCGGTGTTCGTCCAGTTGCAGTTTGCGGCCAATGGCAACGGCCAGGTCGCTGACGCGGACCTCATGGCCTGCAGTGCTCAGGTCGCGATGCACCATGGCCGCGGACAGGGCGCTGATGGCCTGGATCAGTGACTGGCGCAAGGACTCTTCGGCCGACTTGCGCGCGCTGATGTCGATGAAGGCCCCGATGATGCCGCCGATGCTGTTGTCTTCGTTGTAGAACAGGTCTTTTGCGTAAACGACATCCATCAGCTGCCCCTGCTTGCTGCGGATGACATATTCAAACAGCAAGGGCTGGCGGCTGGAAATCAGTTCGCCATCATTCTGGGTAAACATGCTGGCCAGTTCTGCCGGCCATACCTCAGCCGGGGTCTTGCCAATGATTTCTTCGGCCTGCATGCCCACCGTGCGGGTGAATGCCGGATTGCAGCCCAGATAGCGGCCAGTGGCGTCCTTGTAGAACACAGCAATCGGCATGGCATTGAGCAGGGCGGTACTGAAGCGCTGCGCCCGGTCGAGTTCTGCCTTGGCCTGATTGCGCTCGCGCTGCAGGGCCTCGGCCAGTTGTTCGCTGTCCTGGCAAAGTTTGATGGCGCGGGCCAGATTGGACAGGATGGGCGGAAAGACATGTTCCAGCGGCAAGTGCTGCAGCATGGCCTCCGGTGCCAGCAGCAGGATGGTGTAGTGCTGTTCCAGCGGCAGGCGCAAGCCGTACTGATAGCGTGACTGGCCGGTAAGTATGGCGAGCAGGGCTGGGTCGCAGGCTGCGTGTATATTGCGTCCCAGCAGCCCGGGCGGCAGGGCGATGTTTTGCCCGGCCTGTTGTTGCAAGTGATGGTCGCCAATGACTTTCAGTAGTTGTCCGCTGCTGGCATCCGGGCCGTCAGCATGACTGATTACCAACCCGACCGGGCAGCCGGTATGAAACAGCAACCGTTGCAGGACTTTGGTCAGCAGGCTGTCCACGGTCACTTCACGTCCGATGGTGAGTGACAGGTCGTAGAGCACGGCAAGCAGCTGGTCGCGGTTCATGACTGCTTCCACAGGCTGCAGATGATGCTGGCGTTGTGAAACAGCGGGTAGCCCCACTCCTGCAGACTACCGATTTCGCCCAGCGTCAGTGCGCCAAGCAAGGGTAGAGCCTGGCTGTTGGCTTGCAGCAGGCGGATTTCCGCCAGGGCAGCCGGGCCAAAGTGCATGTTACGGCCCGCGCAGTAAAAGGTAAGCAGCGGCTGATTGCTGATGTCACCATGGCGTTGCCGCAAGGTACCGAGCAGGTTGTCTACGCATTGTGTGCCAGGCGATTGCGGTGCCTGCAGCATGATCAGCATGGCGTTTTCCGGCACTTCGCCCACGCAGAAGACCGAGCCGTCATCTTCCAGTGCCACCGGAATGCGGATCAGCACCTGCTGGTTGGCCAGCATGATGCCCAGCGGAAAGTGCACGCCGAATGAGTAGAAATTATCCCGCGTCAGCTCCGCGCCAAACTGTTGTTTTACGATGTCCTGATAGGCAGTGAATGCGGGTTTCCAGTCGATCTGGAAAATGCGGTTGCTGGCAGTTGCCGTGGCGGTCATGCACTGTGCCGGCATGGGGTAGCCATGATTGAGCACCGGGTTGGTGCTTCCGGGAAGCAGCAGGCACAGTACGCCATGACCCAGGGTCTGGTATTGATCGAACAGGCAGTCTATGGGCTGGAAGCTTTCGCTGCCTGCATTGACGCCGCCATAAAATACCTGATCGGCCAGTTGCAGGTAGAGCTCGTCCAGAATGGAGGCTATGTCTGGCAGCATGCCGTCAAAAATCATGAACAGCGTCGGCTTGCCTTGTTTGGCTGGCCAGTGCTGCAGCATCTGCTCCACGCGCTGCGCCATGTGTCGGGCGGCATCGGCTGCGCCGTATTCGGGATTGATGCGCAACAGGGCCGGCTGGCAAGCTGCGGCATGTGGCAGCAGCCAGGCCCCGCCGGTCAGGAATCCCTGCTCGCCCAACAGTCTGGGGAAAATGCCGCCAGCCAGCGCTATGCCCAGGTGCAGGCAACTGGTTTGCAGTTGTTGCAGCTTGTCACTGTCGGATTCGGCCAGCAGGGCGAGCAGCTGCTGATTGGGGTTGGCTGTTTGCCATGCCTGCAGTTGCGCTTCCAGTTGTGTTGTTTCCAGCAGACTGTGCCAGGGTGGGGACATCAGCATTACTCTCAGTCATCGGGCGCATACGGTGCGCGATACCCTCATCATAAACGAGGGTATCGCGCATGCGGACCATTCCTGAGGTAAAAATTCCGCCAAATCTTGATCTGTGCCGCATTAAGCGCGGCCAACGGTCAGATTCAGGGTTCGCCGTGCAACTGGCCGGAGCGGGAGGGGCTAGCTTGCAGCCAGTTACGCAATAGCCGACTGCTGAGCGGGATGAACAGGAATACCATGACCGGCGTCAGCAGCAGGGTGCTGCACAGCACGCGCAATACCACCGGCAGGGTGGCCAGCGTATCACCCAGCAGCAGACTGAAGCACAGGGATACCGGGAAAAACACCAGCCAGATCATCACGGCCTGCTTCCAGCGCGGCGGTGTTTTCAGGCCAAACCAGTTATCCAGCCCAGCGGCGCAATGCACATGGCTGTGCTGGATCAGTCCGGCACCTTCGGCTAGCCAGGCCTGACGTTCTGGGCTGGCTGCCCAATGCTCCAGGCTGGCCTGGTCGACAAAGCGGAACAGGATTTGCCAGTTGTCATCGCCGGCAGGCGGCTGTAGCAGACCGGAGCCCAGAAATCCGTGGGCCTGACTGGCAAGAGCCTCACCGCGGCGTATCCACAAGTGAAAGTCGGCATGGCGTGCCGGGTTGATGCGTCTGCTTATCAGCAAGGTAAGCGGGGTGCTGGGTGTCATGGTCTGGCTCCTGCAGGCAAGTTCTGCTCACCCGGGGTGAGGGCGGCAGCTACGCCTCCGGGGTGCTGGAGGCGCTTCTGTCCTTATCAAAAGCAAGTGTCGTGCCTGGAATCATTATTTGCGCAGCAGCCGCAGGCCGTTGCCCACCACCAGCAGGCTGGCACCGACATCGGCAAATACTGCCATCCACATGCTGCCCATGCCCAGCAGAGTCAGCAGCAGGAAGATGGCCTTGATGCCCAGTGCCAGGGCAATGTTCTGCACCAGAATGGCGTGCGTGGCACGTGACAGGCGAACAAAATCGGGCAGCCGGGCCAGATTGTCTTCCATCAGCGCGACATCCGCTGTCTCGATGGCGGTGTCCGAGCCCATGGCCCCCATGGCAAAGCCGATATCCGCCTGCGCCAGCGCCGGCGCATCGTTGATGCCGTCCCCCACCATGCCGACCAGGCCTTCACCGGCCAGGCTGGCCAGGACATCGGCCTTGTCCTGCGGCAGCAGCTCGCCACGAGCCTGGTCCATGCCCACGCTGGCGGCCATGGCGCTGACGGTATGCTGGTTATCGCCGCTGAGCATGATGGTGCGAATGCCAAGCTGCTGCAGGGCGGCAATGGCGGCACGGCTATCCGGGCGCACGGTGTCGGCAACTGCAAACAGGGCCAGCACCTGGTCCTGGTCCAGCAGCAGCACCACGCTGTTGCCGCGCATTTGCTGTTGTTCCAGCAGGGCTTGCAGGCTAGCGGAGCCAAGTCCCTGCTGCTGTGCCAAGCGGTAATTGCCCAGCCACAGGGTGTGGCCGCTAATGTCCCCGCGAACGCCCAGGCCGGGCAGAGCAGCAAAATTGCTGACCTGTTGCAGGGTGATCTTGTCTTGTGCGGCGGCGCGCGCTACTGCCCGTGATGCAGGGTGGTCGGAGTGGCTGGCCAGGCTGGCAGCCAGGCTGCGGACATTGGCGGCATCACCCGGCACCAAAAGCTGCCAGCCGGTTTGTTCCGGTTTGCCGTGCGTGATGGTGCCGGTTTTGTCCAGCGCCAGCCAGCGCAGACGCCGACCTTGCTCCAGCCAGATGCCCCCCTTGATCAGAATGCCGCGCCGGGCCGCGGCAGCCAGGCCGCTGACCACGGTAACCGGGGTGGAAATCACCAGCGCGCAGGGGCAGGCAATCACCAGCAGCACCAGGGCCTTGTAGATCCAGTCCTGCCAGTTGCCGGCCCCCAGCAGGGGTGGCAGCACTGCCACCCCCAGTGCCAGCAGGAACACCACCGGCGTATAGATGCGGGCAAAACGGTCGACAAAGCGCTGGGTCGGTGCCTTGGCATCCTGTGCCTGTTCCACGGCATGGGTGATGCGGGCCAGCATGGTGTCACCCGCCAGTGCGTCCACCCGGTATTCGAAAGAGCCGCTTTCATTCAGCGTTCCGGCAAACACGCTGTCCCCAGGCTGCTTCTCCACCGGCATGCTTTCGCCGGTCATGGCGGACTGGTTGACGCTGGAGTGGCCACGGATGACTTCACCATCCAGCGCAATGCGCTCGCCTGGTGCCACCCGGGCAATGCTGCCAATGCGGATGTCTGCCAGCGCGGTGGCCTGCCAACTGCCATCTGCCTGCAATACGGTGGCCTGGGGTGGGCTCAGTTGCAGCAGGCTGTCGATGGCATGACGGGCACGGTCCAGTGAGCGAGCCTCTATGCGTTCTGCCAGGGTAAACAGCACCATCACCATGGCGGCTTCCGGCCATTGCTGCAGCAGCAGCGCGCCAGTGACGGCGATGCTCATCAGCGCATTGATGTTGAGGGTGAAATGGCGCAGGGCAATCCAGCCTTTTTTATAAGTGCTGATACCGCTGCCCAGAATGGCTGCCAGTGCCAGCGATGCTGCCAGCCATGCCGGAGCCTGCAGCCAGCCGGCAATTTCAGCTGCCAGTGCTGCGCTGCCGGCCAGTACCAGCGGCCACCACGCACTAGTCGGTTTGGTTGCCGAGGCAGGCTGCGTTTGCTTATCGGCTGTTTCCGGGGTGAAGCCCAGGCTGCTGATGGCAGCAAGAATAGCGGGCAGGACGGCGGGCTGGTGCGTTACGGTAAGCAGGCGCTGCATCAGGCGGAATTCCAGCGCCTCCACGCCGGGCAGGCTGGATAGCTGCTTGCGGATCAGCGCTTCCTCTGTGGGGCAGTCCATCTGCAAGATGCGGATAGGCGTATGCTGCAAGCCATCTCTGGTTTCAGCGGCAGCAGGAGCCTGCGCCGCATCCGGCATAGCCGTGCTGCAGCAGGCGGTTCCGGTTTCATGCGCGTGCGTTTTCTTGCGATAAGCCGGACCGGTTGGCGCTGGCTTGGTCTGAGCATGCTGGTGCGAGTGCTGCATATTGTTCTCCTGTGCGGCTTTGGCTTACAGTAAACACCTTGAAGCAGCTACAAGGTCAAGCGCGAAGAGGAGTAAACATGAAAATTGGTGATCTGGCCCAGCAGGCAGGCTGCACCACGGAAACTGTCCGCTTTTATGAAAAGGCAGGTTTGCTGCCGGCGGCAGACCGTGAGGCCAATAATTATCGCAGTTATGGTAGTCGGCATCTGGAGCGGCTGCGTTTTGTGCGCAATTGCCGGGCACTGGATATGACGCATGAGGAAATCCACCAGTTGCTGGAGCTGATGGCGGCTCCGGCAGCGGACTGTGGTGGGGTGAATCACTTGCTGGACGATCACATTCACCATGTCGATGCGCGCATTGCGGAGTTATTACAGCTCAAGCAGCAACTGGACGCGCTGCGTCAGCGCTGTCAACGCGAGCAGGCGGTGGATGCCTGCGGCATCCTGCAGGGCTTGGTAGAAATGGAGACGGTGTCCAGGCCGGAGCGTCACACCCATCTTGGTTGAGTGTGACGTCCTGTTTGCTGACTCATACCTGATACTGCGCCACGGTGTGCAATATCATTCTGGCTTGCTGATGCAGGTCGCGGGCGGCATCAGCTGAGCTGCCTGCGGCGGATGAGTTCTCTTCCGCCATCTGGGCAATCTGCTCTACACGCTGGGCAATGGTGGTACTGGTACTGGTCTGTTCGGCTATGCTGCTGGAAATGTCATGCACCAGCCCCATTGCCTGATGGGTGTTCGACTGGATCTGGTCGATAGCGGTGTTGGCCTCGCGTGCTCCGTCGGCTTCCCGGTTTGCGCGTTCCACTACTTGCTCCATGCTGCTGACAGCATTTTCCGTACCCTGCTGCATCTTGCTGATGACGCTGGAAATTTCGGTGGTGGACTTGGCTGTACGCTCCGCCAGCTTGCGTACCTCGTCAGCCACTACGGCAAAACCGCGGCCCATTTCACCGGCACGGGCAGCTTCGATGGCCGCATTGAGCGCCAGTAGATTGGTTTGCTCAGCAATGTCCTTGATGATCCCCATCACCGTGGCAATGGTCTGACTATCCTGTTTCAGTTGGCGGATATGGCTGGCCGCATCCTGCACCGAGGCGGAAACCTGGGTGATGCCGGCGACCGTAGCCATGATGACCTGACCCCCCTGGGTGGCCATGCTGCCGGCGGTGCTGGTCTGGTTGCTGGCTTCGGTTGCACGGTCGGAAACGTGGTTGATGCTGACGGTCATTTCCTCTATGGCGGCTGCCATGGCGGAGGCTGCCTCGCTTTGTACTTCGGAGCTGCGGGCGATCTGGGTGGTGTTGGCCGCCATGCCTTCTATGGCTTGATCCACGGTTTCCACGCTGCGGCGTATGTCCTGGAAGCTACTTTGCAGTTGTTGCAGCAGGGCATTGAATGCCTCGGCTGTTTCGCCCACTTCATCCTTGCGTTCCACTTTGACCCGCAGACGGAAGTCCAGTGACTGGCGCACATTCAGCATCACGTCACGTATTCCCAGCAGGCTGCTTTTGATGTGGCTGAACAGGCGTCCGCCCAGAATGGCGCATACCAGCAGGCAGGCCGCGATAATGGCAATGGACATGGAGATGGCTTGCTTGTAGGCCCTGGAGTTGTCGTCGGACAGCGTGGCGGCGAGATGGTAGTTGAACTGCATGTGATCGGCCAGGTTCTTGCTGAGTGCCGCGCTAGTGCTGCGCATCGGTCCGTTGAAAATGGCCTGTTCCGCCTCTTGCGTCTTGTGCTGGCGGGATAGCTGGAGCAAGGCATCACGGGAGATGCGGTAGTCCTGCATCAGCTTGCGGTCCTGCTCCAGCAGTTTGCGGTCTTCCTCACTGCCGATCAGGTCTTTCTGATAACGCGCCACCGCATCGTCAAACCGCTTGTCCTGGGTGCTGATGGCCTGCTGGTCTTTTTGCTTCTGTGCATCATCCTGGGCAATCACATGGCGGTAGGTGCCAGTGCGCATCAGAGTAAGTGCTTCCTGCATTTCGTCCAGTGCCGTAATGCTGGGGAAAGTATTTGCGTTCAGATACTCGAAACGGGTATTTGCCTGTTGCTGTTCATACAGGCCGAAGCCGCCGATTCCCAGCAGCGCCAGCAAGGCAATGCCCAGCGTCAGTGCCAGCCTTTGAGAAATGTTCATGATTACCCTCCCCGGTTTGATTACGTCCACCAAGCTTTTGGTTTGTTGATTTATAGCTTGGATGCATGAACAGGCAAGGCAGGGTGTGGAGGGGCGGGCATCGTGTTCAGCTGGCGGTGGCGCTGGCTACACCCCAGATGGCAAAGCCTTGAGCGTAGTGTGGGTCGATGTCGGGATAGTCCGGGTGGGCGGCCAGTAGACGCAGGCGCGTGCCACTGCGCTGCAGGCGGCGAACCAGCAACTCGCCGTCCAGAGCGGCCAGCACCAGGTTGCCATGTACCGGACTTGCCTGGCTGTCGATGTTCAGCAAGTGGCCGGCGTAGATGCCGACACCGCTCAGTGCGTGGTCCGGCATGGGCAGGGTAAAGTGGTTTTCGCAATTGACGGGGCAGGGGGCTGGCATGGCGGTGTGGTCCTGTATTGAACGGCTAAGTGATTATTTGAAATTGTACGTAATCAAAATAGCATAAGCAAGTTCATTGTTGACCGCTTGTCTTTCATGTCACGCGCCTATGGCCGCAAGATTGCGTGTGCATACCGGAAGCGCCCGGTTTGCCATGCGAGCGCAAATTTCCCTTGCTGGAGCAGGTGCTGGCTGGTTACCCTCTTGGTTTAACGCCATTTTTCATCATTTGCGGCGCAGGAGCCATGTATGACCAAACAACAACTCATTGCCATCCTTTCTGAAAAAACCGGTAGCAGCAAAGTCGATGTCCTGCGTTTCATGGATGCCCTGGAACAGACCATTCGTGAAGAGCTGGTCAATGGTGGTGAGCTGACTCTGGCCAGCACCGGCAAATTCAAGGTGAAAGACACCGCTGCCCGTAATGGGCGCAATCCCAAAACCGGCGAAACCGTGCTGATTCCGGCCAAGCGCAAGGTGGTATTCACGCCGATCAAAGCCCTGAAAGATGCGGTAGCGGGCTGATTGCCAATGTCGTACGCCGGCTGAATGCTGAAAAAGGATGCCAAGGCATCCTTTTTTTATGCATAAAGTATAATTTGCTTGTAAAGCTGGATTGTTGACTGAAACTGTTCAATAAATAAAGCGTTGTAACGTGGTCTTTCCGTCCAGGCGACCTTTTGATATTTCGGGGAGGGATATGAAGAGATTGAGGCCAGAATCTGTCTACCAATGCCGATATTGTGCAAGTTTCATTTTAAAATGCTCGTTGCATTTAAAATGGTATTGACGTGTCGTGGTGAAGCCGGGAACATGGCAGCCTGCCTGTGATGGTAAATTTCTGTCATGCCGGGCAGCAGTGTAGGGTTTTAAGCAATTATAAGAATAGGATTCTCCATGCGTACTCTCCGTTCCAGAATGCTTGCATTCGTCCTGATGATACTGGTGGCCATCTCGCTGCTGTTCTGCGGTGTGGCTTACTGGAAGATGAAAGAAGCCCTGCTGTCTTCCATTAGCGACCAGATCAGCCAGACAGCCAATAACAAGGTCAGTTTCATTACCGAATGGGTAAGCACCCGTCAGAATATCGTCGGCTCCGCCCTGCTGCACTTTACCGAGGGGGACATGAAGCCCATCCTCGATCAGTCGCAAGTAGCCGGCAAGCTGGATGATATGTATGTCGGTGAGCCCAGTAAGAAAATGACCCAATTCACCGGTTCCACTCCGGTGCCGCCGGGCTATGATCCGACCGGTCGCCCGTGGTACCTGGCAGCCAGCAATTCGCAGGAAGCCATTGCTACCCCGCCGTATATCGATGCAGCCACCAAGAAACCCATCATCACTTTCGCCAAGGCACTGCGCAAGGATGGCCAACTGGTGGCTGTGGCCGGTGGTGACGTTTCCCTGGCGCGTGTTGCCGATGAAGTGGTTTCTTCCAAGCTGCCGGGTGACGGTTTTGCCTTCCTGGTGACCGGGGATGGCTCGGTGATTGCCCATCCGGCCAAGGATTCGGGCATGAAGAAGATCGGCGAGGTGATGTCCGGCTTCGACCTTAACGGCATCAGCAAGGACGGTGCACTGCAAACTGTCACCATCAATGGCGAATCCAGCATGACCGCACTCTACCCGGTAGGCAAGACCGGTTGGTTGCTGGGCGTGGTGGTGCCGGTGGCTGCGGCAACTGTGTCCGTTACCCACCTGATCGAGCTGATGATCGGCGTGCTGATTGCCGGTGTGGTGGTTGTGGCCCTGCTGGCAACCGTTGGGGTGGCCCGCATGCTGTCCGGTCTGACCGAGCTGCGTGATGCCATGCGCAATGTGGCCAGCGGCGATGGTGACCTGACCCTGCATCTGCCGGTTCGCTCGCACGATGAAGTCGGTCAGATTGCCGAAGCCTTCAATGCCTTTGTGCACAAGCTGCACGGCATGTTTGTTTCCGTGCGCAACGACGCCGAAGCGCTGGCGCGTGATACTTCCGCCCTGCATCAGGCAGCCGAGAGCATTGCTTCCGATTCGCGCGTGCAGTCCAACGAGCTGTCCGCTACTGCAGCTACCATTGAGGAAATCACCGTCAGCATCAACCATATCGCCGATAATGCCGGCGAGACTGAAGTGCTGGTGGCCACCACTCGCGAAAACTCGGAAGACTCCTATCAGGCCATGGAGAAGGTGGCCAGCGAAGTGCAGTCCATCGTCCAGACCGTGGATGCGCTGCAAAGCGCCATGGGTGATCTGTCCTCCCATTCCGAGCAGATTCGCGGCATTGTCGCCGTGATCCGTGACATCGCCGACCAGACCAACCTGCTGGCACTGAATGCCGCCATCGAGGCCGCCCGTGCTGGTGAGCAGGGTCGTGGTTTTGCGGTAGTGGCCGACGAAGTGCGCAAGCTGGCGGAACGTACGGCCTCGGCAACGGTGGAAATCGCGCAGATGATCAATAGCGTGATGAGCCAGACCGAAGTGGCCATCGGCCATACCAGCAAGACCAATGAGCGCGTAGCCACCGGCGTGGCGCTGTCGCGAGAAGCCGCAGACAAGGTGGGCAAGATCAAGGCCAGCACCCACGATATCGCCGGTCGCATGTCGGAAATCACCAGCTCCACCAAGGAGCAGAGCACGGCTACCACAGTGATGGCGCAAAGTGCCGAGCGCATCAATGCCAAGGCGCTGGAAAGCGACGAGAACGTGCAGCGCATTCTGACCATCATCCAGGATCTGTCCCGTCGTGGCGGCGACCTGCGTGCGCTGGTGTCGCAGTTCAAGCTGTAAACGCGCAAACAGCACGCTGGTGCTGTAGCCCGCAACAAAAAGCCCCCGTTTTTCGGGGGCTTTTTCGTGGTTGCCTGCGACAAGGGCGGTGACAGGAAGCTGAGTCAACTGCGCCGGTTTCATCCCGGATGTGTAGGCGGCAATTGATTGTCGTCGGCGTAAGCCTGGTGGATCTTCAGAATTTCCGGTAGTGCTTTCTTGAAGGCGGGAATCAGTTGCGGGTCGAAATGCGATCCTACCTGGGCGTACATGTAATCCAGTGCTTCTTCCAGCGGCAACGCCAGCTTGTACGGACGCACCGACAGCAGGGCGTCAAATACATCGGCAATGGCCACGATGCGGCCTACCAGCGGAATGGCCGCGCCACGCAGGCCATAGGGGTAGCCGCTGCCATCCCAGCGCTCATGGTGAGTCAGGGCGATGGTGCGGGCGGTTTGCAGCAGTTCGTCTTCATGGTTGCCGATGATGTCAGCCCCCATCAGTGGATGCTGTTTCATCAAGTCCCACTCGCTGCTATCCAGCTTGCCCGGCTTGAGCAGGATGTGATCGGGGATGCCGATCTTGCCGATATCGTGCATCGGCGCCGCCAGCTGCAGGATTTCCTGTGCCTTGTCACCCAAGCCGGCTACTTCGGCAATCAGGCGCGAGGCGTGCGCCATGCGGATGACGTGATTGCCGGTTTCGTTGTCCTTGAATTCGGCAGCACGGCCCAGGCGCTGGATGATTTGCTGACGCGATGTCAGCAGCTCGCGCGTGCGCTGCGCCACCATGCGTTCCAGTTCGCGGGTCTGGTCGTACAGTGCCAGATGGGTGCGTACCCGGGCTTTTACCACCGGTGGGCTGATGGGTTTGGTGATGTAGTCTACCGCTCCGATTTCCAGCCCCAGTCTTTCATCATCCACCGAGCACATGGCGGTGACGAAAATCACCGGAATATGCTGGCGATCCGGGTTGGCTTTCAGCCGGCGGCATACTTCGTGGCCACTGAGCCCGGGCATCATCACGTCCAGCAGGATCAGGTCCGGCGGCGCATCGGAATACGCTATCTTCAGCGCCTTCTCGCCGTTGGGGGCCACCTTGATTGCATATTCGTCTTCCAGGATGGCGGCCAGCAGTTCGATATTTTCCGGTACGTCATCGGCAATCAGGATGCTCTGGCGCTGTCTGAGATCGGCCATGGTGGTGTGCTTTCTGGTGGCTACTGTATTGTCAGGTTCAGTTGCAGGCGTGTGGCCAGCTGCTCCAGCTGTTGCAGCGCTGCATCGTATTCGTATTGTGCTGCCAGACGTGATACTTGTTGCGCGGCATCAGCCTCTGCATGGCCGGCCAGGGCGTGGTAGAGCAGGGTGGCAGTGCGGCTGGCCTTGATGTCGTTGTCTTGTAGCTGAGCCGCCAGGGTGCTGATCAACTGTCTGCTGTCTTCCGGCGGCGTGCTGCTTGCAAGCTCCGTCGGGGCTTGTTCTTCTTCCAGATGGGCCAGCAGCAGTTGCAGTTGTTGTTGCAGGCGGGTAACGGCCTCTTCCTGCTGAACGGCATCGCCATCCAGATGATATTCCAGATGACGGCAGGCCGCGGCCAGCGCATCAGCCCCGATATTGCCGGCCAGCCCCTTCAGATTGTGGACAATGCGTCGAGCGCTGTCGCCTTCTCCTTTGGCCATTGCCTGCTGCAGACGCAGCACGGCATCGCGCTCGCGCTCCTGGAAGCGGCTTAGCAGGCGGGTGTACAAGGTTTGGTCGCCCCCCATGCGCAGCAGGGCGGTATTGCGATCCAGCAGGGTGCTGCCGGGGGGGTGTGGCTGCGGATTATTGCCGCTGCCGGGCAAAGCTTGCGGCAATCCTGGTCGCAGATGGCGCAGCAAGGTGGCATAGAACACCTGGATGTCGATGGGCTTGGCAATGTAATCATCCATGCCGGCATCCAGGCAGCGCTGCTCTTCGCCTGCCATGACATTGGCAGTCATGGCCACGATCTTGCAAGCGGCATGCGCCGGCAGAAGGCGCAGCTGGCGGGTGGCTTCCAGTCCGTCCATTACCGGCATCTGGCAGTCCATCAGCAATAGCTGGTAGTCCTGCTTGCCTGCCATTTCCACCGCTTCAGCGCCGTTCTCTGCCAGATCTGCCTGAATGCCAACCTGACGCAGCAGTTCCAGTGCCACTTCCTGATTGGTCTGATTGTCTTCCACCAGCAGTACGCGACAGTTTTGCAGCAACTGCTTTAGCTGTGGCAGATCCAGCCGCGGAGCACTGCTGCTGTGAGTGAGTGCCGGCTGGTGACGGCAGGCAGTGTGGATGGCATCCAGCAGCGTGGAAAAAGTGGCGGGCTTGTCGAGAATGCCGTCAACCGGGGTTTGTCCTAGCGCCTGTGTCAGGCTATCGCTGTCGTGGGCGGTGGCCAGCAGGCAGGCCGGTGTGGGCAGCACCGGGCGGGCCTGGATGTACTGCAGCGTTTCCACGCCATCCATACCCGGCATTTTCCAGTCTATCAGTGCCAGCTGGTAGGGCCTGCCGGCATCATGCGCCTGCTGCAGGGCCAGCAGGGCGGCCGGGCCACTGTCCACCGCGTCGGCTTCCAGCTGCAGGGCCTGCAGCATGTGGACAAATACTTCGCGGGCGGCGGCATTGTCATCCACCACCAGCGCGCGCATGCCGCGAATATCCGGCAGGGTGCTGAGCTGCACGGGCTGCGATTGTGCCTTGCCAAGCCTGCAGGTGAAGCTGAAGCTGCTGCCTGCGCCGGGAGTGCTGCTGACCGTGATGTCGCCGTGCATGAGTTCGACAATGTGTTTGCAGATGCTCAGCCCCAGCCCGGTGCCGCCGTAACGGCGGGTGGTGGAGCTGTCGGCCTGGGCAAAGGCATGGAAGACGTTTTCCTGCTCGGCCTGACTCATGCCGATGCCGGTATCACGTACTTCGAAGCTTAACAGCAGCTGTTCAGCGTCTTCGGCTTCCAACCGTACGGCAAGCGTGATTTCGCCGTGTTCGGTGAACTTGACGGCATTGCCTACCAGATTGTTGAGTACCTGCCCCAGCCGCAGCGGGTCGCCGATCAGCCGTGGCGGCACATCGGTGGCAATGTCAAACAGCAGTTCCAGACCCTTGTCACGCACCCGCAGCGCTACCAGATCGGCCACTTGGCTGATGACATCTTCCAGCATGAAGTCGGTTTGCTCGCAACTGAGCTTGCCGGCTTCGATCTTGGAGAAGTCCAGAATGTCGTTGATCAGGCCCAAGAGGCCGTTGGCGGCAATATGTACTTTGTCCAGATAATTGCGCTGCTGCGGGTTGAGGCTGGTTTGCAAGGCCAGTTGGGTCATGCCGATGACGGCGTTCATCGGGGTGCGGATTTCATGGCTCATATTAGCCAGAAAATCTGCCTTGGCACGGGTGGCAGCCTCGGCAATGCGGCGCGCTTCGCGGGCATCCTGCTCTGCGGTCTTGAGTGCGCTAACATCTACGATCATGCCGATCAAGCCGCCTGGTGTGCTGTCCTGATGGCGAAAGCCGGTAACCGAGTACAGCACATGATGTAGCTGACCATCGGCAAAGGGCAGCTGTTCTTCGCGTGCGATCCGGCTGCAGTTGGCAATGACGGCTTCGTCTTCCTGCTGGTAGTGCTGGCGGTCAGCCAGTGGCAGATAGTCGAGGTCCAGTACGCGCTTGCCGATGAAGTCGCGCCGATTAACGCCAAATGCCTGCTCGTAAGCCTGGTTGCAACCAATGAAGCGACCGTCTTCGCCCTTGTAGAAAATCGGGTTGGGAATGATGTCCAACAGGGCTTCGACCAGCGCCACCTGGTGCAGCAGGGCGCTGGTGCGCTCGGAAACCTTTAGCTCCAGCTGGCTGCGTGCATGCTGCAACTCGGTGGTGCTGGTTTGCAGTTGCTGGCGCATCTGCTCCTGGGCGGCAGCCAGCTGGCTGATTTCCTGCCATGGGGCCTGCAGTGCTGCCTGGCTGACCGGCACGGCCAGTTCCAGCCGGCCAATGCGCGCACTTTCATCCGCCAGTTGCTGCAGTGGCAGGGCAAAACGCCGGGCCGTGCGCAGGGCGACCACGCCGCCGCATACCAGTGCGGCAAGTGTAATCAGCAGCAATAGCAGGATGTCGCCAGTGCTGCCGGGCAGAAAGGCAGATTGTGGAGCAATCACCCCTATCCACAGTGTCTGCTGGCCAAAGCGCATGGGCTGAAACAGGCTGAACCAGTCCTGGTCAGTCGCATTTTGCCGGCTGGCATGGCCGGTCTGCTGCTTGCGTCGCTGCCAGTGCTGGTAGCCATGTGACAGCGGGCCATCCTTGATGGTGGCCAGCGGTCGCAGCAGCAGTGCACTTTGTTGCTGTCTGTCGGTAAAGGGCAGGGCTAGCAGACGGCCATTGTCATCCAGCAGGGCCAGGGTTTTCTGGTGCTCGGCGGGCAGGCTGCCGGCGTAACTGGCGAGGCTGCTAAGGTTGACATCATGGCCGATGACAAAGCGGCTGCCGTCGCTGGCAGTCCAGCGGCTAACGGCTGTCAGGCCGGTCTGGCGAGTGGTGTAAAAGGTATATGGTGCGGTCCAGTACAAGCTGCTGTCGCTAGCAAGCGCCATGGCTCCCCTGAACCAGGGCCGCTGGCGGGCATCGTAATCCTGCTGCCGGGTTTCATGGCGGATCAGCCTGCGCTGGCGGTCCCAGTAGAACCAGTAGGTGGTGTGGCCCCAGTGGACCGGGTCACTCAGGCGGTTTACCCAGCCGCCATCGGCATTGTGCAGCAACAGGATTTCACGGCCCGATTCATGTGCCATGTTGACCGAGGCGATCTCGCCATGGTTTTCGATGATGGGAAAGAAGAACTCGTTGAAGCGTTGCAGCTGCTGCTTGTCTGTCAGCCACTCGGTGTTGCTGTTCCATTGGCTGCTACGGCCCCAGGCCTGGCTGGTGCGCAGCGTGTCTTCAACGCTGCCCAGCAAATTGCGGGTACGGGCTTCCAGTTGCTGGGCGGAAACCTGCATTTCCGATTGGGCCAGGCTGTCGACCGTGCTCTGGACTATCAGGTGGTAACAGCCAAAGGCAAATACGGTCAGTGACAGCAGGATGAGTCCGCACATGCGCAGGACCATGCTGCTGGCGAATGTCTTTTTCAATCAGCGCTCCAATACCGGCGTACTGTGCTGTGCTGCTGTGGGGGAATGTTTCTTGCTGACCTGGTTTGGTCCGGAAAGGCTTGAGCTGGCGACTTCCGGGCAGGTTGAATGATATTAACATGCTGGAAATCGCAAACTCAATTGTCATTGTTGCTTGATGCCCAGCCCCATGTGGAGCCGCTGTCAGGGCTGCAGTCAGGACTGAATGGCTTGTGCGGCCCGCAGCTTGTCCTTCTTGCTCATGCGCTTGCCTTTGATGCCGCCGTTGCCATCACTCAGCGGTGCTGCTACGGGTGCATCCTGCGGTTCGAAACCGGCAATGTGCTCGCGTAAAACCTGTAGCTGCTGGCGTTTTTCAATCAGGCGAAAATGGCCGGTGCTGTCGGCGTAGACAAAGCTGATGGCGACGCCGCTGGCACCTGCGCGACCAGTGCGGCCGATGCGATGGGTATAGTCAGCGGGCGAGCGCGGCAGGTCGTAATTGATCACCATGGGCAGGCGGGCAATGTCGATGCCACGGGCCGCTACATCGGTAGCGACCAGTACCTGCAATTGTGCAGACTTGAAGTCGGCCAGGGCTTGGCCCCGCTGGCTCTGGCTGCAGTCGCTGTGCAGGGCTGCCGCACGTATGCCGGCCTGTTGCAGCTTGCCGCTGACGCGCTCTGCCGTGTGGCGGCTGGCTACAAATACCAGCACCCGTTCCGGATTCTCGCTTTGCAGCAGATGGCGCAGCAGCATGGTGCGGCGGGCTGCATCCACTTCGATGGCACGCTGGCGGATGGCCGGGGTGTTGTCCGGCGTGGCCGGGATGTCGATGGTTTGCGGCTCACGCAATAGCTGCTGTGCCAGTGTGCGTAAGGCGAGGGGGAAGGTGGCGGAAAACAGCAGGTTCTGCCGGTAGGGCGGCAGCAAATCCAGCAGCTGGCCGATTTCGGCGGCAAAGCCCAGATCCAGCAGACGATCGGCTTCGTCCAGTACCAGGGTGCTGACGCCGGACAGGCGCAGGGCATTGTGCTGCAGCAAATCCAGCAAGCGCCCCGGCGTGGCTACCACGATATCGGCACCACCGCGCAGGGCCATCATCTGTGGATTAATGGAAACGCCGCCATAGGCCACCACTACCTTGGGGTGGCGCGGCAGGCTGTTGCCAAGCTCACGCAGGATGCTACCCACCTGCATGGCCAGCTCACGCGTAGGTAGCAAAACCAGCCCATACAACTGGCGACGGCTGCCATGCTGGCCGCTCAGCCACTGTTGCAGTAGCGGCAGGCAGTAGGCGGCGGTTTTGCCCGAGCCAGTCTGTGCGGTGGCCAGCACATCGCTCCCTTGCAGGATAAGGGGGATGGCGGCGTGCTGGATGGCGCTGGGGGTGGCATAGCCTTGAGCGGCGGCGGCATCGGCCAGCGCGGGCTGCAGGCCCAGGGAGGTGAATGGCATGAGGGGGCAGACCGTGAAGAATGGAAGAAGCGGCAAAGCCGCCAGAGGCGCGCAGTATCAGCCTGTCAGCCTGCAGGGTCAAGCTTGCTGCAATCTGAGCGGCAGGCGGGGACATTTAAGGGTAAAATCCGGGCTCGCCAGCCAAAGTAAAGTGAAGCAATCAGCTCATGGAAGAAACAGAAGTCAAAGAAAAACCCAGATATGCCATCGTGGCGTCGGTTCAATTGCCGGAAGTCAGCGATATCGAATTTGCCTCCTCGCTGACCGAGCTGAGCGAACTGGCCAAGACCCTGGGTTTTCAGGTGGTGCATACCTTTGTGCAGAAGCGTAACGGCTTTGACCGTACCGCCTATCTGGGGGTGGGCAAGCTGGAAGAAATCCACATGTACGTCAATCGCGGCCTGCGCGCTGACGAGCTGGCCGATGCACCTCCGCAGCTGGATCCGTCCGCCATTGAGATTGATGTGCTGCTGGTGGATCACGAAATTTCCCCGTCCCAGGCGCGCAATCTGGAGCTGGCCGTTGGTTGCGAAGTGATGGACCGCACCATGGTGATTCTGGAAATCTTCCATCGCAATGCCCGTTCGCGCGCGGCCAAGGCACAGGTGGAAATCGCCCGCCTGGGTTATATGGCACCGCGCCTGCGCGAAGCTGCCAAACTGGCCGGCCCGCAGGGTCGTCAACGCAGCGGCATGGGTGGCCGCGGTTCGGGCGAATCGCATACCGAGCTGGACCGCCGCAAGGTGCGCGACCGCATTGCCGAGCTGCAACGTGAAATCCTGGGGATGGAGCTGGAACGCAAGACCCAGCGTGCCCGCCGACTGGAGCGGCAGGGGCAGGGGCTGGCCGGGGTGTCGCTGGTGGGTTACACCAATGCCGGCAAGTCCACCTTGATGCGGGCGCTCACCGGCAGCGAAGTGCTGGTGGCCAACAAGCTGTTTGCCACCCTGGATACCACGGTGCGTGCCATTTACCCTGAAAGCGTGCCGCGCGTGCTGGTGAGCGATACCGTGGGTTTCATCAAGAACCTGCCGCACGGCCTGGTGGCTTCGTTCAAATCCACGCTGGAAGAAGCGCTGGATGCCGGTTTGCTACTGCATGTGATCGACGCCAGCGACCCTGGCTTTGAACGCCAGCTGGAAGTGACCGACACCGTATTGCAGGAAATCGGTGCTGATGAAGTACCGCGTATCCGCGTGTTCAACAAGATCGACCATGTGGCAGATGAAAGCGCCTGGCGGGCCGAGCTTGAACAGCGCTACCCCGGTTGTGTGGTGATGAGCGCGCGCCGCCCGGACGATGTTTCCGCCTTGCGTGCGCGCATCGTGGCCTTCTTTCAGCAGGATCTGACCGAGGATGAAATCCTGCTGCCGTGGTCGGTCCAGCAATTGCGCGGTGAAATCTATAGCCACTGCCAGGTGCTGGAAGAGCGGGCGGATGAGGAAGGCAGCTGGTTCCGTGTGCGTGGTGAGCCGGAGCAGCTGCGCCGTCTGCACGAAAAGCTCAATCCCGGCTCCGGCGGGCGGGAAAAGGAACACTGGGAAGTCTGACGCTGCGATTCCCCAAACATGGCAAGGCCCATGCTGCAATGGCATGGGCCTGTTGTTTTATCAGCGCGGGGGCGCTTAGCCCGGCACCCCCAGAATCACACTGGATGCCTTGAAAATGGCGGTGGCGCGGCTGCCGGTCTGCAAGCCCATTTCCACGGCGCTGCCATTAGTGATGATGGCGGCAATGCTGACGCCGGTGGCCACTTCGATAACCACCTCGCTATTGACTGCACCCGCAATCAGCCGGCTGACCGTACCGCGCAGCTGATTGCGCGCCGACAGGCGGATGTCATCGTCTTCGGTGCCGACAATCACCGATGAAGCCTTGATCAGCGCATAGGCGGTGACGCCGGGCTCCAGTCCCAGATTAAGTACGCTGTCACGGGTAACTACGGCCACCAGCCGCAGGCCGTCGGTGATTTCCAGCTCCACTTCATCATTTACTGCGCCGGTCTTGATGGCGATGACCTTGCCCATAAACTGGTTGCGCGCACTGGTTTTCATGCTCATGCCTCCCAAAAGCAGCAGATCGTCGGCCATGCCGCTGGCCTGACGCTGCAGGTTACGCAGGAATTGCTGATGTTCCCGCTCGATGATTTGATAGTTTTCCACTAGCTGCCGCCCGCGTGCTGTCAGGCGGGTGCCGCCACCGCCCTTGCCGCCGGACAGACGTTCCACCAGCGGTTCTCCTGCCAGATTATTCATGTGATCGATGGCATCCCAGGCAGCCTTGTAGCTGAGCTTGATGTCTCGTGCCGCCTGGCTGATGGAACCGCAGACATCGATTTGCGCCAGTAAGGCCAGATGCTGCGGACTGCCGAATTTTTCCCCGGCCAGATTCAGCCATAATGCGCCTTGCAAGGTGATGTCCGGTTGTTTCATGTCTATTGTCCGGAAAGTGTGGGCAGGCAGGCGGCATGCTCGCGGCAGCGCCCGCACTCTGGCGGTTTGAGATCGGGGAGGCCCAGTTGCTCGCCCAGCTCTGCATACAGGAAGCGTTTCCACTTGATATCACCCTGATTGCGCGCATACAGCGGGTACAGGTAGTACTGCAACAGCTGGTTTACTTCGTGACGACCCGATAGCCCCATGTCCTGCCACAGGTGGCGGCTGCCCAGGCTGGCCACTGCCACGGCATGTGCCAGCCAGCGGCCATGTTGCGGGTTTTCTGCTGCCGAACGGTTGGCCAGCAGCATGGTCAGCAGGGCCTTGTTCAGGGGTGGTCGCTGTGACAGTAGCTGCTGGTATTGCACGTCCGCCAGAGCCTCCATGCAGCCAAGCTCCGGCGCGCAGGCGGACAGCACCTCCAGCAGTTCCTGCTGCGGCAGGCCCAGTGTCCAGGCATACAGGGGCAGCTCGCCATCCTGCGCATTGCGCAATACGCCCAGCATGGCGCGGGTGAGCAGGCGGAAGGCTTGCTGCTGTTGGAAATCATCCATGGGAAGTCTCCGTCAGGCCGGCAGGCGGCTGGCCAAGCCGGCCATCCTGCAGGTAAAGGGTTTGCTGGCCGAAGGCGCGCACATCTTCGGCATCGTGGGTGATCAGCAGCATGGGAATGGACAGCCGCTGTAGCAGTTCGGCAAGCTCGCTGCGCAATTGCTGGCGCAAGGCTGGGTCCAGTGCCGAGAACGGCTCGTCCAGCAGCAGCGCCCGTGGCTCTGCCACCAGTGCGCGCGCCAGTGCGGTACGCTGACGCTGGCCGCCGGATAGGGTGGCCGGCAGCTGGTCGGCCAGCGCTTCCAGTCCAAAGGCATTGAGCCAGTAATCCACTGCCACCAGTTGGCGTCGCCGCCCAGGGTTGAGCCAGCCACGCTGCAGGCCAAAACCGATGTTCTGGCGCACGCTCAGGTGCGGAAATAGCGCGTAATCCTGAAACAGATAGCCCAGCTGTCTTTGCTGCGGACTCAGGCAAATGCCTTGGGCACTATCGAACAGGCTGCGGCCATCCAGCCGGATGTGCCCGGCTGCGGGGTGGTGCAGACCGGCGATGGCCTTGAGCAGCATGCTCTTGCCTGCGCCGGACGGACCATAGACCACCAGTTGCTGGCAATCGCTGTGCAGTGCGATATCCAGCGAGAAGCTGCGGCTGCCGCTGGACAGGGTATGGCGGATGGCCAGATCGAAGCGTGGAGTGTTCATCTTAGCGCTCCGCCAGTCGGCCGGGGGCCAGTTTGCCCGCTAGCAGCAACACCAGTATGCAGACTACCGAAGTCACCAGCACCAGCCGGTTGGCGCTATCGTCCTGTCCGGCCTGTACTGCCTCGTAGATGGCCACGGACAGGGTTTGTGTCTTGCCGGGAATGCTGCCGGCCACCATCAGCGTGGCACCAAACTCGCCCAGTGCACGGGCAAAGGCCAGCAGCAGGCCAGCCAGAATGCCGCGCCAGGCCAGGGGCAGGGTGATGCGAAAGAAAATGCCGATTTCGGAAATGCCCAGCACCCGGCCAGCCTGCTCCAGCTGGCCGTCCACAGCTTCGAATGCAGCGCGCGCCGGTTTGTATACCAGCGGAAAGGCAACCAGCGCAGCAGCAATCACCGCGCCCTGCCAGGTAAAGATCAGGTTGATGCCGAAGTTGTCCAGCAACCAGCCGCCCAGCGGGCCGCGCCGGCCCAGCAGGGTGAGCAGGTAGTAGCCCAGTACGGTGGGCGGCATCACCATGGGCAGGGTCAGTACAGTGTCCAGCAGGTTGCGGCCGGGAAAGCGCCCACGGGCCAGTAGCAGCCCCACGCCAACTCCCAGCAGCAGGTTGAGCAGAGTGGCAAAACCGGCCACTCGTAGCGATAGGCCCAGGGCAGTCCAGGCCGGGTCATTCATCCAGTCAGGCATGATTCAGGGCTTGTGGAATCCGTAACGGCTCAGAATGGCTTGTGCGGCAGGGGACAGCAGGTAGCTGACAAAGCGCTGAGCCTCGGTGGCATTGGCCGCCGTGGCAGTGCGGGCAACCGGGTAGCTGATGCTTTCATCCAGCGGCACGGTAAACGCCACTTTTACCTTGTCCGGCATGATGGCGGCGTCAGTCTGGTAGACAAAGCCGGCTTCCACCTCGCCGCGAGCGACATAGTCCAGCGACTGGCGCACGTTCTGGGTATTGATGGCCTTGGCTTCCACTGCCGGCCACAAACGGGCGGCTTCCAGCGCATGCTTGGCATAGCGGCCCACCGGCACGCTGGCCGGAATACCCAGAGCCACATGCTTGATGGCAGCCTGTTGCAGGTCGGACAACTGCTGCAGTTTCAGCTTGCTGTCGGCAGGAACGATGACCACCAGCGCATTGCGGGCAAAATCCTTGCGGTCGGCACTGTTGACCAGCTTTTGCTTGACCGCGCTGTCCATGGTTTCCTGGTCGGCAGAGGCAAACACATCTACCGGCGCACCCTTGGCCATTTGCTGCAGCAAGGCACCGGAAGCGGCAAAGTTGAAGTTGACCTTGCTGCCGGGGTTTTTCGCCTCAAAGCCTTGGGCGATGTCCTTGAAGGCGTTGGTAAGGCTGGCAGCGGCGGAAACGGTGATTTCCCCGGCCAGCGTGTTGCCTGCCAGCGCCATGCTGCACAGGGAAAGGGCAATCAGCCTTGCTTTCATGGATGAGCTCCAGTCTTAAGGTATCAGGTCGTAATATACCCTGTTATATAGCGCGCAGAAATAATCCTTCTGGGGAATGGGCAATCGGCTGATGTCGGTAGTGCTGCAGCTGGCGGGTCGGGTGGGACAAGTGCCGCTGGCAAAAAAACCTTGTGCGCCGCAGCAAGGCGGACTAGGATCATGTCAGCCCCTCATGGGCAACGTCGCTCGGACGGTTCCGGGCGCTTACGTGAAAGGTTCACATGGCTTCTTCTGCAGGCAAGCGCCGCTTTGCGCGCATCGATCGTCTCCCTCCCTATGTATTCAATATCACCGCCGAACTGAAACTGGCTGCCAGACAGCGCGGCGAGGACATTATCGACCTGAGCATGGGCAATCCGGATGGTGCCACCCCGCCGCATATCGTGGCCAAGCTCAACGAGGTGTCGCAACGCCCGGATACCCACGGCTATTCCGCCTCCAAGGGCATTCCGCGCCTGCGCCGCGCCATTTCGCGCTGGTACAAGGACCGCTACCAGGTGGACATCGACCCCAACAGCGAGGCGATTGTCACCATCGGTTCCAAGGAGGGCCTGGCCCACCTGATGCTGGCCACGCTGGATGGCGGCGACACCGTGCTGGTGCCAGACCCCAGTTACCCCATCCACATTTACGGCGCGGTGATTGCCGGGGCGCAGATTCGCTCGGTGCCGCTGGTGCCCGGCATCGACTTTTTTGCCGAGCTGGAAAAGGCCATCCGTGGCAGCTACCCCAAGCCCAAGATGATGGTGCTGGGTTTTCCGTCGAATCCCACTGCGCAGTGCGTGGAGCTGGATTTCTTCGAAAAAGTGATTGTCCTGGCCAAGAAGCACGACATCTTTGTGGTGCATGACCTGGCCTATGCCGACATCGTGTTTGATGGCTGGAAAGCGCCGTCCATCATGCAGGTTCCGGGTGCCAAGGACATTGCCGTCGAGTTCTTCACCCTCAGCAAGAGCTATAACATGGCGGGCTGGCGCATCGGTTTCATGGTGGGCAACCCGGACCTGGTGGCCGCGCTGGCGCGCATGAAGAGCTACCACGATTACGGCACCTTCACCCCGCTGCAAGTGGCTGCCATTGCCGCGCTGGAAGGCGATCAGCAATGCGTACGTGATATTGCGGCCAAATACCAGCAGCGCCGCGACGTGTTGGTGAAGGGGCTGAACGAGATTGGCTGGGAGGTGGAATGCCCCAAGGCCTCCATGTATATCTGGGCGCGTATTCCGGAACAATGGCGCGAACTGGGTTCGCTGGAGTTCGCCCGCCTGATGCTGGAAAAGGCCAAGGTGTGCGTATCGCCCGGCATCGGTTTTGGTGACCAGGGTGACGAGTATGTCCGTTTTGCCCTGATTGAAAACGAGGCGCGCATCCGCCAGGCGCTGCGTGGCATCAAGCAGATGTTCAAGGAGCAGTAAACGGCAGGTGTATCACACCAGAATACAAAACGGCCACGCGGCAAGGCGTGGCCGTTTTTTTATGGCCAGTCACACCTGGAAGCGGGCGACCAGCTTTTCCATGTCCACGGCAATGCGTTCCACCGCATCGGCAGATTGCGCGGTGTTGTGGGCGGTGGCACTGGCTTCTTCGGCATGCTGTACGATGGTTTCGATTTTCTGAGCCACTTCCGTTGCCGCTGCCGCCTGTTCACGTAGCGCGGTATTCAGTTCGTCCACAATGCCGGCCACATGGCGGGCGCTATCACGCAGGGTAGATACGGTGCCGCCGGCGGCATTGGCATTGCTTACGCTGCTGGCCACCAGCTGTACGCCCTGATCCACGCCGTTAACTACATCCACGGTGGATTGCTGGATGGAGGCCACCATCTTGACGATTTCATTGGTGGACTGCGCGGTGCGCTCCGACAGCTTGCGCACCTCGTCGGCTACTACGGCAAAACCGCGGCCCTGTTCGCCGGCGCGGGCGGCTTCAATGGCGGCATTGAGCGCCAGCAGGTTGGTCTGGTCGGCAATGTCCTTGATTACCGCCACGATGGAGGAAATCTGCGCCGATTCGGTTTGCAGGCGGGCAATGCGCTCGGCGGCGGTGCCAACCACCAGCGAGATGTCATTGATTTGACTCACCAGGGAGCGTAGCGAATCCAGGCCATTGGCTGCCTGCTGGTCGGACGATGCGCTCAGGCTGGCGGCCTCGGCAGTACCGTCGGCAACATGGTTGATGGAAACGGTAAGCTGTTCGGTATTGGCGGCAATGGCCGATGCCGCCTGGCTTTGCAGGCTGGCCGATTGCTCCATCTGCTGCACCGAACGGTTAAGCTGGCGCGAGGATTCCAGCAAAACCTCGGCATTGCGGCGTGAATCCTGCATGGCATCGCGCAGGGCGGCCTGCATGTTTCCCATGGCCACGATCAGCTTGCCCACCTCATCCTGGCTGGCTGGTGGCAGCGAGCCGCGCAAGTCGCCACTGGCAATGCGGCGGGCGGCATCCACTGTATTGTCCAGCCGGCTGGCAATGCGCCGCGCCACAATCAGTGATAGCGCCAGCGACAGGACAACGCCGGCAATCAGCGCCACGGTGCCACCAGCCACGCCGGCTTGCACGCTGTGATCAGCCCGTTCTGCCGCCTTGCGCGCCCCTTCGGCATTGAGTTTGATGAGCGAATCGGTGAGGTCGCGTAGGGCATTGGCTTTCTTGACCCACTCTCCCTTGCGCAATGCCTGTGCCTCGTCTTCCTTGCCAGCCTTGATCAGCTCCACCGCCTTGCCTACCGTGTCACGGTAGGCGGCAGCTGCCGCCAGTGCCTGTTGATAGGCAGTCTTTTCTTCGTCCGAGCTGAGCTGTGCTTCATAGCGCTTGAATGCGTCCTGCAGCTGCTTGTCCAGGTCGCTCATCGAGCTTTCCATCTTGCCGCGCTCGGCAGGGGTATTTGGCAGCATGTATTCCAGGCTGCGTACCCGGTAGCGCAGCCTGAGCTGGCTGATTTCACCAACCGATTGCACCGATGGCAGCCAGTTCGAGGCAATTTCATGGGTGGCGTTGCCAACGGACCTAATCTGCCAGATGCAGAACAGGATGGCGGCTATCAACACGCCTCCGCTGAGCAGGAAGTTGACGAGGAATTTTTTGGTCAGGCTGATGTTGTCGAGAAAATGCATGGCTGCGGCTCCGCCGGGAAATTGTTATATCCGTCTACTGCACTTATCACCAGTAAAGGACATTTTCCCGACATCAGCCATGCAAATATTGCAGTGGAATACTAAAGGGTGAGTGTGGCTCAGTGTTGGCCTGGCTCGGCCACCGTCATGCTGAACACCACTCGTGCCGAAGTGTGGTTGGCATAGTGGTGCGGCTCGGTGGTGCTGGCCACGGCGGCGCTGCCGGCTGGAATCTGCAGTTCCTGCTCGCCCACCTTGAGTGTCAGCTCGCCTTCTGCTACATGAAACAGCTCCACTGTCCCCGCGCCATGGCCGGGTGATGCAAACAGTTCGCCAGGTTGCATTTCCCAGTGCCACAGTTCCACCATGTCCGGGCCACTGCTGCCTGCCAGCAGCCGTGCGCTGCCGCCTGCCGGGCCGTGCCACAGTACGGGAATATCATCTGGCCTGATCAGGTGTACGGCTGGGGTTTTGGCAACATTAACGATGTCTGCCACCGACACCCCCAGTGTGGCCGCCAGCTTGCACAGAATGGCAATGCTGGGGTTGGCACTGCCTTTTTCAATTTCCACCAGCATGCCCTTGCTGACGCCGGAGCGGCGCGAGAGCTCGTCCAGCGACAGCTTGCGGTCTTTACGGTGTTGTTTTAGCTGCGCTGCCACCGCGGCGCTGACTTGGTGCACATCGGCACCGCTGTCGGTCGATATATTGACTTTATTGGTCATTGGTCACTATCATGGAATGAAACAGTCAATATAGGATTCTGCAATGTTCCTCGTTCAGCCGTCAATTCACCCCGCCATTGCCACGCTTGCACCTGGTTTCAGAGCGCTGAGTCTCAGCGTGGAGGCCGCTGCCATTGTGCGGCCAGATGTCGCGCCTGCCATGCTGGAAGATGCTTGTCGTCATGTGCAGGCCGGGGGCCCGTTCTGGGCAGAGGCTCATCTGGCAGCGTGGGCAGACACGTTCCGTGCTTTTGGGGCCAAGCCACAACGTACACCCTGTTCGGCAGAGGCCTTGCGCAAGCGGGTGCTGCGTGATGGCGGCATGGATGCCATCGACCCGCTGGTCGATTTGTACAATGCCATCAGCCTGCGTTATGCCGTACCGGTGGGCGGAGAAAACTTCGCGGCCTATATCGGTGTGCCAAGACTGCTGCGGGCAGATGGCAGCGAAGCATTTGACACCATGAAACAGGGCCTGCCGGTGAATGAGCCGCCGGAAGCCGGTGAGGTGGTGTGGTGCGATGATGCCGGTGTCACTTGCCGGCGCTGGAATTGGCGCCAGGGGGTGCGTACCCGGCTGGATGCCAGCGCCAGCCGCATGTGGTTCATTCTGGAAAGCTTGCCGGCCATGCCACTGTCGGCATTGCTGGAGGCGGGCCATGCCTTGCGGGATGGTTTGCTGCAGATGATGCCGGATGCGACGGTGGATTTGCGCCTGCTGGAGTGCCCGGTGCAGGGCGAAGCGACCTGATGTTGCCCTGCTTTCCTTCCGCCGGGGGCGCTGCTGCAGCGGATTGTTGGCATGCTGACGGTCCGCATTGGCAGCTGTCGCGCGGGCACAGGCGGGGATTCGGCATGATGTCGAGCTGAGGTCTGGTTGGAAGTGTAAAGGGGCGCAAGCCCTTTTTTTACGCATTGCACATGTTAATGTTTAAAATGATGATGAATAGTGTTGTAAATGTAGATGTCATCCGGTAAAGTGACGGGGCTTTATTATTCTCAGGACTTGTTCTGATAAATTTAAAAATAATGCGTTATTTTTAAACACTTATTTTATGTTTACTTTTCTTTAGAAAAATAAACATTGTGCGAATAAAATAGCGAAAAATTCATGCCGAGCTCAGAGTGAGATGCCATGCCTTTTCAGGGTGGCTTTCCAAGAGGCGACAGAGAAAAAATGATAATCGGCACGCAGGCAAACAGGCCTGGCGTGACCGTAAGCGGCCGGGCAGGCAGTTTGTGCGCATCAGTAAAAAACAACGTGCACAATTTGTGTAGACAAAGAATCATGCAAACGGGGTAGTGATGTGATCAAGGTTTTGACTGTGTTCGGGACACGGCCGGAGGCCGTGAAAATGGTGCCGGTAATTCAGGCGTTGGCGAGTTTTCCCAATATTGAATCGCGGGTATGTGTAACCGGCCAGCACCGGGAAATGCTGGATCAGGTTCTGGATTTCTTTGAGGTCGAGCCGGATTTCGATCTGCAGCTGATGCAGCAGGGGCAAAGCCTGGCATCGCTGACCGCGCGGCTGATCGAAGGCATCGACAAGGTGCTGGAGCAGGAAAGACCGGACGTGGTGCTGGTGCATGGTGATACTGCCACCACGCTGGGAGCCAGCCTGGCGGCGTTCTACCGCAAGGTTCCCATCGGCCATGTCGAGGCCGGCCTGCGTACCGGCGATCTTTACTCGCCGTGGCCGGAGGAGATGAATCGCCGGGTAACCGATACGCTGACCAGCTGGTACTTTGCGCCGACTGAAGAATCCTGCCGCAATTTGTATGCCGAAAAAATCGATCCTTCCCGCATCTTCATTACCGGCAACAGCGTGGTGGATACCCTGCTGCTGGCGGTAGACAAGCTGGAGAAAAACGCCAGCCTGCGCGCCGACATGGAGCAAACCTTTTCCTTCATTCGTACAGATGCGCGCATGATTCTGGTAACCGGCCACCGCCGCGAGAATTTTGGCGAAAAATTTGCCAGCTTCTGCAATGGCCTGCTCAAACTGGCCCAGCGCTACCCTGATGTGGATATCGTTTATCCGGTGCATCTGAATCCCAATGTACGCAAGCCGGTATTCGAGCTGCTGTCCCGTGTCTCCAACATTCACCTGATAGAGCCGCAGGAATACCTGCCTTTTGTCTACCTGATGAACCGTTGCCACCTGATCATCACCGACTCGGGTGGTATTCAAGAGGAGGCCCCGGCACTGGGCAAACCGGTACTGGTGACGCGCGACACCACCGAGCGCCCCGAAGCGCTGGCTGCCGGCGTGGCACGACTGGTAGGGACCGAGGCTGAGAACATCGTGCGCTGCGCCAGCGAACTGCTGGATGATGCCATGGTGTACGCCAATATGTCGCAGGCGCACAGCCCGTATGGCGATGGTTCGGCGGGTCGTCGCATTGCCAGCATTCTGGCGTCGCTGCCGCAATTGCGGCATGAGATGGCGACGGAGGCATCCCTTGTCGCTGCGGTTTGATTATTGCCGCGCAGCCAAAGCCGGATTGCTGACTATGCTGTTGATGCTGGGGGGCGCTGGCCATGTGCTGGCGGCCAAGCCGGCAGCTGCTGCAGTCAATCAGTCGCAGGCGGCCCTGGCGGCGCTGCCGATTGAAGACAAGGCTGATTTGCCAGCGCAGGCCAGTGTTCCTGCGGTCCAGACGCATCACAGCCCGACCGTACACCTCAAAGGGGCGGCCAGTGAGGCGGCCCTGCGTCAGACGCAGGCTGTGATCCGCCAGCAGATCGAGGAGTCTCGCAGCAGCACCAATCAGCTGGATGATCCGCCGCACCGTTCGCAGCAGTCGGCACCAGCGCTGTGGTTCCTGCGCGTGCTGGCCATCATCCTGTATGTGATCGTAGCCTTCATCATGGTGTATGCCGTGCGTCACATGGCGTTTACCCTGAACCGACTGTTTGGCAAACAGCGCCATCCCTATCTGGATATCGAGACTGCCGAGTGGCCGCGCGTGACGGTGTTCATTGCCGCGCACAACGAAGAAGCGGTAATTGCCGATGCGATGGAGGCCTTGCTGGAGTCCGATTATCCGGACGGGCGCATGATCATCATGCCGGTCAACGATCGATCCAGTGATGGCACGCGGGAAATCATCGACCAGATTGCCGCGCGCCGACCTGACATCATCCGGCCTTTTCATCGCAGCGAGGGTAAACCGGGCAAGGCAGCCGCGCTGAAAGATGCTACGGCCATGATCGATACCGATATTTTCATCGTGTTCGATGCCGACTATGTGCCGGGTCGCGGCTTGCTCAAGCAATTGGTGGCTCCGTTCTTCGACCCGGAAGTGGGTGCGGTGATGGGCCGGGTGGTACCGCTTAATGCCGGTGCCAATCTGCTGACCCGCATGCTGGACATGGAGCGGGCCGGTGGTTATCAGGTGGACCAGCAGGCGCGGATGAACATGAAGCTGGTGCCGCAGTATGGTGGAACCGTGGGCGGGATTCGCGTGGCAGCACTGGAGAGTGTTGGTGGCTGGCATGACGACGTACTGGCCGAGGATACCGACCTGACCTACCGCCTGCTGATAGGTGGCTGGCTGACCGCGTATACCAACCGTTCCGAATGCTATGAGGAAGTGCCGGAAAGCTGGCCGGTGCGTATCCGTCAGCTGATGCGCTGGACGCGTGGCCACAATCAGGCGCTGGCGCGTCACGTAGGCCGCTTGCTGCGCACCAAGGGCGTGCCTTTTCGCGAAAAATCGGATGGTCTGCTATTGCTGGGTACCTATGCCATGTCCCCGTTTTTGCTGGTGGGCTGGCTGATTACCCTGATCCTGTTCTATTTCGACAGCGTGCTGCCATCTCCGGGCTTTTTCCTGATCCTGGGTCTGGTGTGTTACAGCGCCATGGGCAATTTTGCCGCCTTCTTTGAAATTGGTACCGCCTGCTATCTGGATGGCAGTGGTAACCGGCTGCGCATTCTGCCGTTTTCCATCTTCGGTTTCATTGTCAGCCTGGTGACCATCTCGCATGCCACCATCTTGCAATTCATTATCGAACCCTTCCGCAAGACGCAAAACCTGCACTGGGACAAAACCAAGCGCTACCGGGGGCAGGCTAAATGATGCTGTTGATATTTGTGATTGGCGTGTTGTCGCTGATGCTGCTGCCACTGCTGCCTGCCATGCTGGAACTGGTGCGCAAGACCGACGTTACCTCGCTGGGTATCAATCGGCTGCATACCGGCTCTTCCAATGTCTTTGCCGAGAACTATCGCAAATACCTGGAAAGCCATGGTTTGCTGAATCAATTACAGAATTACTGGAATTCGCGCCTGTCAGCATGGAGTCCCCTGCTGGAAAAGAAGGTAGAAGAAGAAGTTCTGGCCACTGCCGGGCTTGCTATCCCGGCTGATTTCAGCTGCCTGAAAGAGGTTTACTGCGCCGGTGACGTGGAAACCAGAGGCAGCGTAATCCTGCGCAGCATTCTGGCGGAAGGCGATCTGGTTCTGGGGGAGCAGAACTCCGTGGTGCGCTGGGCCAGTGCCCGCAATATGCTGATCGGCCGTAATGCCACCCTGTTCGGTCGCATGGTGGCCCAGCAGGAAATGTGCTTTACCGGCCCGGCCAGCTTTCAGCGCATCCAGGCCGCAACCATTCGAATGGGCAAGCCATGGCAGCGGGTGTCGGCCATGGGGCCGTACCGTGTCTTCGATATTCTGCAGCTGGAACATACGATATTTTTCAATGACGACATCCGGCGTGTGGTCGTGGAGGGTAATCTTTCCCTGCCTGATCACAGTTTTATCAGTGGCCATCTGGTGGTGCATGGCACGCTCAAGATTGGCCATGGCTGCTACATACAGGGCAGCGTCAAGGCCAGTGGCAATGTGCATGTGGGCAATGCGGTGACCGTGGAAGGCTCCATGGTGTCCGATATGTCGGTTTCCTGTCTGAGCGACTGCGTTTTGCTGGGGCCGGTGGTGGCGGAACGTTTTGTCTATCTCGGTAGCCGCTGCGTGCTGGGCAGTACCGATAGCCCGATCAGCGTCTCTTCCAGTTCCATTCGTCTCAAATTGCCCATGCTGGTGCATGGCACGGTGTGGGCACGTTCGCGTGGGGCCATTCGGCATGAGCGTGCCAGCGGGGTGTAAGTGGCATTGGCTGGCCAGTCTGTTGCTGGCGCTTTGGGCAGGTTGCGGCATGGCGCGTGAGGCCGTCGACCTGCATGCCTATCAGTCGGCAGATGGTGCCATTCGCTTGCAGATCGATGGCGATCTGGTCGATCCGTACTTTGCCATGAAAGCCCTGCTGCTTGCCGATGAGATGGGCTTGCCGGTCAAGCCGGCTGCCGAGGCCTGGATTGCCTGGCTGCTGCCACGGCGAGAGGCGGGTGGCAGTTTTCCCCGCTTTGTCGCACAGCCCGGTGGCGGCTGGAAGCGCTTGGCCAATGCCGATGCCGACGACTCCTCGCTGGCCTTGTGGATCTCGCTGCTGTACCGCGTGCATGGCGACAGTGCCGGCATGTCGCCCGAGCTGCAGCAGTCGTTGCGGCAGGCGCGGGCTGATTTGCTGCAGCTGCGTGTTCAGCCCGCCGGTATCTATCACTATGCGCGCGGGGCGGATGTCGGCTACCTGATGGACAACGCCGAGGTGTACGAAGCGCTGCGCGATGACTGCCAGCACGGCGGAAAAAGCTGCAGGCTGGCCCGTCAACTGGAGCTTGCTGTCGGCAAGGTGTTCTGGGATGCCCGGCGGCGGATGTGGCGCACCGCCTCGCACGGGGAGCCGGCTGCTGCATTCTATCCGCGTACTGCGGCGCAGCTGTTTCCGCTGATGGCCGGCATGCAGCTGCCACGCGGACAGCGCACATACGATGACTGGTTGGCTGGTGAGGGGCTGCCCTGGTTGCTGCAGGATGCCGAGGTGCTGGATTACGCCTGGGGCCTGCTGACTGTGGCGGCCATTAAAAACAAGCGGGATGACGTGGCGCAGCAATGGATGGCTCGCGCTGCGCCATCCCGTGATGGACAGCGCTGGAATGTGCTGGAAGAAGCCGTTTTTCAGGGGCTGGAGCAACGCTTCGGTCCGCTTGCAAAATAAGGGGTAGGCAGTTTGATAAAAGTACAGCAGTGGCCCAAATGGGTCTGGCTGGTGGTGATTCTGGTGCTGGCTTTGCTGGTCAGTCTGGGCTGGCATTGGCAGCGTAGCCGCAATATGCCGGCACCTGCCGTGGGCATGGTGTTGTTGCTGCCGGATAATGCGCCGTCGCAAAAGTATGTACTGGCCTGGCAGGATGCTGCCGCCGAAAGCGGCGTCTTGATGTCGCAGATGCGTGCCAGTGACTTTGTCGGGCTGGATGCGGCACAGCGGGCGCAGATTCGTGGCGTGGTGTTGCCGGACAGCATCCATCGCTACATCAGCCCGGCACTGGGCAGTGTGCTGGAAGAGTATGTGCGCCAGGGTGGCGCGTTGTGGCTCAATTACGATGCCGCTACCGAAAATGCAGAAGGCCGCTTTCTGGAGCGAGCCGAGCTGACCCGCTTGGTGGGCGTGGAGTACCTGCTGTTCCAGGAAAGGGGCAAGGGCATGATCCATAACGATGCCCTGCTGGTGCCGCCATCGACGCTGCAGGATCTGGGCATTGCCCCCGGTCGTTTCCAGCCCTATACCGCCAGTGGCAGCGGTTGGCTGCAGGCCACGACTTATGGCTATGACAATGCGGCGTTCAGCTACTTTGAAACCCGCGGCCGCTTTCCCGGCAAGTTGATGGCAGAAGGGCGCGACGGTTCGGTGCTGGCTGGTCTGCGCAGCTATGGCAAAGGCAAGGTGCTGTTTGTCAATTTGCCAGTGACTTATCTGGCCGTGCGCACGGATGGCCTGTGGCTGCATTCCTTCCTTGCCTTCTTCAATCGTCAGGTGCTGCATCTGCCCCGGCTCTCTGCGGTGCCGGACGGTATTGGCGGCCTGGTGATGAACTGGCACGTGGATGCTGCCAATGCGCTGCCTTATATCGACATGCTGGAGAAGATCGGCTTCCTGAAGCAAGGTCCGTACTCCATCCACTTTACGACTGGCCCGGATACCAATCGCCCTGGCGATCATCTGGGCATGGATCTGGCAAACAATGCCAAGGCGCAGGCTGTGGTAAGCCGGCTCAAGGGAATGGGGAACGAGATTGGCGCACATGGCGGCTGGGCGCACAACTACTTTGCCTTCAATGTGAACGAACACAATGCGGCGGAGTGGACACCTTATCTGGAGCACAACAAGCAGGATCTGGAAAACGTCATTCACCAACCGCTGACCGAATACTCGGCACCAAACGGCAACCAGCCTTCCTGGGTGACCGACTGGCTGCGCAAGCATGGTGTGATTGCCTATTACCAGGTAGCCAACCTGTCCATGGGGCCTACGCGCTCTTATGTAGACCCGGCCAATATGCACGACCGCCCCTGGTCATTCCCGGTTTCGGCTGATGGCAGCGTGGCTTCGTTTGAGGAAGGAGTGCGCAACGATTACGGTCAGCCGCGCATGCAAGCCTGGCTGCAGGCCATGACCCGTTTCGTGGTGGATCAGGGCGAGGCGCGTCTGGTGTATTTCCATCCGCCGGGTGTGTATTTCTACCAGAATGCTGCCGCCAGCTGGCTGGCGCAGACCGCCAGCCTGCACGCCAGTGGTCAATTCCGCTGGTATACCATGACCGGTCTTGCGCGCTTCCTGTCGCAGCGCGAACTGACCACGTGGCAAGCCCGTCCGCTGGCAGGTGCCACTGATGGACGCCTGCGCATTCAGGCGCACAATCCGCAGTCGCTGGCCGAGCAAAGCTGGCTGCTGCCCAAAGATAGCGTGACGGGGCGACCGTTGTTGACAGCCGGCGATGCCCGTCTGGAAGAAACTCCGCAAGGATGGCGTGTGACCGCGCGTTCCGGCAAGGATTTACAAATCGATTACCTACCGCCAACAGGCAATTCTCAGTGAGGGGAAGAATGAAATTCAAACAAAAACACTATGCACTGATGCTTGCCAGCGTACTGTGCAGCGCTGTCGCCGTTGCGGAAGATGCAGCCCCGGCGGCGGCTCCGGTTGCCAGTGAGGCTGCTGCGGAAGCAGCGGCCCCGGAAGTGGCAGGGCCATATTCCATGAGTCGCAGTATTGAAGTGGGCGGTGGCGGTCATCATGTCAGCGGTGGCAACGGCGACTGGAACAGCGCGTTTGTTTCCGGTGTGTGGCAAACCGACACCGCCAATGTGTTTGACTGGATCGTGCAGAACGACCACCGTTTTGGTGAGTCCGGGACAGCCTTCAATGGCGGTTGGAATCACGACATCAATCCGGACTGGTATGGCCGGCTGGAGTTTGGCAAGAGTAGTGCCGGCACTTTCTGGGCGGACAAGCACTACGGCGCAGCCATCAACCGCAAGTGGCTGCCGGAGCGCAATCTGGTGTCCACTTTTGGCTTTGCCTACAACGACAATCGTCAGGGCTATAGTGATCGGGTCTACACCCTGGGCTTTGTCTATTACTTTGACGGCCCATGGGTGGTGGAGGGCGGCATTCACCGCAATCTGAGTAATCCGGGTAGCGTCATTTCAACCCAGGGCTACGGCGCGGTGACTTATGGCCGCGACCGCTGGCGTCAGATCGTGCTGTCGGTAAACTCCGGTAGTGAAGGTTATATGCCGATTGGTAACAGCACTACCCAGCAAGTGTTTGACAGCCAGTATTACAGCCTGGGCTGGAAGGAGTGGGTTGGCCCGCACTGGGGTGTGCATGCCACGGTGGATTATTACCATGGCACCTACTATCAGCGCTCCGGTGGTTCCATGGCGGTATTCTGGGATCTGCCATGAGTCTGAAGCCACGTCTGGCCTTGCTCAATGCGATGCGCACCACCGGCTATGCCGGTGGCGTCATTCAGAGTCACCGCGCCATGCGTACCGAGCGTTTCACCCGGGTGCGCTGGGTGGAGATCATCGGCCTGCCGGTACTGTTTGATCTGATCCTGCTGCAGTTCCTGCCGCAGGTGATGCAGTTCTGGCATTGGTTGACAGCGTGGAGCATAGGCATAAGCAGTGTGCCGGCGGATTTGTCCAGTCAGGTGATTGCCGGTTGGCCATTGCATCCGATGATTGCCTTGCCCTGGCTGGAGCTGTCTGCCACGGTGCCCAGCTACTGGCAGTGGTGGCTCAATTGCGTGGCTTGTGTGGTGTTGCTGGTGCTGTCTTTCCTGATCAACAAGGAAAACACGCCCATGCGCTATGTGCTGCGACTGATTGTCATCGTGCATGGCAGCGCTTGCCTGTTCTTTGCGCTGTATCCGGCCGGTTTCAGCCACTCTCTGCCGGAATACCATCACACCTGCCTGGAAACGGTGTTGATCCTGACCTTCCTGGTGCCGTGGATTCACAGCATCACCTTCAACATCCTGAACAAGCCCATCGTGGAGAAGATTCTGCTGACCGCGATTTCCATGGCTTATCTGCTGGTGGAGGCACCGCTGCATTACTTTCTGGCGGCGCTGGTCATGCACTTTGGCTCGCTGATGTTCATGCCCTTGCTGTTCATCCTGTTCAGCCTGATGCTGAACGTGATGATGCTGATTGCCTTCTATGCCTGGGCGATGAGCTGGGAATTCGGTAGTTCGCACCAATCATCCTGAGCTGTGACGGGTTCGGGTCGGACGGGTCGCTTGCGCAGGCAAGCGGCCCGTTTTGCATGCGTATGGCGTTTTGTTGCAGGCGGGCCGGTGATTTGCCTGGCTGCTTTGGGGTGTCGCAGCGGACACTTTTGCATGCTAAGTGCCTGACGCAGCAGGTGCAGCCTGCCGGGATGGGGGAAATGGCTGCCGCAGCAGGTGGGGCGGCTGAGACAAGGCATGCGCTGGCGGGGTGGACGTGGTAGAATCGGGCTTATTTTTGATTCCTGAAAAGATAGCCATTTACCCATGACAGATCAGCTTTTCGCCAAGGAAACGATCCCAATCAGCCTCGAAGAGGAAATGCGCCGCTCCTACCTGGATTACGCCATGAGCGTGATCGTGGGCCGGGCGCTTCCCGATGTGCGTGATGGCCTCAAACCGGTACATCGTCGCGTGCTGTTTGCCATGCACGAACTTTCCAACGACTGGAACCGCGCCTACAAGAAATCGGCGCGTATCGTAGGCGATGTCATCGGTAAATATCACCCGCACGGTGACTCGGCTGTTTACGACACCATCGTGCGCATGGCGCAGGACTTCAGCCTGCGTTACCCGCTGGTGGATGGCCAGGGCAACTTCGGCTCGGTGGATGGCGATAGCGCGGCTGCCATGCGTTACACCGAAATCCGCATGGCGCGCATTGCGCACGAGCTGCTGGCGGATATCGACAAGGAAACCGTGGATTTCGGGCCCAACTACGACGGCTCCGAACACGAACCGCTGATCCTGCCGGCCAAGATCCCCAACCTGCTGATCAACGGCTCCTCCGGCATTGCCGTGGGCATGGCCACCAATATTCCGCCGCACAACCTCACCGAAGTGGTGGATGCCTGTCTGGCGCTGCTGGCCAATCCGGAACTGACCATCGATGAGCTGATCGACATCATTCCGGCACCGGACTTCCCGACCGCCGGCATCATCTACGGCACCGCGGGGGTGAAAGAGGGCTACCGTACCGGCCGCGGCCGCGTCATCATGCGCGCCCGCACCCACTTTGAAGACATCGGCAAGGGTGACCGTCAGGCCATCATCGTCGACGAGATTCCGTACCAGGTGAACAAGTCGCGCCTGCTGGAACGCATTGCCGAACTGGTGCGCGACAAGCAGATTGAAGGCATTTCCGATCTGCGCGACGAGTCGGACAAGTCCGGCATGCGCATCGTGATCGAGCTCAAACGCGGCGAAATGCCGGAAGTGGTGCTCAATCACCTGTTCAAGCTCACCCAGCTGCAAGACAGCTTCGGCATCAATATGGTGGCCCTGGTCGATGGCCAGCCGCGCCTGTTGAACCTGAAGCAGATCATCGACGAATTCCTGCGTCACCGCCGCGAAGTCGTTACCCGCCGCACCATCTACGAACTGCGCAAGGCGCGCGAGCGTGGCCACATCCTGGAAGGTCTGGCCGTTGCGCTGTCCAACGTGGATGACATCATCGCACTGATCAAGGCCTCGGAAACCCCGCCGGCTGCCAAGGTGGCGCTGATGGCGCGTGCATGGCGCTCGGAGCTGGTGGAAGAAATGCTGTCCCGCGTGGACCAGAGCAAGGCACGCCCGGACGGGCTGGATGCCGAGTTCGGCCTGCACCCGGATGGCTACCGTCTGTCCGACGCGCAAGCCCAGGCCATTCTGGAAATGCGTCTGCAACGCCTGACCGGCCTGGAGCAGGACAAGATCGTCGGCGAATACCGCGACATCATGGCCATTATCCTGGACCTGATCGACATTCTGGAACGTCCGGAGCGCATCAACCAGATCATCGGCGACGAACTGCTGGCCATCAAGACCCAGTTCGGCGACGGCCGTCGTTCGGAAATCGAACCGTTTGGCGGCGACATCAATATCGAGGACCTGATCACCCCGCAAGACATGGTGGTGACCATCTCCCACACCGGCTACATCAAGACCCAGCCGATCGACGATTACCGCTCGCAGCGCCGTGGCGGTCGTGGCAAGCAGGCTGCCGCCACCAAGGATGACGATTTCATCGACACCCTGTTCGTGGCCAACACCCACGACTACGTGCTGTGCTTCTCCAGCAAGGGTCGCTGCTACTGGATCAAGGTTTACGATCTGCCGCAAGGCGGTCGCAACAGCCGCGGCAAGCCGATGGTGAATGTGCTGCCGCTGGCCGATGGCGAGAAGATCAACGCACTGCTGCCGATCAAGGCCTTCACCGATGCTGATGCCGTATGCGACGACAACGAAGATGATGAAGCCGCCGCCCTCAAGGCCAAAGGCCCGTTCATCTTCATGTGTACCGCCAACGGCACCGTGAAGAAAACCCCGCTGGAAGCCTTCTCCCGTCCGCGTACTGCCGGCATCATCGCCGTGCGCCTGGATGAGGGCGACAACCTGATCGGCGTGGCACTGACTTCCGGCAACGACCAGATCATGCTGTTCTCCGATGCCGGCAAAGCCGTGCGCTTCAGCGAAACCAATGTGCGCGCCATGGGCCGTACCGCCGGTGGCGTGCGCGGCATGATGCTGGGCGAAGGCCAGCAGGTGATTTCCCTGCTGGTGACCAATTCGGAAGAGCAGCAAGTGCTGACTGCCAGTGATGGCGGCTATGGCAAACGTACCCGCACCGGCGAGTTCCGTCATACCAGCCGTGGCACTCAGGGTGTGATTGCGATGGACCTGACCGACAAGACCGGCTTCAAGCTGGTTGCTGCCAGCCTGGTGGAAGACAGCGACGACGTGATGCTGATCACCACCGGCGGCGTGCTGATCCGCACCAAGGTATCCGAAGTGCGTGAAACCGGCCGTTCGGCACAGGGCGTACGCCTGATCAACCTGGACGAGGGCGAGAAGCTTATCGGCCTGGAAAAGGTGGCAGAAGGCGAATCCGACGAGGAAGTCGAAGTTGTTGATGGCGATGCGGTTGACGGTGAAGATATCGCCGCACCGGCAGCTGACACCACCAGCGCAGGGGATGCCGAGGCATGACGGCAACACCTGCCAATCCGCAGGTGCTGGAGACGATGAGCAAGCTCTTCGTCTCCCTGCCGCACTGTGCCACCCTTGGTTTCCAGTATCTGGGCACCGAGGGTCGCCGCCCGGTGCTCAAGGTGGAGTGGCGGGAAGACCTGGTGGGCAACCCTGCCAGCGGCACCATCCACGGAGGGGTGATCACCTCGCTGGTGGATACCACCAGTGCCGTTTCGGTCACCGCCTGCCTGCCGGATTTTGAAACCATCGCCACGCTGGACCTGCGCATCGACTACCTGAAGGCAGCCACACCGGGCAAGGCCATCCACTGCCGTGCCGAGTGTTACCGCCTGGCCAGCCAGATCGCCTTCACCCGCGCCGTGTGCTATCACGACGACCCCGCCGACCCCATCGCCCATGGCGTAGCCACTTTCATGCGCGAATCCAGTCGCGCCTCGATGTTGCAGGAGCCAAAACCATGAGCGATTTCATGGAAAAACTGGCCAGTCTGCGCGATGCCAAGGACTTCACCGCCCTGATCGACGCCATTCCCTATGCCCGGCTGATGGGCGTGGAAATGCTGGAAGACGAAGCAGGTGAGTTGCTGTTCCAGCTGCCTTTCGCCGAGCGCAATGTCGGCAACACGGTTCTGCCGGCACTGCACGGCGGGCTGATTGGCGGTTTTCTGGAAAATGCAGCACTGCTGCACCTGATCTGGCATCGCGAATCGCTGGAAGCACCCAAGATTGTCGATTTTTCCCTCGACTACCTGCGCTCCGGCCGACCGCAAACCCTGTTTGCCCATTGCGAGATCACCAAACAGGGCAAGCGCGTAGCACATGTATTGATAGAGGCCTGGCAAGAAGACCGCCGCAAGCCGGTGGCCGTGGCACGGGCCCACTTTCTGCTGACGCAGTGACACACAGGCATGGCCTGCCGGGTCATGCCGCAAGTTTGAAGCAATGACTGAGGACAGACATGGCCAAGGTGTATAACTTTTCCGCCGGACCGGCAGTTTTGCCCCACGATGTTCTGGCGCAAGCCCAGAGTGAAATGCTGGACTGGCACGGCTCCGGCATGTGCGTGATGGAAATGAGCCATCGCGGCAAGGAATTCATGGAAATCATCCATGATGCCGAGCAGGATCTGCGCGAGCTGATGCACGTACCCGCCGGTTACAAGGTATTGTTCCTGCAGGGTGGTGCCTCCATGCAGTTTTCCATGGTGCCGCTCAACCTGCTGGGCGGCAAACAATCAGTCGACATCGTCAATACTGGCCACTGGTCCAAGCTGGCCATCAAGGAAGCACGCCGCTATTGCAGTATCAACGTGGTGGCTAGTAGCGAAGACCGCAACTTCGCCTACATCCCGGCAGAAAATACCTGGCAGCGCGACCCGAATGCCGCCTACCTGCACTACACCTCCAATGAAACCATCGGCGGTTTGCAATTCCCCTTCGTACCGTCTGACGAAGGCGTGCCGCTGGTTTGTGACATGTCGTCCGACTTCCTGTCACGTGAAGTGGATGTCAGCAAGTTCGGCTTGATCTATGCCGGCGCGCAGAAGAATATCGGCCCGTCCGGCCTGGTGGTGCTACTGGTGCGTGAAGACCTGCTGGGTCGTGCTCGTGCCGATCTGCCCACCATGCTCAACTATCAGGTGCATGCCGACGCCGACTCCATGTACAACACCCCGGCCACCTATCCCATCTATATCGCCGGCCTGGTGTTCAAATGGCTGAAGCAGCAGGGCGGGGTAAAGGGCATGGAAAGCCGCAATGCGGAAAAGGCCGGTTTGCTGTATCACACCATTCAGGCCAGCGAAGGCTTCTATACCACCCATATCGACGAACCCTTCCGTTCGCGCATGAATGTTGTGTTCCGCCTGAAGGACAATGCGCTGGAAGAAAGCTTCCTGATGGAAGCGCGCAAGAACGGTCTGATCCAGCTCAAGGGCCACCGCGTGGTGGGCGGCATGCGCGCCTCCATCTACAACGCCATGCCGATTGAGGGTGTAAAGGCGCTGGCCAGCTTCATGCAGGACTTTGCCCGCCAGAACGGCTGACGACGATGTGACAGGGCAGATTGTTCTGCTATCGCTACACTGTGTGCAAAAACCCGTGGCCAACACGGGTTTTTTCTTGTGCGCAGCGGTTTTATGATGGATGACCATAACAATATCGGAAATCATCCCATGGACCGCTCCATTCAACGCTTGCTGCTTGCGGGCGGCCTCATCGTGTCACTGGCCATGGGCATTCGCCATGGCTTCGGTTTTTTCATGCCGCCCATGACCAGCGCCTTTGGCTGGACCCGCGAAAGCTTTGCCTTTGCACTGGGCATGCAGAACCTGATCTGGGGTCTGGCCCAGCCGTTTGCCGGCGCACTGGCAGACCGTCATGGCCCAGGAAAGGTGCTGCTGGGCGGTGGTCTGCTGTACGCACTGGGCTTGTTGCTGATGACGGTGTCGGCCAGCCCGGTCATGTTCTCCCTGTCGGCCGGTGTGCTACTGGGGCTGGCGCTGTCCGGAACCACCTATAGTGTGATCTTTGGCGTACTGGGCCGTACCGTGCCGGCAGCCTATCGTTCGCGTGCCATGGGCCTGACCGCCGCTGCGGGTTCTTTCGGTCAGTTTGCCATGGTGCCGATCGAGCGCTCGCTGATCGACGGCATGGGCTGGATCCCCGCCTTGCTGGTGCTGGGGGCTTGTGCCTTGTTGATGCTGCCATTGGGACGATCACTTACCCATCAGGCTGCGTCACTGCCGCAGACGGCGCAGCCACACACCCATCCGCACTTGCTGCAGGGGATGTTGCATACATTCAGCCGCGCCTGGACCGAAAAGGGCTTTCGCTTGCTGATGGCTGGTTATTTCGTTTGTGGTTTCCAGGTCGTGTTCATTGGCGTGCATCTGCCCGCTTATCTGCGCGATCACGGCATGGGCGGCAATATCGCCAGTCTGGCACTGGCGCTGATCGGCCTGTTCAATATTTTTGGCACTTTCATTTTCGGCGAAGCTGGCAGCCGCTATGCCAAGCCGCCGCTGCTTGCCGGTATCTATCTGGCGCGCAGCATTGCCATCGGCCTGTTCCTGCTGCTGCCGCTGTCGGTGCCCTCGGTGCTGGTATTTGCCTCGGTGATGGGCTTTCTGTGGCTATCCACCGTGCCGCTGACCAATGGCGTGATTGCCAGCCAGTTTGGTGTGCAGCACCTGGGCATGCTGTCCGGTGCGGTATTTTTTTCCCATCAGGTGGGTAGCTTTCTTGGGGTGTGGCTGGGTGGGAAACTGTACGACCTGAATGGCAATTACAACATCGTGTGGGGCATTGCCATTGTGCTGGGCGTTCTGGCTGCCCTGGCTAACCTGCCGATTCGCGAGCGTGCCTCTGCGGCCTTTGCCGACAAGGCTGCGGCATGAAAACCGTGCTCGGTGTGGCGTTGGCGCTGCTTGCCTTGCTGGTTTTGCTGTTGATGTATCAGCAGCCACGCTTCGTTATGGCCTTTGCTGATCTGATTACCGCCTGTTTCTGATTTTCAAGGAGAACTCATGCTGAGTAGCGAGATGTTTGCGCGTTTGCACGCCATTTGGGAGCAGGGTGAGCATCATGATGCCGTCACGACCGAACGCGCATTGAAAAACCTGTTCATCACGCCGGATACCGGGCGCTTCCTCTACCAGCTATTGCGGCATGCCAATCCGCAACATGTGCTGGAGATCGGCACATCCAACGGTTATTCCACCCTGTGGCTGGCGCTGGCCTTGCGTGATCGTGCGGGCCGCATCAGTAGTCTGGATATTCTGCCGGCCAAACAGCAACAGGCGGCGCGGCATTTGCAGGATTTTGCTCTGCAGCACAAGGTGGATCTGCATTGTCTGGATGCTGCCAACTATTTGCAGACAGCTGAAGCTGGCAGCGTGGATCTGGTGTTCCTGGACGCAGATCGCAGCCGATATACCGATTACTGGCCAGATCTGTGCAGGATTCTGCGTCCGGGTGGGCTAATCGTGGTGGATAATGTCCTGTCGCATGCAAGCGAATGTGCAGATTTCATTCGACTGGTGCTTGCGACGGAAGGCTATCTCGCGGAAACTTACCAGATTGGAAAAGGCCAGTTTGTCATAGTGAAAGATTGATTACGTGTCAGAAGAACTGCTGAAGCAACACCGCGACGCCATCGACTCCATCGATGCCCAGATCCTCCATCTGCTTAACAGCCGTGCCAGTCATGCTCGCGAGATCGGTGAAATCAAGGGTGGTGGCATCATCTATCGCCCGGAACGTGAAGCCCAGGTACTGCGCCGTATCCAGCAGCTCAATCCCGGTCCGCTACCCAATGAAAGCGTGGCACGGCTGTTCCGCGAGGTGATGTCCGAATGCCTGGCGCTGGAAAAACCCTTATCCATTGCCTACCTGGGACCGGAAGGCACCTTTACCCAACTGGCTGCCATCAAGCATTTTGGCCATGCCGCACGCACCGTGGCCTGCGCCTCGGTGGATGAGGCTTTCCGGCTGGTGGAATCCCGCGCGCTGGATTATGTGGTGGCCCCGGTGGAAAACAGCACCGAAGGCGCAGTTGGCCGTACGCTGGACCTGATGGTAAGCAGCCCCTTGCGTATTTGCGGTGAGGTGGTGCTGCGCATTCATCATCACCTGCTGCGCAAGGAAGACGGCATGGCTGGCATTACCCGCGTGTATGCTCATGCCCAGGCGCTGGCGCAATGTCACGAATGGCTGAACAAGAACCTGCCGGAAAATGTCGAGCGCATGTCGGTGGCCAGCAATGCCGAGGCTGCACGCCTGGCCGGTGAAGATCCGCAGGCTGCAGCCATCGCCGGGCAGGCCGCTGCCGAGCGCTACGGGCTGGTCAAACTGGCTGAGAACATTGAAGACGAGCCCAATAACACTACACGCTTTCTGGTGCTGGGTAATCAGCAGGTTGGTGCAACCGGTCAGGACAAGACTTCCATTGTGGTGGCTGCGCCCAATCGTCCGGGCGCCGTCCACCAGTTGCTGGCACCAGTGGCCGATAATGGTGTTTCCATGACCAAGTTCGAATCGCGCCCCTCGCGTGCCGGTTTGTGGGACTACGTGTTCTTCATCGACATGGAAGGTCATCACGACGACGCCAATGTCGCAACCGCGCTAGCCGGGCTGTCCGAGCGGACCTCCTTTGTCAAAGTGCTGGGTTCTTACCCGCAAGCGGTTTTGTAAGCAAGCATCATGTCCTGTGCAGCCGGGTCGGAAGCTTCCGCCCGGCTGTTCTTATTTGGAGAGTTTCATGAAGTCGGTTTGTCTGTTTTGTGGTTCCAACAAAGGGGCGCGTCCCGAGTACGTGGCGGCGGCCGCCACGTTTGGTCGTACGCTGGCCGAGCAGGGCATCACCTTGGTGTATGGTGCGGGCAATGTCGGGCTGATGGGTGTTGCTGCCGATGCGGCGCTGGCAGCGGGTGGCAAGGTGGTCGGAGTGATTCCGGAGTTCCTCAAGGCCAAGGAAGTAGCGCACTTGGGTCTTGACGAGCTATATGTCACGGAAACCATGCACCAGCGCAAAGCAAAAATGGCCGAGCTGGCCGATGGCTTTGTCGCCTTGCCCGGCGGTTTTGGTACCTTTGACGAACTGTTTGAAATTCTGACTTGGGCACAGCTGTCGGTGCACGACAAGCCGGTTGGCCTGCTGGATGTAGCCGGCTTCTACCAGCCACTGCTAGCACTGACGCGCCATGCAGTGGCGGAGGGGTTTGTGCCGGCCAGCAATATGGAACTGTTTTCTCATTCCCCGGATGTGGAGCACTTGCTGGACGCCATGCGTGCCTATCAGCCGCGCCAGACGTTGAAGTGGCTTGATCTGGCCAGGACCTGACCCCATCTGGCAAGTTATTGCCCCTTGGGAAATCGATATGGCCGATGAGCGCTGCACAGGCAGCAAGACATGGCGCTGGCGCATGCGTCGCCTGCTAAGCGGACCACTGGTGCTGCTGGCCGCCCTGTTGATTGCATTCGAGGAATTTGCCTGGGAGGAACTGTCCGCCTGGCTGGCGCAGCTTGGGCGCTTGCCGGTGTTGCGCCAGATCGAGGCCGTCATTGCCCGGGCATCGCCACCGGTGGCGCTCAGCCTGTTCCTGCTGCCGGTGCTGGGTCTGCTGCCGGTCAAGCTGGCCGCGGTGTTGTTGATCAGCCGTGGCCATGCGGTATCCGGCCTGCTTGTAATTCTGCTGGCCAAGTTGCTGGGAACTGCAGTGGCCGCACGTCTGTTTGCCCTGACGCGCAATCAGCTCATGTGTGTGGGCTGGTTTGCCCGGTCATACCAGCTGTTCATGCGCCTGAAAGCCTATGTTTACGGCCGTCTTGCCGCTTCCCGGGCCTGGCAGGCGGCACGGCGCGTGCTGGCCTTGTTGCGCAGCCGTATGCGGCGCTCGTCGGTGTGGTCGCGCCTGGGGCGGCGCATGTCCCGGCAGTGGCAGCATTTGCGCAAATAGCTGACATCGTTCGCGGTTGGCTTCTGATAAAATTGGTGTCGGCCTGACAATCTGACTGTCATGTCGGCATGACCGCCCCAATCCTTTTCGCAGGAATACAGCATGATTATCGTGATGACCCGTTACGCACAGGATGAACAGATTCAGGCTGTAGTCGACAAGATTCGCGCCGCCGGTCTGAGCGAGCATGTCTCCCGTGGTACCGAGCGAACCATCATCGGGGCGGTGGGAGATGAGCGGGTATTCAGTCCGGATGCCTTTGCCCTGATGCCAGGTGTGGAGCGGGCCATGCGGGTGGTAAAGGAATACCGCATCGTGTCAAGGGAAGTGCATCCTGCGGATAGCGTGGTGCAGGTGCGCGGCCTGGCCATTGGCGGGCCTGCCATTCATATCATTGCTGGCCCGGCTGCGGTAGAAACACCGGAACAGATGGCGCAGTCTGCGCAGATGGTGAGGCAGAATGGTGGCAGATTGCTGCGTGGTGGCGCTTTCAAGCCGCGCACCAGCCCCTATGCATTTCAGGGGGTGGGGGTGGAAGGGCTGGAGCTGTTGCAGCAACAGGCCCGCCAGCATGGTTTGCCCATGGTGAGCGAATTGCTGGACGTGCGGTTGCTGGATACGTTTCTGGAGTACGACGTGGATGTCATCGAAATCGGTGCCCGCAATATGCAGAATGTCGGTCTGCTCAAGGAGGTTGGTCGTATCAACAAGCCTGTCATTCTCAAGCGCGGCCCGTCTTCCACGCTGACCGAGTGGCTGATGGCCGCCGAGTACATTGCTGCCGGTGGCAATCACAACATCATTTTCTGCGAGCGCGGCATCCGTAGCTTCGAGTCGGCCTACCGCAATATGCTGGATCTCTCGGCCATTGCCGTGATGAAGCGTGAAACGCATTTGCCAGTAATCGTCGATCCCAGTCATGCAGCCGGCAAGGCGTGGATGGTGCCGTCACTGGCCAAGGCGGCGCTGGCGGCAGGAGCGGATGGATTGATGCTGGATATTCATCCGGACCCTGCCAATGCATGGTGTGATGGTGAGCAGGCGCTCAACCCGGCGGAATTCGGCCTGCTGATGCAGCAGCTGTCTGCGCTGGCAGCTTCGCTGGAGCGTGTCCTGGCTTGATGCCATCGTGTGCGACCAATAAAAAACCGGCTTGCGCCGGTTTTTTATTGCCATATTGGCTCAGGTCCAGCCTAGCAGGACAGGGGCTAACCAGCCCCCCAGCAGACTGCAGAGCAATGGTGACAGCAATGTACTGGCCAGCAATAGGCTCCATGAGAGTCTGCCTTGCTTGCTGCGCAGCAGGGCAAGCAGAAACAAGTGATAGAGCAGGTAGCTGATCACCACGATCATCGGCGGCAGCATGATATAGGCAGCCATTGGACGCCAGTCCAAAAACGGTGAGGTTAGCAGGCAGCCCAAGCCAAGCGTGAGTTGCGAGGCAAGCAGCGCAGTGATGCGGGGTGATTCTCCGGGAAAGCGTAATCCGCCGCGGCTGGCGCTGGCGGATGCCGGCAGCCAGATGGCAGCTGCAATCGCCAACCAAGCATAACTGTAGACCAAAGGGAGCCAGATGGGGCGCAGCGCTTGGTAGGGCTCGGCAAGGCGGATCATTGCCGCCAGCAGGAAATAACCGGCAACAAAAGCTGCAATCGCTACCGGGCTGCGGGCTGCAATCTGCCGCCACAGAATGTGCAACAGATACGCAGTCAGCAGCAGGATGAGAGCCCAGCCCCCGATTGTTGCCGTCATGCCTGTCCCAGTACACGCAGCAATGCTGCAGAAATGATCTCGCCCATTTGCGCCAGATAGTGCGTGTGCATGTCGAAGGTGAAGCGCTGGGCGTCATCGCTGGCCAGCACCAACAGGCCGAATGCAGTTCCACTGGCATCGGTCAGCGGTATCTGGCTGAATGATTGCAGTACCGGTGTGGCCGGGAACCAGCCCAGCACCTCATCATTGACATAGGGGCCGCAGTAGGGGGCTGACAGATTGCGTGCCAGCGCCTGAACCTCATGGCGGGCATTGTATAGCGGGGAGGATTCCGCCGCCGGATGCCACAGGCGCAATGCGATGCGATCCAGGGCGAAGTCCTGATGAAAGCAACTGGCCAGTCCATCGGCTACCTGTTGCAGGTTCAGGCAGCGTTGCAGTACCAGCGACAGGCGATGGGCGCTATGGATGATCTGGTCATTGGCTTCGCCGTGGCGAATGAGTTGATGCAGGCGTGCTTCCAGTTGCCGGTTACGGTCTTTCAGTTCCAGCATCTGGCGGTCGGCCAGTGAAACCACCACCCGGTCTTGTGGAACCTGGCTGCGCAGGCCGAAGCGGTCGGCATGGTGCTGAAGGAAGTCCGGATGGCTATCCAGAAAGGCCAGAACCTCTTCGCTTTGCATCAACATTCTCCTTGTGCGGCGCATGTGCGCATTGGCAATTCAGACTTCGATTTCGCCCTGGAATACAGTCATGGCCGGGCCGGTCATGCGTACCGGGTGGCCTTCGCCATGCCATTCAATCTGCAGGTCGCCACCACGGGTATGTACCAGTACCTTGCCATCGAGCAGGCCGCGGCGAATGCCAGCCACAACTGCCGCGCAGGCACCCGTGCCGCAGGCCAGGGTTTCGCCGGCTCCGCGTTCGAAAACACGCAGGCGGATTTCATGACGCGAAACAATTTGCATGAAGCCGGCATTCACCTTCTCGGGGAAGCGGTGGTGGGTTTCGATCAGCGCGCCCAACTCCTTGACCGGCGCGGTATCGACACTATCGACTACCTGGACGGCGTGCGGGTTCCCCATGGATACCACGCTGATGTCGCAACTGTAGCCGCCGGTATCCAGCGGATAGGTAATGGCTTCACCTTCGGCGACAAAGGGGATGTCCACCGGACGGAAGCGCGGCACGCCCATGTCGACAATGGCTTGGTTCTGGCCCAGGTATTCCGGAATGATGACGCCCTTGGCGGTTTCAACCCGGATGGCCTTCTTGTTGGTCAGTTTCTGGTCGCAGACAAACTTGGCAAAGCAGCGTGCACCATTGCCGCACTGTTCCACTTCACTGCCGTCATTATTGAAAATGCGGTAGCGGAAGTCGTTGTTTTCTTCCAGGGGAGATTCCACCAGCAGCATCTGGTCAAAACCAATGCCGAAGTGGCGGTTGCCTAGCTGGCGGATTCTGTCGGTATCGAGGGAGACGGTTTGTCTGACACCGTCAATTACCATGAAGTCATTGCCCAGGCCATGCATCTTGCTGAATTTGAGTCGCATCGGAAAAGGTCCGGTCTCAGGGTTGGCCAAATGCCTTCCATCATAACTGATATGCCATGCCTGTCCAGCGTTGGAGCCATTCGATTGACACCTTACTAACCAGTAAGTAAAGTTTGCTGATGAAACCTGCCACCGAAGCCAAGAGCGATACAAGCAAGCGCATCCTGGACATCGCCGAGGAACTGCTGCTGACGCGTGGCTACAATGCCTTCAGCTATCAGCACATCAGTTCGGCTCTGGGGGTGCGTAATGCAGCCATTCATTACCACTACCCCAAAAAGACTGATTTGGGCGTGGCGCTGATCCAGCGTTACCGCCGTCGCTTCCAGCGTTTTGTCGAGGCGCAGCTTGCCCTGACTCCCGCCCAGCAGCTGGAACGTTATTACACCCTGACCGATACCTATTTCGCGCGTGACCAGCAAATCTGCCCCAGCGGCATCCTGACCACCGAATACCAGACGCTGCCAAGCGAAATGCAGCAGGAAGCCAATGCCTTTGTCGATGAAATGCGTGACTGGGCAGTCAGCATTGCTGCGCGCGGACGCGCTGATGGCAGCATGCGCTATGCCGGCACACCCGAGGCCATGGGTTTGCTGATGCTGGCAGCCTTGCAGGGCGGCCTGCAGCTGGCGCGCACCGACCAGGCGGTGATCGAGGTATTGAAAATCCAGATTCGGGCCTTGCTGGGCCTGGATGTTCCACTTCCATGACATAAAACAGAGGGCTAACACGCATGGATTATCAGAAAAACAGCATGAGTCGCATTGCCGACAAAGTGGGCAGATTGCCAGTCGGCCTGCGCAGCAAGGTGCTTTCGCTGCTATTTGGCCGTTTTGTGCCGTTCCTGGCTACATCCGGCATCCGCTTTGAACAGGCAGGGCATACCAGCCTGACGGTTTCCATCCGCAACCGACGCAAGGTGCAAAACCATATCAAGGGCGTGCATGCTGCAGCAATGGCGCTGCTGGCCGAGACTGCCAGTGGCTTTGTCGTGGGCATGAACGTGCCGGATGACAAGCTGATGCTGCTCAAGTCGATGAAGGTGAATTACATCAAGCGCGCGCAGGGTGACATGCGGGCGGTGGCCACGCTGACGGACGGGCAGATACGCGCCATGTACGACACCGACAAGGGTGATGTGCTGGTGGATGTGACGGTGACCGACGAATCCGGCGAGTCGCCGGTGGTCTGTGAGATGGTCTGGGCCTGGGTGCCCAAGAAACGTCCGTAAGTAAGGGGTCCGACATGCAATGGCAGACATTTGATGTGGTGGTGCAGGGCAAGGTGGCTCTGGTGCGCTTCAATCGCGCAGACAAGGCCAATGCATTGAACCAGACCATGTGGCAGGAGCTGCAGTCGGTCATGGAGTGGGCAGATGCCGAAGCTGCGGTGCGCGCGGTAGTGTTGGCCGGGCAGGGCAGGCACTTCTGCTCCGGTATCGACCTGTCCATGCTGTTGGGCATTCAAGGAGCCATTGCCGACGAGTGCGAAGGGCGTCAGCGCGAGAAGCTGCGGCGGCTGATCCTGCAGTTGCAGGACAATGTGTCCAGCCTGGAGCGTTGCCGCAAGCCGGTGGTGGCAGCGATTCATGGTGCCTGTCTTGGCGGCGGGCTGGATATTGCTCTGGCGGCAGACTTCCGCTTTGCCGCAGCAGACGCGGTATTTGCCGTGCGCGAGGTGGATATCGGCATGGTGGCCGATGTCGGTACGCTACAGCGCCTGCCCACGGTAGTCGGGCAGGGCATTGCGAGGGAAATGGCACTGACCGGCCGGGATGTCACGGCAGAAGAGGCATTGCGCTTTGGTCTGGTAAACAGCGTCTTGCCCGATGCCAATGGCGTGCTGGCCGCAGCACTGGAAACGGCGGCGCTGATGGCAAGCAAATCGCCGCTGGCACTGCGTGGCAGCAAGGAGATGCTGAACTACTCGCGTGATCACAGCATGGCGGACGGCCTCAATCATGTGGCCACCTGGAATGCGGCCATGCTGCTGTCGGAAGACATCCAGAAAGCGGCCATGGCATCCATGACGCGACAGACGGCAAGCTTCCGCGACTGAGTGTTGGCGGCAATGCAAAAACGGCAGCTTGTGGCTGCCGTTTTTGTTTGGACGAAGCTGCGCTTATTGTGCTGCGCTGGCTGCCGCTGCGGTGGGCTTGGCCACCGATTCCCACTTGCCGTTCTTCAACTGGTACAAGGAAACGGTACCGTTGACGATATTGCCCTTGGGGTCAAAGGCGATATCGCCGGTCACGCCTTGCAGCTTGGTCTTGGCGATTTCCGGCAGGTACTTGGCCGGGTCGGCAGAACCGGCACGTTTCATCGCCTCGATCATCACGCGGGTGGCATCGTAGGTATACGGTGCATAGGCCTGGATGTCGGCATTGAAGCGCTTCTTGAACTTGTCGTTGAAGGCAGCAAAGCCAGGCATGCTTTCCTTGGGTGCGCCGGCGCTGGAGGCATAGCTGCCTTCTGCGTCCTTGCCACCCAGCTTGGCAAATTCAGCGGTGTTCACGCCGTCAGCGCCCATGTAGTCGGCAGTAATGCCCAGCTTGCGCATCTGCTTCACCATCGGGCCGGCTTGTGCATCCATGCCACCGTAGAACACCAGATCCGGCTTCTCACCCTTGATGGAGGTGAGGATGGCCATGAAGTCGGTGGCGCTATTGGTGGTGTATTCGTGCTTGATCACCTTGCCGCCAGCTGCTTCTACCGACTTGGCAAAGTCATCGGCCAGGCCTTGGCCATAGGTGGTGCGGTCGTCAATGATGGCGATGCGGGCGCGCTTGAGATCACCCACGGCAAATTTGGCCAGCGCCTGTCCCTGCTGCTGGTCGTTGGCAATGATGCGGAAGGTGTTCTTGAAGCCTTGCTCGGTGAATTTGGGGCTGGTCACCGAACCGGCAATCATCGGAATGCCTGCGTCCGAGTAAATCTTGGAAGCCGGAATGGCTGCGCCGGAAGTCAGGTGGCCGATTACGCCGGCAACCTTGTTGTCAACAAAGCGCTGCGCCACCTGGGTGGCGGTTTTCGGGTCGGCCTGGTCGTCTTCGGAAACCACTTCGAACTTGACCGGCTTGCCGTCCAGTTTCAGGTTTTCAGCGGTGGCTTCTTCGGCGGCCAGCTTGACGCCATTGTCGGCATCGCGGCCCCAGTGGGCAAACGGGCCGGTCAGCGGATTGGCAGAGCCGATCTTGACGACCACGGCATCGGCGGTACCGGCGGCAGCGGATGCATTTTGTTGCGGGGCGGCAGCTTCCTGCTTGCTGCAGGCAGTCAGTGCCAGTACGGCAGCGGTGATAAGGGTAATACGTGGGAGATACATGGAAATGCCCTGGTCTAATTAGAATTTGATGAGGGTCATTCGCCACGAAAGCTTTTGGCATTTCATGTCAGCATACCCCGGGGGTGGTGGGGTCTGTTGATGGCATTGAATGGATACAATCGACGCCACTGACCCGGACATTTTTGTTGTTCTGCAGCATTTCGTCAACCTCTGTGGCTGATCCAGATCAGATAGCGGTCACTGCACGCTTGCATTTGTGCCGGCAAAAATGAAAAAAGCGCAGCCTAAGCTGCGCTTTTACCCACGGTGAAGCAGGAATTACTGGGCTGCGCTGGCAGCAGCAGGAGCGCCGCCGACAGTGGATACCACTTCCCACTTGCCACCCTTAACCTGATACACGGTAACGGCACCGTTCTTGATGTCGCCCTTGTCATCAAAGGTGATCTTGCCGGTTACGCCTGTGTAGTCGGTCTTGCCCACTTCCGGCAGGTACACCTTCGGATCTGTGGATTTGGCACGCTTCATGGCATCAACCAGTACGCGTACGGCATCGTATTCATACGGTGCGTAGATCTGCACTTCGGTGTTGAACTTGGCCTTGAACTTGTCGTTGAAGGCAGTAAAGCCCGGCATCTTGTCACGCGGTACGCCGCAGCTGGAGGACAGTTGGCCTTCAGCCGCTTCACCTGCCAGCTTGATGAATTCCGGAGTCTGCCAGCCGTCACCACCCATCAGTTTGGCCTTGATGCCCAAACGGTTCATCTGCTTGGCCAGCGGGCCTGCTTGTGCGTCCATGCCGCCGTAGAACACGACGTCCGGCTTGGTAGCCTTGATGGAGGTCAGGATGGCGTTGAAGTCAGTCGCGGTGTTGGTGGTGAATTCACGCTTCACCACGTCCAGGCCTTTGGCTTTGACGGCTTTCTCAAACTCGTCTGCCAGACCCTGACCGTAAGCGGTGCGGTCGTCGATGATGGCGACCTTTTTGGCTTTCAATCCATCAGCAGCAAACTGGCCCAGCGCAGTACCTTGCTGTACGTCGTTGGCAATTACGCGGAAGGTGGTCTTGAAGCCTTGCTTGGTGTAGTCCGGGTTGGTGGCGGACGGGGAAATTTGCGGCAGGCCGGCGTCGGAGTAGATCTTGGAGGCCGGGATGGTGGTACCGGAGTTCAGGTGACCAACCACGCCAACAACGCCAGCATCTACCAGGCGCTGAGCAACCTGGGTACCGATTTTCGGATCACCCTGGTCATCTTCGGAAACCAGTTCGAATTTGACTTTCTTGCCACCGATCTCAACGCCTTCGGCGTTCAGGTCTTCAATGGCCAGCTTGGCACCAAATTCATTGTCTTTGCCCAAGTGCGAAATCGGGCCGGACATGGGGGATACTTGGCCGATCTTGACGGTGACGTCACCGCCAGCAGCTGCAGCCGCAGGAGCGGAGGCAGCACCGGCAGCCGGTTGCTCTTGTTTGCCGCAGGCAGCCAGGGTCATGGCAGCAGCAGCGATGAGGCTCAGACGAGCATACTTATTCATATTTTATTTCCCCTGATCTTATCTATGTAGACTTGGCGATCTCTGCGGGCAGTCTGATTAAAATTCAGACTTTACCCATTACTGATTCAGTCCATTCTTTTGGAATGGCCACCAGCTGCGCTGATTATGGGGAGCAGTTTGCGCGGGTGTCAACGGGGTTTATTCATTGCCTCGCAATTTATTTTTGTGTTGTCAGTGGGCTGCCCCAAGGGCTTGTGCACGTTGCTGGCGCAGCGTGGCATCTTGTTCTATAACTTCCTGCCAGCCTTGAAGATTTTTCTCCACAATGCCTGCCAGCGCAGCAATCCAGTGCGGGTTGTCATTCAGGCAGGAGATGTATCGGAATTCACCACCACCGGCCTGCTGGAAGCTATGTTTACCTTCCATGGCTATTTCTTCCAGAGTCTCCAGACAATCCCCAACAAACCCCGGGCAAATTACATCCAGTGATTTGCAGCCTTGCTTGCCTAATTGCTCGAAAGTGGCGCTGGTATAGGGTTGCAGCCATTCGGCCCGGCCAAAGCGACTTTGGAAACTGATGACATATTGCTCCTTGGGCAGCCCCAGGCGCTCGGCCAGCAGGCGACCAGTTTTCAGGCATTCGCAGTGGTAGGGGTCGCCCTTGTCCAGGGTGAAGCGCGGCACGCCGTGAAAGCTCATCAACAGTTTTTCCGCACGGCCATGCTGTTGCCAATGCGCCTGCACGCGCTGCGCTAGTGCATCGATATAGGCCGGGTCGTCGTGAAAATGCCGGACGGTCCGCAGCTCGGGCATGTTGCGCAGTTTCATCAGCACCCGGAATACCTCATCCAGGGCGGTGGCGCTGGACGAGCCGGCATATTGCGGATACAGAGGCACCACTAGCAGCTTGTCCACGCCCTGGGCACGCATTTGCTGGATGACCGATTCCACCGAGGGCTGGCCGTAACGCATGGCGTAATCCACCACCACATTGCGCAAGCCGCGCTCGCCCAGCAGGCCCTTGAGCAAGGTGGTTTGCTTGCGGGTATTCACCAGCAGGGGCGAGCCATCCTGGCTCCAGATGCTGGCATATTTCTCCGCCGACTGTTTTGGCCGGGTATTGAGGATGATGCCGTTGAGAATCAGCCACCAGATGGCCTTGGGTATTTCGATGACACGCGTATCCGACAAAAACTGCTTGAGGTAGGGACGGACTGCCTGACCGGTTGGCGCTGCGGGGGTACCCAGATTAATCAGCAGAATGCCGGTTTTGGCCTGGCTGTCATGAGAGAAGGGTGGTTCTGGAAGGTATCCGGACATGGGGTTCTCGCTACCTGTTCGGGTGAAAACTGCCGGCAGGATGGCCGGCAGTCAGGGTGTGGTTCTGTTTCTTTGTCTTGCGGGTGGTTCAGTCTTCCCGGGCGGGTACCAGTACGGTACGGTTGCCATTGGTTTCCATGGCGGAGACCAAACCGGCGCTTTCCATCTGCTCGATCAGCCGTGCGGCGCGGTTGTAGCCGATGCGCAAGTGGCGTTGTACCGAGGAGATGGATGCCTTGCGGGTTTTCACCACGATGGCCACGGCCTCGTCGTACAGCGGGTCGGCTTCGCTGCCGCCATCCGCCTCGCTGGCCGCCGCCGCGCTGCCCTCATCGGCTTCGGCCTGGCCGCTGAGAATGCCTTCGATATAGTCCGGTTCACCGTTGGCTTTGAGGAATTCCACTACATGATGGACTTCATCGTCGGCCACAAAGGCACCATGTACCCGATTGGGGTAGCCGGATCCTGGTGGCAGGTAGAGCATGTCGCCCTGTCCCAGTAGTGCTTCAGCACCCATCTGGTCGAGAATGGTGCGGCTGTCTATCTTGCTGGATACCTGAAAGGCAATCCGCGTCGGGATGTTGGCCTTGATCAAGCCGGTTATCACATCCACTGACGGGCGCTGGGTGGCCAGAATCAGGTGAATGCCGGCGGCGCGCGCTTTTTGGGCCAGACGGGCAATCAGTTCTTCAATTTTTTTGCCGGCTACCATCATCAGGTCGGCCAGCTCGTCGATCACCACCACAATCAATGGCAATGTATCCAGCGGCTCCGGGGTTTCTGGGGTCAGGCTGAAGGGGTTGGGAATCTTCTCGCCGGACTTTTCCGCATCCTTGATCTTCTGGTTGTACCCGGCCAGATTACGAACGCCCAGTTTGGACATCAGCCGGTAGCGGCGTTCCATCTCGCCCACACACCAGTTGAGCGCATTGGCAGCCTGCTTCATGTCGGTGACCACCGGGGCCAGCAGATGCGGAATGCCCTCGTAGACCGACAGTTCCAGCATCTTGGGGTCGACCATGATCAGGCGGACTTCCCGCGCGGTGGATTTGTACAGCAAGGACAGAATCATGGCATTGATGGCCACTGATTTGCCCGAACCAGTGGTGCCGGCCACCAGCACGTGCGGCATCTTGGCCAGATCCACCGTTACCGGCTGACCGGCGATGTCCTTGCCCACGGCAATGGCCAGGCGCGAGCTCATGTTCTGATAACCATCCGAACCGATAATTTCCGACAGGCGCACAATCTGGCGCTTAGGATTGGGCAATTCCAGGCCCATATAGGTTTTGCCCGGAATGGTTTCCACCACGCGCACTGAGACCAGGGACAGGGCGCGGGCCAGGTCTTTCATCAGGTTGACAATCTGTGCGCCTTTGACGCCGACGGCAGGTTCGATTTCATAGCGGGTAATCACCGGGCCTGGGTAGGCGGCAATCACTTTGACGTCCACGCCAAAGTCGGCCAGCTTGCGTTCGATCAGACGCGAGGTGTACTCCACGGTTTCGGCTGATACCGGCTCGTGCTGGTCTTTGGGGGCTTCCAGCAGGCTCAGGCCCGGCAGCTCGCCGCTGTTCGGGTCGGCAAACAGCGACTGCTGCACCGGCTTTTGCGCTTTGGGCGACACCGGAATCTCGACCGTTGTGGCTTCAATGCGGACCGGAGGCTTGTCTTCCTGCTTTTTCTTTTCGCTGCTGACTTTGACTTCACGCTGCTGGGCGGTTTCGCGGCCGATTTCCCTATCCTTGCGCGCTTGCCAGCTGTGCCATAGTTTCAGCACACCATCTTCCAGCGTGCCACCGATTTTTTCCATGATGTCCAGCCAGGACAAGCCAGTAAACAGTGAAAAGCCGATTGCCCCGGTAACCGATAGCAGCAGATAGGCACCAGACTGCCCCAGACCATGGCCCAGTGCCTTGCCCAGCCAGTGCCCCAGCATGCCGCCCGGTGCCAGTGGCAGATTCAGTTGTTTGCCGGAAAGTACGATGCCTTCCACGCTGGAGCTGGACAGCAGCAGCAGAAAGAAGCCGCCCATGGCAGCCAGCGTCATCGGATTGAGTCGGAAACCCAGCGTTTCCATGCGGCGGTAGCCCCAGGCGATGGCAACCAGGCAAAACACCACCAGCCACCAGGCGGACAGGCCGAAAATATAGAGCAGCATGTCTGACAGCCAGGCACCAAAAGCACCACCGTAATTACGTACGGTGGGGTCGGAAGAACTATGGGACCAGGAGGGGTCTTGTGCAGAGTAGCTGGCCAGTACCAGCACCAGGTAGACCGCAGCCACCGCCATCAGCAGCCACCATGCCTCGCGCAGCAGGCTGGCTAGCTTGGGTGGCAATGGCGTTTGACTGTTTTTGACGACGGCCTTTCTTTTGAAAAGTCGCATTTTTCTCGTTATGGGCTATGACAGTGGGTGATTATAGCCTGACAAGGCAGCTTGGCGTGTTGGCAGTTGTCTGCAGCACGCTTGCGTCCAGCATCAGGCCGGGTACAGTGCGCCCAGGACTCTGAGCCCGGATGCGCCGGTAACTTCCGGCAGGTTGGCGGGTAGCCGGTGGCTAAAGCGCCAGGCCAGCCAGGCAAAGGCTGCGGCTTCCACCTGATTTACCGGCAGACCAAGCTCTGCCGTACTGCGGATGGCAATGCCGGGCATTTGTTGTTGCAGTGCCTGCATCAGCGCCAGATTCATCGCACCTCCACCGCACACGTAAACGCTGGCGGTGCCCGGGCAATGTCGCTGGATATCAAGGGCAATGCTGCGAGCGGTGAGTTGCAGCAAAGTGTGCTGCACATCCCGTGGCGGTATCGCTGGATATGCAGCCAACTGCTGATTAAGCCAGGTCATGCTGAACAGATCTCGGCCCGTGCTCTTGGGGGGGCGCTGCCGGAAGTAGTCATCGGCCAGCATTTGCTGTAGTAGTGCTTGATGCAGCAGGCCGCCAGCTGCCCAGTCACCATTGGCATCATAGGCAGCCCCGGTATGTTGCTGGCACCAGGCATCCAGCAACATATTGCCCGGCCCGCAATCAAATCCGCTTACCGGCAAAGCCTTGGCCAGGCGGGTAAGGTTGCTGATGCCTCCGATGTTCAGAATGACGCGGTTTTCGCTGTCGCTGGCGAAGATGTCCTGATGGAAGGCAGGAACCAGTGGTGCGCCGTGTCCACCAGCGGCTACGTCGCGACTGCGGAAGTCAGCTACCACGTCGATGCCGCAAAGCTCGGCCAGCAGGGCGTGGTTGCCAATCTGCAAGGTGTAACCAGCATGCGGGGCATGCCTGATGGTCTGGCCGTGGCAACCGATAGCCTTGATGGCAGATGTCGGCAGTGCGCAGCTGGCCAGCAACTGGGCTATTACCTCGGCGTAAAGCCGGGCCAGTGCATTGCCCAGTTGTGCTGCACGGTCTAGTTCGTTACTGTCCACTGATTGCAGCGCCAGCACCTGCTGTCGGATGCTGGACGGAAAGGGCAGAAAACGGTCTGCTTCTACATGCGGCCGACCTTGCTCATCCATCGCCAGCAAGACGGCATCCACACCATCCAGGCTGGTTCCAGACATCAATCCTATATAGCGTTCCGTCATTTTCCTACGTCTTTTCATGAATCCGGTTAAGCGATATCCGCCGGCAAGCCTCATGGCGCTGCCGGTTCCGGAGGGCGGCAAAACGTGCTCAGCTTGGCATTATGGCGCATGCAATGATCTTGCCATAGTCATATCGCATTGATGGTTGAGCAGCCGGTAAGTGCAATTTTGCGGTAAGGGCAGCAGTTTGCGATAATTCATCCCGCGATGCATGCCGGCGGCGGCATCGGAAGATACAGGGTTGGTGGAAGCTGATAGTGGACTGGCCAGTTTGGGCGAGGGGCATTGTCATAAGTTCCGCCAGCCGTACTTTTCAATCAAGGTGCTGATATCACCGTCTGTTCCTTGCCTGTTTGACTTTCACTCAATGAAGCTGACCTTGCTGTTGCCCGGCCTGAGCTGGCTGGATGCCCACGATGGGGCTGAAGTTTGTCGAGGCCTGGCTTTGCCAGCCCTTTCCATGTTGCTGGGACGTGGCCATATGCTGCGCCAGGCTCCGACACTCACTGCCTTGTACCAGCAAAGCCTTGGCTTGCACGGCAGCTGTGTCGCTACCAGTTATGCAGTGGCGGCTGGTCTGCCTGCTGGCCACTGGTTATTGGCAGATCCGGTTCATGTCCGTATCGACCGTGATCGCGCCCTGCTGGCAGATGTAGGCGTCATGCGCATAGCGCAGGATGAGGCAGATGCCCTGACTGCCAGCCTCAATCAGCACTTTGCCGAAGATGGCCTACGCTTTCACGCCCTCCAGCCGGGTCGCTGGCTGTTGCAGCTTTCCGATGCTGCCGGTGCGGTGTTTACCCCGCTGGCCGATGCGGTAGGGGAAAATGTCAACGAGCACCTGCCTGCCGGTAGAAATGGCCTGCACTGGAGCAAGCTACTGAATGAGATGCAGATGCTGCTATATATCCATGCGGTAAATGATGAGCGCGAGCTGCGTGGCGAACTGTCAGTCAACAGTGTGTGGCTGTGGGGAGAGGGCGAGCCGGCGCTGGAACCTGCCAATGTACCGCGCCCGGATCTGCTGCTTGCTGATGACGAACTGCTCAGACAGCAGGCAGCAGCCGTTGGCGTACCCACTGATTCCGCGCCCTATGATGTTGCCGGTTTGCTGGAGCAGATTGGTTCACCTGCCAATATCAGTCATACCCTGCTCGTGCAGGACAGCCTGCTGGCCGCCGCACAATATCGTGATGCCTGGGGCTGGCGCGAGCAATTGCAGCGCATGGAAAACGACTGGTTTGCGCCATTATTGCAGGCATTGAGACAGGGGCAGCTCAGCAGCCTGCGCCTGGCAAGTCATGGCCCCGCTGGCATTGATGTCAGCATCAGCCGCAAGGATCTGTGGAAATTCTGGCAGCGGTCACAGTCGCCGGCTGCCCTGTACTGAAAGTGATTATGTCGCGCATTGTTACCCGCAGCGTTCCTGCCGATTGCCATTCCACGCTGTTGGCGCAGGGTTTGAGTCCGCTAATGGCCCGCTTGTATGCCGCCCGTGGCATTACTGGCTCAGATGAGCTGGACTACGGTCTCAAGGCCTTGTTGCCATACGACAACATGAAAAATATTGAGGCAATGGCTTGTCGGCTGGCGGATGCCATTGCCGCCGGCCTGTGCATGCTGGTGGTGGCGGATTACGATGCCGACGGAGCTACAGCTTGCACGGTAGCGGTCAAGGGCTTGTCCATGCTGGGTGGGAAGGTGGACTTTATCGTCCCCAACCGTTTCGAGTACGGTTATGGATTGACCCCGGAAATTGTCGATCTGGCGGCGCAAGGCAAGCCGGACATCATCGTGACGGTGGATAACGGCATCGCCAGCGTGGCTGGCGTGGAACGCGCCCGCGAACTGGGCATCGAGGTATTGATTACCGACCACCACTTGCCGGGTGATGTGCTACCCCAGGCGCTGATCGTGAACCCGAACCAGCCAGGCTGCAGCTTCCCTTCAAAGAACCTGGCCGGCGTCGGGGTCATGTTTTATGTATTGCTGGCCTTGCGCGCGGAGCAGCGCCAGCGCGGCATCTATGCCGGCAAGGCCGAGCCCAATCTGGGCGAGTTACTGGACTACGTGGCACTGGGCACGGTTGCTGATGTGGTTCGGCTGGATCAGAACAACCGCATTCTGGTGGAAAACGGGCTGCGTCGCATGCGAGCAGGCCGCATGGCACCAGGTATTGCTGCACTGTTCCGCATTGCCGGACGTGCGCATTACAAAGCCAATGCTTTTGATCTGGGTTTCACCCTGGGGCCACGGCTGAATGCTGCCGGGCGGCTGGATGATATGAGCCTGGGCATTGCCTGCCTGCTGTCTGGAGATGAAGGCCAGGCCATGACGCTGGCGCAGGAGCTGGACCGGCTGAACCGCGAGCGGCGCGTTATAGAGCATGGCATGCAAGATGAGGCGCTCGCGGTACTTTCCAGCATCGACCCGGCGGACCGTCACACCCTGGCCTTGTTTAGAGATGACTGGCATCAGGGTGTGGTGGGTATTGTCGCCTCGCGGCTGAAGGAGCGCTTCCACCGGCCTTCAATCGTATTTGCCCCGGGTGATGCAGGGGAGATCAAGGGCTCTGGCCGCTCGATTCCCGGGTTCCATATGCGGGATGCGCTTGATCTGGTGTTCAAGCGCCACCCCGGCTTGATACTGAAGTTTGGCGGCCACGCCATGGCCGCGGGACTGACCTTATCCGCAGCCCGCTTTGCCGAATTCCAGCAGGCATTCGAGCAGGTGGGACGCGAGCTGCTGGATGAAAACCAGCTGACGCGCACAATCGAAACCGATGGCGGGCTGGATGCCAGGGATCTGCATCTGCCATTCGCCGAAGAGCTGGCGGCCGAGGTGTGGGGTCAGGGCTTTCCGGTACCGTATTTCCACGACCGTTTCGCCGTGATGAGTCAGCGCGTGGTGGGCGACAAGCATCTGAAGCTGCGCATTGCCAAGCAAGGCCAGGAGTTCGATGCCATGCTGTTCAATCAGGTGGACTGGCTGCCCGACAACATCAATGCGGTCTACCAGTTGGTTGCCAATGAATGGCAGGGCCGCAAGGAGCTGCAGATTTATCTGCAGCACTGGTCGGCAGCAGAGTGACGCAACCGGCTTATTGGTACAGCGGCTGGCCGATGGCCAGCTGATCTTCACCCGGCAAGACTGGTCGACCCAAGAGGCGAGTCTCAGCCTGCTAGCGTGTCACCCTCGCGCATGTCATTCCCCAGACCGATGGTGATGGAGGCAGGAGCTATCCTGCCGTATCATGTCGCAGGCCAGCAAAACCGGTACGCCCTCATTCTGGCCGGTAGCTAAGCTCTCATATCAGCCCCTGTGCCAACATGGCATCGGCCACTCTGACGAAGCCTGCAATATTGGCCCCGCGCACATAACTGATGCGCCCATCCTCCATGCGCCCATGGCTCACGCAGGCGTGATGGATGCCCTGCATGATGGCATGCAGCCGTGCATCCACTTCGCCATGGCTCCAGCTCAGTCGCGCTGCGTTCTGGCTCATTTCCAGACCCGATGTCGCCACGCCACCCGCATTACTGGCCTTGCCGGGCGCATACAGAATGCCGGCGTGTTCAAAAAGTTGTACCGCCTGTAGTGTAGAAGGCATGTTGGCACCTTCCGCTACGCAGCACACTCCGTTGGCAATCAACTGGCGGGCATCGCTTTCGTCCAGCTCATTCTGTGTGGCGCAGGGCAGGGCAACGTCCACCGGCACCTGCCATGGCCGCATCCCACGCAAAAAGGGTAGGCCAAGCCGCGCAGCGTAATCGCTGATGCGGCCGTAATGGCGATTCTTTACATCCATCAACTCCGCCAGCTTGGCCGGAGTGAAGCCTTGTTCATCCAGCACCGTGCCGCTGGAGTCTGATGCGGTCAGTACTTTGGCACCCAGTTCCATTGCCTTGGCAATGGCATATTGCGCCACATTGCCCGAGCCTGACACGCTGACGCGCATGCCTTCCAGCGACAGCCCGCGTGTTTTCAGCATTTCCTGAGCAAAATAGACGGTACCAAATCCGGTTGACTCCGGACGCATCAGAGATCCGCCGAAGCTCAAGCCCTTGCCGGTAAATACACAATCAGCCCTGTTGCCCAGTTTCTTGACCATGCCGGCCATATAGCCCACTTCACGTGCGCCGACACCGATATCGCCGGCAGGAATGTCGGTGTCAGAACCAATATGGCGCTGCAATTCACATGCAAATGCCTGGCAGAAGCGCATGACCTCGCTCGGACTTTTACCCTTGGGGTCAAAATCAGCACCGCCCTTTGCACCGCCCATTGGCAAGGTGGTGAGTGCGTTTTTCAGCGTCTGCTCAAAGGCAAGAAACTTCAGCACCGACAGGTTGACCGAAGGGTGAAAGCGGATGCCGCCCTTGTAAGGGCCAATGGCCATGCTGTGCTGAACCCGGTAGCCGCGATTGATCTGGACCCGCCCGTGATCATCTGTCCAGCAGATGCGAAACATGATGATGCGTTCAGGCTCGGCCAGCCTTTCCAGCAGGGCTTGCCCGGTGTAGTGTGCGTGCTGTTGCAAGAAAGGAGCGAGGCTGTCGAATACCTCGGTAACTGCCTGCAGATACTCAGCTTGGCCTGGGTTGCGCTGCTGCAGTTGATCAAGCAAGAGTGACATGTCGAACATGGCGATATCTTTGTGCGTTGGTCGATAGAGGCATGAGTGTAGCCAGCAACAACAGGCATGCATCCACCAGGCTGAGCGGGACGAGAAAATCGGAATTAGCCAATAGGAATGATGAAATTTCACCGCATGTTTTACGCCTTGCTGATCCGGGCCGGCAATAAGCTCTCATGAATATGTACAATTTCAAAAATCTCGACTATCCTCGGGAAATTGCTTACTTCTGGTGCAGACAATCATGATTGAACTGGCTGTGGCCATTCTGTTCAGTGGTGCCGCATGCTTTTTGCTAGCGCACTACCGGGCGCAGCGGCAGTACACGCAACATATCCAGCAATGCTTGCAGCGAGAAGCCAGCTTGCAGGCGCGGCTGGATGCGCTACAGGAAAATCTGCTAGCGCTGCATCAGCGGGAAAATCAGCAGCAACAGGAAAACTCCAGCCTGCGACATCAATTGGCCGAGTCGCAGCAGCAAACTGCCGCACACTGGGCCAGCCGTCAGGAGCAGTCACGTCAACTGGAACAGTCGCGTGTCGACATGCAGCAGCACGTTCAGCAATTGCAGCAGCAGGCTGGAGAGCTGATGCGACTGAGCGGGCGCGAGCAAGAACTGCAAACCCAGTTGCAGATGGAGCGGCAGCAGTCAGCGGAAAAACTGGCCCTGCTCAGCGAGGCGCGGGAAGTGCTGGGTAATCAGTTCAAAGCCTTGGCCAGCGATATTCTGGAAGAAAAATCCAGGAGATTTACCGAGCAGAACCAGCAAAATATCGGTGCCATGCTGGGGCCGCTGCACGAACGGATTCAAGGTTTTGGCAAGCTGGTGCAGGATACCTACGACAAGGATTCAAAAGAACGGCTGACGCTGGAGCAGGAATTGCGCCGGCTGCAGGAAATGAATACCCGGCTGAATCAGGACGCCATTGCACTGACTCAGGCCTTGACGGGTGCCAGCAGCAAGACCCAGGGTGGCTGGGGTGAAATGGTTCTGGAGAAAGTGCTGGAAACATCCGGGCTGACGCGTGATAGGGAATACCGGGTACAGGTGTCCGATGTACTGGAAACCGACGACGGTCTCAAGCGCTATCAGCCTGATGTGGTCATCGATCTGCCAGAAGGCAAGCAACTGGTTGTTGATTCCAAGGTCAGCCTGAATGCCTATGTGCGGCATGTCGGTGCCACTGACGAAGCCGCGCGCGAGCAGGCGCTCAAGGCGCACGTGGCAGCCATCCGCCAGCATATCCGCAGCCTGTCCGAAAAGCGCTACCAGGACCTGTACCGTCTCAATACCGTGGATTTCGTATTCATGTTCATTCCGGTTGAGCCTGCTTATCTGCTTGCCGTACAGCATGACATGAGCCTGTTCAATGAAGCGTTGGAACGTCGCATCATGATAGTCGGCCCCTCCACCTTGCTGGCTACCTTGCGCACGGTAGCCAGTATCTGGCGCTACGAATACCAGAATCAGAATGCACAGGAAATTGCCCGCCAGAGTGGTGCCATGTACGACAAGCTGGCTGGCTTTGTCGGCAATATGGAAAAGCTGGGCAAGCAGCTGGACAGCACCCGCGATGTTTTTGGCGATGCCATGCGCCAGCTCTCCAGCGGACGCGGCAATTTGTTGTCCAGTGCCGAACGCTTGCGCAAGATGGGTATCAAACACGGCAAGCAGCTGCCGGCACATCTGCTGACTGATGAGGCAGAGGAGGGTAGCGATGCCTGAGCCGCGGTCGGGGGGTGAAGTATTTCTGCCAAATGGTTAAGATAGCGCCGGTAAAACATGAAGCATGGTCGCAGCCTTGCGGCCTGCATAGCAAACAGGAGTATCAGTATGGTGTTCTTCAAGGTTCCGATGCGCAATTCCAGCGAATGGGAAAAAATGTACGACTTCATCGTGGTGGAGATGAAATCTGCCGATGAGCTGGATGATGTGCTGTCCGCCACGCTGTACGACGTATTTGGCGAATTTGACGACGAGCAGCCGGAACACTGGCAGCCACAACAGCTGACGCTGGAGCAGGCACTTGCATCCGGCTGGCCGATTTTCAGCTATGCCATGTACCAGCGTGAAAAAGACATCGCCTGATCGATCTGCTTGATATGTAAAAAAAGCCCTGATGAATCAGGGCTTTTTTTATGATCACCCATCAAGGGCAGGGGTTCGGAATGCGTGCGTGAATGGCTTCCAGTTGATGCAGAACGGTTTCATCCAGCTGGACATGGATACTGTCCAGGTTTTCCTGTAGCTGGGCGAGAGTGGTTGCGCCAATGATATTGCTGGTCACGAAAGGGCGGCTGTTGACAAAAGCCAGTGCCAGTTGAGCCGGACTCAAGCCATGATTGCGCGCCAGTTCGACATAGGCGCGGGTGGCGGTTTCAGCCGCTTCGCTGCTGTATCGGCTGAAGCGCTCAAACAAAGTCAGGCGAGCGGCAGCAGGGCGCTGGCCATCTAGGTATTTCCCGCTCAATACGCCAAACGCCAGTGGCGAATAGGCCAGCAAGCCTACATTTTCACGGCGACTGAATTCTGACAGACCAATTTCATACAGACGGTTGAGCAGGCTGTATGGATTCTGGATGCTGACTACCCGCGGCAAACCCAGGTTTTCGGATGCTTTCAGAAACTGCGCCACACCCCACGGGGTTTCATTGGACAGACCAATGGCACGGATTTTACCCGCCACGATAAATTCCTTGAGGATGGACAGCGTTTCCTCGATGGGCGTACTACCTGCAGGATCATCTTGCCAGGGGAAGCCCAGCGTGCCAAAGGTATTGGCCGTGCGGTCCGGCCAATGGAGCTGGTAGAGATCAAGATAATCCGTTTGCAAGCGCCGCAGGCTGTCGTCCAGTGCCTGAGCCAGGTTCTTGCGATCAAAATGTGGTTGGCCATCACGAAAATGGCTGGGGCGTTTCGGGTCGGTTGCCGGGCCGACAATTTTGCTGGCAAGAACGATACGGTCACGCTGGCCAGTTTTTTTCAGCCAGCTGCCAATATAGGACTCAGTCAGCCCCTGGGTTTCCGGACGCGGCGGCACCGGATACATCTCAGCGGCATCCAGCAGATTCACGCCATGTTCGAGAGCCAGGTCGATCTGGCTATGCGCCTCGGCCTCGGTATTCTGTTCCCCCCAGGTCATGGTGCCCAGGGCAATCACGCTCACCGACACATCAGTGTCGCCCAGCTTGCGATATTGCATGATTCTTGTCTTTCAATACGGTGGATGGGGTAGTACATGGTACTGATACGAACGATAACTGAGAAGCTATATATCGCCATATGTAAAGCACGGGTGGTGCTTACTTTAGTTCGCATAATATATATTATGTCAAATATCGCAATGATCACGGCAAGCCATTGAATGGTTAACAGAACTGCATTTGTGACAACAACCGCTCAATATTGCTCAGGCGGTACGGTATTCGATTCAATCCTGCTCAGTAGGACGCAAACCTTGCAGCATAAGCAGAGTCATCGTGTATTAGGCAGAACATGCAGAATCAAACAGCAAGACCATCTGATGTCTGCGGTCTGTGGTTTTTCCTTGCTGCCAAAGCGGCGAAACTACGGCTTACCGTGAACGATCTGCCGACAAGCGCTCCATGGCGGCTGAGACGGCCTGTCGATATGAAAGTGCCGGATTCTTGCGCTGCTCAAACTGTACCAGTCGCGTAGCACGTGCGGAGTCGCCCATGCAGGCCCTGACGAGGCCGCTGAAACCTGGCGATCCCAGCGATCCAGCCAGCAGAGCTGACCTTGCATGCCCTCGCTGTCGCCGTGCTGTAATCAGGTAAAACAGGACCCACACTGCGATAATGAGTAGAAAGAATAGCCAAGCTGAATGCATGTTCTGATTTGACCCTTATGGTTTGAGATAGCTGGAATCTACCCTCTTTGCTAGCCATGTTTGCTGATTCAATTAGAAGATCATGCTGGATGCGTAAGGTTCCTGAAGTAATGTATGCGCAGGTATTTTTGGCGTTATAATTCATCATTACCCACATAATGTTGATATTTATTTAAATGATTATTGATGAATGTGCTGTTTCTTGCCGCACTCCGGCTAAGTCTTGCTGGGGCTGGATATGAGTTTCCCTACTCTGACTTTCTTTCCCGGGCCTGAAGATGCGGATGCTACAGCTGTTGACTGGCAATGGAATCCGGCTGCCCACGGCTGGAATCGCCAGCACGGTCACTGCCTGATAGATGCTGGTTCGGATGTCGAGGCCGTGCGGACTTGGCTGAAAGAATATCGTGACCGCCCTCGTACGCTAGACTCATATCGCAAGGAGGCCGAGCGTTTCCTGTTGTGGTCGGCAATGAAGCGTGGCAAGAACCTGTCGGACATCAACCGGGATGATGTGCTGGAATATGGCTTGTTTCTGCGTAATCCGGATCTCAGCTGGTGCGGGCCAACCAGGCCACGCCAGCATCCTGAGTGGAAACCTTTTGCCAAGTGGTCTGACGGAAAACATGGTCTGGCCGCATCGTCCTGTGCCCAGGCGCATGTCATTTTGTCTAATCTGTTCAATTATCTGGTCGAGGCCGGTTATCTGAGTCGCAATCCCTTTGCACTCAAGCGCGGGCGCTCTGCGACAGCCCGTGCCATCCATGACGAGCGTCTGCTGGAAAAAGACACAATCGACTATCTGTTTTTGTGGCTGGAGTCCTTGCCGGCAGAAACAGTGCGCGAAAAGCAGCATGCTGAACGGACCTTGTGGATTGTCTCGCTGTATTACTACACCGCAGCTCGCTTGCGTGAGATTCCATCGGCGCGCATGGCTGATATCAGGCTGATTCGCGGCAACTGGTGGTTTCGGGTGATGGGTAAGGGAGAGAAAGAAGGCCTGGTACCGGTGCCGCAAGCTTTGCTAGAGGCAGTGCAGCGATATCGTCGCTTCCTGGGGCTGTCTCCCCTGCCCTCTCCTGGCGAAACCACTCCTCTGGTATGCAGTGTCTATGGGAAACTAAGTCCGATCAGTGCAGCATCCCTGCATAAGATCATCAAGGCTACCATGAAGGCGGCGGCAGATGATGCACGAACGGGCATGCGCCTGCAGATTGCGGCGAATCTTGAATATGCGACGACGCACTGGTTGCGCCACAGCTCGGCTTCGCATCAACTGGAAGCTGGCCTGCCCTTGCTGACTGTCAGTCAGAACTTGCGCCATGCGCAGATTGAAACCACACGTCGCTATCTGCACACCGAGGATGATGACCGGCACCAGGCCACGGTCAACTGGCGCGGCCCGCGCTCAGCCCTTGATGATGTCCAGTAGGCAAGTAGCAAAAGAAAAAGGCCCTGACGGGCCTTGGTGGTGCATGTGCGCACGTCAGACGCTCTCTACATTGCTCTGCACTTCGCTCTCGCTAAGGATTTCCTGCGCCCAAACCACGGCTTCCATATAAACGCTGTTGACCTGATCAAGATCCACAGACATTGCTTCCGCTAGCAGGGTGATCGTGTCGTTGTCGTCCTGCTCGCAGGCCTGGGCCAGTTGTAGTGGCATGGCGAACAGGCCTTTGTTGTGTAGCAGCGCATCGGAAATCATGAAGGGCAGATCAAGCGGCTCCAGCGCTTCAGCCAGCGGCATGCTGAGCAAGTCGCCAAGCAGAGAGAACATGCCGGTGAGAAACAGGTGCTCGGCTTCCAGCTTGTTGCCCCGAATGATGCCAAGCTCTTCCATGAAGTGCGCACGTATCAGCGACTTTTCCAGCAGGGACAGTGTGGCTCCGCTTTCGTTTTCCGAGGTAAACAGCAACAACGACAGCCATTTGAACAAGGCGCTGCGCCCCAGCAGCATCAGGCCATCCTCGATAGTCTGGATCTTGCGTGACAAGCCGTTGACCGGAGAGTTGACGAAGCGCAGTAACTTGAACAGTAACAGTGAGTCCAGTTTGAACTGAGCCTCTATCTCCGTAGTAGGTGCATTGGCGCGCAACAGGCGCATGATTTCCAGCACCCGTCCCTGATTGGCTCCTTCTTTCTGGCTGACCCTGGTTTGCGCGACAGAAAGATAAGAGCCATGAAGCAAGGCAAAGCGGTCACTGTCCTGGGCCCGACGGCATAGGGCCAGCTCTTCTGCCGTATTGATATTGCGTGCCAGCCAGCGGATATGGGGGTAGCGTTGTGGTAATTGTTCCAGCAGCGGGAATAACGCCCGGGTATTGGGTGCGGCAAAGTCCAGCACCAGGTAATCCATACGCTGATACAGTGCAAGTGCGGCCGGGCTGCTACCATAGCGCGCCGGCTCTACCGCAAAGCGCAAACCGGCACTGCGCAGGGCATCCAGCTGCGGCAGCAAATCCTCGGTCAGTTGTTCGCCTTCCAGTAGATCCAGCTGATAAATGGTGCTGCTGGCAGGCAATTCCTGCGCCAGCAGATCATCTAGCGAAGCCAGGGAAACATGAATGAATGCCCGGCGAAACGTCAGCAGGCGAAAGATGTTCATGTTTTTCAGCGTACTGAACAACAGGCGGTCGAAGGTACGGCGATTGGCGGAGTTTCGATTGCCGCTGACGCTATCCTTGACGGTGAACTCGTAAGCGACAATACGTTGCGATTTATCCTGGATAGGCTGGTGGGAAACAAAACCCAGGGTCTGAGGCAGATCCAGCGGTGCGCTGCGGGAGAGGTGATCATCAATTACCGGCGGCGCAACCGGCGCCTCCACGACAGTTGTTGCTGCCTGCTCACCCCGATTGAGCAGTCCGCCAAGTATTTTTTTTAACATGCTTCACTCTCTGACTTGCTGACGTGTACTGGTTGCAAACTGGCCTTAAAGGCAGCTACGCCCTGATCATGACAGTGTAGTCAGTAATGTAGCTGGCGGACAATCGCATCTGCAGCCCACAGGCGATTATTTACAGTAGACAACCCTTCTTGTTGATGCGGCTCAAACTACCGGCAGCCAGCATTGGTCAACAAAAACACCGGCAAAAAAAGGCGTGAGCAGGCGTTCGGCATCGTTCTCAAGATTGACCACCTGCGGGCTGAGCAGCCAGCTGTCCACCAGGCCACAAATCATCGAGTGCAGACAGCCTGAAGCACAGTGCAGATTGAGACCGGGGCGCACCTGCCCCATTTCGGCGGCCTGTTCGAGGATGGCCTGCAGATTGCCCAGTTTTTCCATCAGCCAGGTGCGATCCATCAGATGGGAGTTCTTCATCTCCCCTACATACTCGCAGCGCAGGTTGATGATGCCGACAACCCGGGCAATGCGTGGAGTGGTGGTAACCAGCCGCAGTACGCCGCAACTGTGTTGCCACAAGCGTTGTGCCGGGCTGAGGCCTGGGCTGTGGCCTTCTTCCAGCAACACTTTCATCATTTCTTCAAATGGCGGAAAGGCGCGGTCGCACATGGCATTGAACAGGTCAGCCTTGTTGTCGAAGTGCCAGTAAATGGCTCCTCGGGTGAGTCCTGCATGTTCGGCTATGCCGGCCAGCGTGGTTTTACTGACGCCCTGCTCCCAAAACAGATGCTCTGCAGCATCCAGCAGCAGGTGACGCGTCTTGTCAGCTTCTTCTTTAGTCTTGCGTGCCATCGTGTCATCAATCCGGAAAGATGGCCGGATACATTGCCCGGCCATTCAGATAGGCCGGCATTATTGCACGCGCAGTGCAAGCTTGCCGGCCTGCAGTGGTTTAGCTGCCTTGCTTGTCCTGCTCTAGCGGCTGCCAGCCACCACCTAACACCTTGTACAGGGTTACCAGATTGGATGCCTGCGACAGCTGGGTGCTGATGAGGTTTTGCTGGGCCGAGTACAGGGTGCGTTGCGCCACCAGCAGCGTCAGATAGCTGTCGACACCCACCTTGAAGCGGGCCTCGGACAGCTGCAGGCTGCGCTGGCTGGAGTTGACCAGCGCCTGCTGCGCCCGTAGCTGGGTACCGACGGTGCCACGCACTGCCAAGGCATCCGAGACTTCGCGGAAGGCGGTCTGGATGGCTTTTTCGTACTTGGCCACCGTGATGTCACGCGCCACCTTGGCCGATTCCAGATTGGCACTCAGGCTGCCGGCATTGAAGATGGGCAGATTGATGGACGGGCTGAAGCTCCAGGCGCCGCTGCCGGCCTTGAACAGATCCGACAGATTGCTGGAACTGGCCCCGGCACTGGCGGTAAGGCTGATGCTGGGGAAGAACTTGGCCCGTGCAGCACCAATATTGGCATTGGCAGCCTTCAGGTCGTGTTCGGCCGCCTGTACGTCCGGGCGACGTTGCAGCAGCTCGGAAGGCAGGCCGGCTGGAAGATCCGCCAGCTTGCCCTGCGTAGACAGCGTCCCTCCCTTCAGGATGTCATCCGGCACCGCGGCACCCACCAGCAGGGTCAGTGCGTTCTCATCCTGCGCTACCTGGCTGACATAGCCAGCCTGATCGGACAGTGCCGATTGCACGGTGGTTTCGGCATCGCTCAGGTCAAGCTCGGTGGCGGCACCCACTTCCAGCTTGCGCCGCGTCAGCTCAAGTGAAGCCTGCTGCGACTTGACGGTTTCGTCCGCTACCTTCAGGTGCTGGCGATCGGCCAGCAGCGTCAGGTAGGCATTGGCCACTTCGGCTACCAATGAAATCTGCGTGCTGCGGCGGGTTTCTTCCAGCGAGAAGTAGTTTTCCAGTGCCTGTTGCTTCAGGCTGGACAAGCGGCCAAACACATCCAGCTCGTAAGCACTGAAACCGATGCCTGCGCTGTAGCTGTGGCTGATATAGGCGCTGCCGGTGGTGCTGGAATTGGCCGATACGCGCTGATTGGTACCGCTGCCGCTGGCGCTGATGGACGGAAACAGGTCTGCCTTGGTGATCTGGTACTGCGCTCGCGCAGTTTCGATATTCAGGGCCGCCACGCGCAGGTCGCGGTTGTTTTCCAGGGTCAGGCGAATCAGCTGCTGCATGGCCGGGTCGGTGAAAAATTGCTGCCAGGCCAGTTGTTGTGCCGCGGTGCTGCCAGCCTTGTCTGCCGGCACCCCCTGATAGGCTGGGCCGGTCGGCCACTGCGCAGCCACCGGAGAAGCTGGCTGCTGGTAAACCGGAATCAGCGAGCAGCCGGCCAGTGCGCTGGCCAATATGCTCAGACTAAAAATCTTGATGAGTCGGGACATTACAGGCCCTCCTTGCTGATGCCATGCATGTCGTCGGCCAGCTTTTTCGGCGGGAAACGACGGCGGACGACCACGAAGAATACCGGGACCAGGAAAATCGCCAGTACGGTGGCGGAAATCATGCCGCCCATCACGCCGGTACCGATGGCGTTTTGGCTGCCAGAACCGGCACCATGGCTGATTACCAGCGGCAGAATACCCAGGATGAAGGCCAGCGAGGTCATCAGAATGGGGCGCAAACGCATGCGCACCGCCTCCATGGTGGCCGCGATCAGCTCCTTGCCGTGTTCCTGTTGTTCCTTGGCAAATTCCACAATCAGGATGGCGTTTTTGGACGCCAGGCCGATGGTGGTCAGCAAGCCAACCTGGAAGTACACGTCATTGGACAGGCCGCGCAGGCTGGCTGCCAGCAAGGCGCCAATCACCCCCAGTGGCACCACCATCATCACCGAGAACGGAATCGACCAGCTTTCATACAGCGCAGCCAGGCACAGGAACACGATCAGCAGCGAAATGGCGTACAGCGCCGGTGCTTGCGAGCCGGATAGACGCTCTTCATACGACAGACCGGTCCATTCGTAGCCAATACCTGCCGGTAGTTGCTTGATCAGGCTCTCCATTTCGGTCATGGCAGTACCGGTACTTACCCCGGCGGCAGGGGAACCCTGGATTTCCACCGAAGACTGGCCGTTATAGCGTTCCAGTCGCGGCGAGCCGAAGCCCCAGTGCGAGCTGGCAAAGGCCGAGAACGGCACCATGGTGCCCGTGGTGTTGCGTACATACCAGTTGGCCAGATCTTCCGGCGACATGCGGAATGGCGCATCACCCTGCAGATACACCTTCTTGATGCGGCCACGGTCGATGAAGTCATTGACGTAGCTGGAGCCGATGGCCGTACTCAGGGTGGTGTTGATGTCGGACACCGACACTCCCAGCGCATTGGCCTTTTCATGATCCACATCCAGCAGGTATTGCGGGTTGTCACTCAGGCCGTTTGGACGCACGCCAGTCAGCAGCGGGTTCTTGGCTGCCATGCCCAGCAACTGGTTGCGCGCAGCCATCAGCTTGTCGTGGCCCAGGCCAGCGCGGTCCTGCAGTTGCAGGTCGAAACCGGAGGCATTGCCCAGCTCCATTACAGCTGGCGGGGCGAAGGCAAAGATCATCGCGTCGCGAATCTGGCTGAATGCACCCATGGCGCGGCCGGCTACTGCTTTCACGGTCAGGTCGGGGCTGTTGCGCTGATCCCACGGCTTGAGCTGCACAAAACCCAGACCCATGTTCTGGCCACTGCCGGCAAAGCCGAAGCCGGATACGGTAAACAGCGAGCTGACAGCCGGATCGCCCAGGAAGTGCTTTTGTACTTGCAGCAGAGCGGCATCGGTACGTTCCTGGGTGGCGCCCGGCGGCAGTTGCACCTGGGTGAACAGGATGCCCTGGTCTTCTTCCGGCAGGAAGGAAGTGGGCAGGCGCATGAACAATACCGCCATGGCGATGATGATGCCGGCGTAGATCACCATATAGCGCAGGCTCTTGGTCAGCATGCGCGATACGATGCCCTGATAGCGTTCGTTATTGCGGTCAAACGTACGGTTGAACCAGCCGAAAATGCCGGTGTATTCATGACCGACGCCATGGCCCTTCTCCACCGGCTTGAGCAAGGTAGCGCACAGGGCGGGGGTCAGCACCAGGGCCACCAGTACTGACAGCGCCATGGAGGACACCACGGTGATGGAGAACTGACGGTAGATCACCCCGGTAGAGCCGCCAAAGAAGGCCATCGGCACGAATACTGCCGCCAGCACCAGCGCAATGCCGATCAGCGCACCGGTAATCTGGCCCATGGATTTGCGGGTGGCCTCGCGCGGTGGCAGGCCCTCCTCGCTCATCACCCGTTCCACGTTTTCCACCACCACGATGGCATCATCCACCAGCAAGCCGATGGCCAGCACCAGACCGAACATGGTCAGTGTGTTGATGGAGAAACCGGTGGCGGCCATCACGCCAAAGGTACCCAGCAGCACCACCGGAACGGCAATGGTGGGAATCAGCGTGGCGCGGAAGTTTTGCAGGAAAACATACATCACCACAAACACCAGGCCAATGGCTTCGATCAGCGTCTTGACCACTTCCTCGATGGAGATCTTCACGAAGGGGGTGGTGTCATACGGGTAAACCGCCTTCACACCCTTGGGGAAGTAGGACGACAGCTCGGTCACCTTGTTGCGCACGGCTTGGGCGGTATCCAGCGCATTGGCACCACTGGCCAGCTTGATGGCCACGCCGGTGGCTGGCTTGCCATTGAACAGCGCCTTGGTGCGGTAGGTTTCCGCGCCCAGCTCGATACGCGCCACGTCCTTCAGCAGCACGCGCGAGCCGTTGGTATTTACCTTCAGCAGGATCTTGCCAAACTGCTCCGCACTGGACAGACGGGTCTGCGCCACGATGGTTGCGTTCAGCTGCTGACCCGGCTTGGCCGGCAGGCCGCCCAGTTGGCCGGCAGATACCTGGGCATTCTGCGCGGTAATGGCAGTGGATACGTCCGAGGCAGTCAGCTGGTAGCTGTTGAGCTTGTTCGGGTCCAGCCACACGCGCATGGCGTATTGCGAGCCGAACAGCGTCACCTCACCCACGCCATTTACCCGGCTGAGCGAATCCTGCAGGTTGCTGGAGACATAGTCACCCAGATCGGTGCCGTTCATGCTGCCGTCTTCGGAGACGAAACCCACCACCATCAGGAAGTTACGCGCCGACTTGGTGACGGTAATACCCTGCTGCTGAACTACGGTGGGCAGCGATGCGGTTGCCGATTGCAGCTTGTTTTGCACCTGCACCTGGGCCGTGTCCGGATTGGTGCCGGCATCAAACGTCATGGTAATGGTGACGGCACCGGTGTCGTCACTGGTGGAGCTCATATAGCGCAGGTGATCGATACCCTGCATTTTCTGTTCGATCACCTGTGTGACACTGTCTTCCACCGTTTTGGCCGAAGCACCCGGGTAAGTGGCGTTAATGGCGATCTGCGGCGGTGCAATGGCCGGATACTGGGATATCGGCAGGCTGCGGATCGACAACAAACCCGCCAGCATGATCACGATGGCGATCACCCAGGCAAAGATTGGCCGGTCGATAAAAAATTTGGACATGAATCTTTTCCTGGTTTACTTGGCGGCGGAGGCGTTGGTCTTCAGTGCTTCGGGTTTGACAGTGGCACCGTCCTGCACTTTCATCAGCCCCTCTACCACAATGCGCTCACCCCCTTGCAGGCCGCCATCCACCAGCCATTTATCACCAATGGTCTGACTTACCTTGATGGTGCGGGCATGTACCTTGTCGGTCTGATCAACCACCATCACGATGGCATCACCCTTCTGGTTGCGACTGACTGCAGGCTGCGGCACCAGCAGTGCGTTATGACGCAAACCCTGCTCCAGCCGAGCGCGTACAAACATGCCAGGTAGCAGCTCGCTATTGGGATTGTCGAATACGGCACGCAGGGTAACCATGCCGGTGGTGGAATCTACGGTGATATCGGAGAACTGCAGCTCGCCGGTCTTGGCGTATTCGCTGCCATCTTCCAGGATCAGCTTCACCTTGGCCTTGCCCTGCTGGTTTTGCAGTGCGCCCTTGGCAAAATCGCGGCGCAGATGCAGCAAGTCGGTACTGGACTGGGTCATGTCCACATAGGCAGTCGACAGTTGCTGCACGGTAGCTAGTGCAGTGGTCTGGCTGGCGGTTACCAGCGCACCGGCGGTTACACTGGATTTGCCAATGCGTCCGCTTACCGGGGCGGTGATACGGGTGTAGGCCAAATTGATGCGGGCGGTTTCCACCGCTGCCTTGGCGGTAGCCAGATCGGCACGCGCCTGCAGCAGCGAAGCACGGGCGTCGTCATTATCCTGGCTGCTGATGGCCTTGATTTCCGCCAGCTGTGCATAACGCTTGGCTTTCAGCTCGGCTGAGGTCAGCGTGGCTTCGGCCTTGGCCTGACTTGCCTGTGCCGACTGATAGGTGGCCTGATAGCTGTCGGGATTGATCTGATACAGCACCTGGCCGGCCTTGACATCACTGCCCTCTGTAAACAGGCGCTTCTGGATGATGCCGCCTACTTGTGGGCGGATTTCGGCCATGGTGAAGGCGGAAATACGGGCTGGCAGCTCACGGCTGATTACCGTGTCTTGTGGTTGCAGAGTCAATACGCCAACACTGGCTGGGCCGGGTGCCGGCATGGCGGCATTTTGCGACTGGCCGCAACTGCTCAGTGTGGCAGTCAGGAGCAAAGCGGCAACAGCCTTGAGCGCGGGTGAAGCTTGCTTGATGTGCATAAACATTCCAGAACTTGATTTTATGGGAACTGCGCTGAGCCAGTGCAAGGCTGCTCATCGGGCAGTGCGGCTATTTTAAATACATACGCGCTTGTATGCTTGACTTTTTATCGGTAAAGACTGGTAAAGCATAGTCAACTTCCCAGCTGTGTTACGGAATGTACTGAAACTATGTGTATCAATTAATCGAACAATAAATTTATCTATTAACAAGTATTAACAATAATGACATTTCCACCACACTAAGTAGGTTTACTTAGTATTTTTTCGTGCAAATTACGTCTTAGCACTAGTCAGGAAGAATCCAGACGATAAGATGAAATTGTCAGACGGCAGTGAGTCGGCCAGTACAGACTGGCTACCACGATCCGGCCGGGCAAGCGCACAAGCGTTGAGGAGCGCGCGCCATAGTTAAGAACAGCATCGGGGAAGGTGCTTATAGGCGGGAGCAAGCAGGGGAAGTGTCGGGCCAAGTGTGCCGGGCTTTGGGTGGGACCTGGCCTGGAATGCAAGAGGCCGGAAATACAATAAAAGCCAAGAAGCAGATGTTAACGGGGAGTACTCACAAGGCCGCTGCAGCGGCCTTGTTCTTTTATTGCAACGCCAGGCTGGCTACTTCAGGTAAACATCCTCGAAGGCAAATGAACCATTCGGATTCATGACAAAGCCCTGTACGTCCTTGCGCATCGGAATGTAAATCCGCGAATGTGCAATGGTGATCCACGGCCGTTCGCGTTTGAAGATTTCCTGGGCCTGCATGTAGTAGGCGGCCCGCTGCTTGCGATCGCTGGTCTGGCGGGCTTTTAGCAGCAACTGGTCAAAGCCGGGATTGCAGAAACGCTGCCCCTGCTTGCTGACAGCGCAAGACAGCGAGGTAGACAGAAAGTCATCCGGATCGCCCGAGTCACTGGTGACGCCACTCATGTAGACATCATGCTCGCCCTGCCCCGCCCGGCGCAGATATTCACCCCACTCATAGCTTTGTATGTTGGCCTTGACGCCGATTTTTGCCCAGTCCTGCTGAATCATCTGCGCCATCAGCTTGCCATTGGGATTGGTTGGCCGCTGCACAGGCAATGCCCACAAGATGATATCGAAGCCTTTGGGATAGCCGGCCTTTGCCAGCAACTGACGCGCCCTGGCCGGATTATATTCGTTGCGGTTGCGGCTATTCCAGCCCCACACCGTGGGCGGAAAGGGGTTGATGGCCTGGATGGCACCCCCTTTGGGAAACATCGCCTTGAACAGCGTGTCGCGGTCGATGGCAATATCCAGCGCAGTGCGGACATCACGATTAGCCAGTTGCGACCGTTTCAGATTAAACGCCAGGTAGGAAATGTTCATGGCCCCGGTGCTGACCACCTTGAGCGCCGGATCGGCCTGCAGGCCGTCCAGATCAGCTTCGCGCACGGCGGCCGCCAGCTGGCATTCATTGCCTTTGAGCTTCTGGATGCGCACCTGTGGATCAGTCACGATGGCAAAAATCAGGCTGCGCGTTTGCTGCGAATGCCCCCAATACGATGGGTTGGCTACAAAGCGCACAGCCGAGTCCTTGGCATAACTCTTGAACTGATAAGGTCCGGTTCCAACAGGAAACTGGTTGATGTCGGATGACCGGTGTTGCTGCAAAAGTTGGTCTGCATACTCGGCCGACTGCATGCCGGCAAAGCCCATTGCCAGAAAGCTCAGAAAAGTGGCATTACGTTCTTTCAGGCGGATTCTGACCGTGTAGGGATCCAGCTTTTCAATTCCTTGCACCGACAGGGACAGGCCAGAGTTGGCAGGCCCCAGCAGCTGGGTTTTGAATGCCCGATTGAATGGGGCGTCAGGATCAATCCAGCGCCTGACAGTAAATATTACATCGTCGGCATTGAACTGCCGGCCGGGCTTGAAATAATCAGTGGTCTGGAAATTGACACCCTTGCGTAAGTGAAAGGTGTAACTCAGGCCGTCGGGAGATAGCTCCCACTTGCTGGCGAGGGACGGCACAATATCGCTGCCACCACGTTTGAAGGCGACCAGGCCCTGAAATATCTGGCGCGTGACGTTGTAGGTACTGGCGCTGTCCCATAAAGCAGGGTCAAAGCCCTCCGGTGCCGTTTCGGCACAGAAAACCAAGGGGCGTGCGGCAAGGCACGGCAGCGACAGGCTGGTCAGCATGGCCGCAAGCAAAAGACGGGGCGGTTTCATTTTTTATTCTCCGGACGGCATTGCATGAAGAAGACCGGGTGGCGCAGCAAGGGTGGCAGAACATGATCATAGGGCAAGTTGCACTCTCCGGCTTGCCGTGGACGTATTTGTCTGATAAAAAGCAATGATATCGCTGGCGTGACCTGTTTCGATCCAGTAGAGCCAGCAGCCATTCTCTGTATTTACCCCTCTGATCTTTCTTTGCCGCTGACAACTGCAAGGCAAATCATTTACTACCCGGCAAGATTACATTCTTCGCAGGCAAAAAAAATCCCGGCGGGAACCGGGATCAAACGTTTAGCGGGGATAGATGCGAGGCGGGAAACCTCGCATTCGTATTTATATCTATCAAATAACCCCCAGTCAACATAATATTTTCTTACATATAGCCAGTGCCAGCAAAAAAAAGGCAGCCATTGGCTGCCTTTTGTCACTCCGCTGAAAGATCAGGAAGCTTGCTTGTTCATCTTGCGGCGTTCGTTCTCTTGCAGGTAGCGCTTGCGGATACGGATGGACTTGGGCGTGATTTCTACCAGTTCGTCATCGTCGATGAATTCCACGGCCGATTCCAGAGTCATCTTCATCGGCGTGGTCAGGCGCACCGCTTCGTCAGTGCCGGAGGCGCGTACGTTGGTCAGCTGCTTGCCCTTGACCGGGTTTACCACCAGGTCGTTATCGCGACTGTGAATGCCGATGATCATGCCTTCGTACAGCTTGTCGCCCGGGGAGACGAACATGCGGCCGCGATCTTCCAGCTTCCACAGTGCGTAGGCAACAGCTTCACCGTTTTCCTGCGAAACCAGCACGCCATTGTGGCGACCCGGCATGTCCGGCTTAACCGGGCCGTAGTCGTCAAACACGTGGCTCATCAGGCCGGTACCACGGGTCATGGTCATGAAGTCGGACTGGAAGCCGATCAGGCCACGTGCCGGGATATGGTATTCCAGGCGGGTGCGACCCAGACCGTCGGATTCCATATTGGTCAGTTCGCCACGGCGACGACCGATTTCTTCCATGATGCCGCCCTGGTGATCATCTTCCAGGTCGATGGACAGGTTTTCGTACGGCTCGCATTTTTCGCCGTTCACTTCCTTGTACACAACGCGCGGCTTGGCTACGGCCATTTCGAAGCCTTCGCGACGCATGCTTTCCAGCAGGATGGTCAGGTGCAGTTCGCCACGACCGGATACACGGAACACGTCGGAGTCTTCGGTTTCTTCAACGCGCAGGGCAACGTTGGTCAGCAGTTCCTTGGTCAGGCGATCACGGATCTGACGCGAGGTCACAAACTTGCCTTCGGTACCAGCCAGCGGCGAGGAGTTCACCATGAAGTCCATGGTCAGGGTCGGTTCGTCCACAGCTACCATCGGCAGGCCGACCGGTTGTTCCTTGTCACAGATGGTGACGCCGATACCGATATCGTCCAGACCGGAAATGATGATGATGTCGCCAGCTTCGGCTTCTTCAACCGGTACGCGTTCCAGGCCCTGGTAACCCAGCACCTGGTTGATACGGCCTGCAGCAACTTGTACTTCGTGGTTCATCACCACAACTTGCTGACCCGGCTTGATGCGGCCATTCAGTACACGGCCAACGCCCAGGCGGCCAGTGTAGGTGGAATAGTCCAGCGCGGAGATTTGCAGCTGCAGCGGAGCATCGGAATCGCCCGGCGGGGTCGGAACGTGCTTGAGCACGGTTTCGAACAGCGGACGCATATTATCGGATTCCTGATCCAGCTCCAGCTTGGCAAAGCCGTTCAGGCCAGAAGCGTAAATGATGGGGAAGTCCAGTTGCTCGTCGGTGGCACCCAGCTTGTCGAACAGGTCGAAAGTTTGGTCTACCACCCAGTCCGGACGTGCGCCCGGACGGTCAACCTTGTTGATCACCACGATAGGACGCAGGCCAAGGGCCAGGGCTTTCTTGGTCACGAAACGGGTTTGCGGCATCGGGCCTTCAACGGCATCCACCAGCAGCAGTACGCCGTCTACCATGCCCAGTACGCGCTCCACTTCACCGCCGAAGTCGGCGTGTCCCGGTGTGTCCACGATATTGATGTGCACGCCTTCGTATTCGATGGCGGTGTTCTTGGCCAGAATGGTAATGCCACGCTCTTTTTCAAGATCGTTGCTGTCCATTACGCGTTCATCTACCTGCTGGTTCTCGCGGAAGGTGCCGGACTGGCGCAGCAACTGGTCAACGAGGGTGGTTTTGCCATGGTCCACGTGGGCGATAATGGCAATATTACGAATCTGTCGTGTCATGTTTCGGAATTCGGTCGGTTGAAGCGGAAAAATCGTACGATTCTATCACGTTGCACAGCCTTAACCCAAAGCATTATCGCGACAAGGCATGATGATTTGGTTACACTGCGCGCCAAAATCCACGCAAACACTGATTATCAAGGAGTCGACCATGTATGACTGGGACGCCCTGTGGCATGAGCATGAAGGCTATCGCACCGGCTTTGCCGTGCATCACAATGACACAAATCTGCTGGCTGGCGAGCTATCGGCCAAGCTGATGAAGCCTGCGCAGCATCCCACTGACGTGGCAGTCTACGAGACCGCAGACAAATTCATCCTGGTAGGTCACGACGAGGGCTTGCAGCTGCTGGAAGTGTTCAAGCACGGCATGTTCGACATCACCCTGCGCCTGGTGACCGAGGACGAGGGCTTGCAAGAGCCGGCCCTGCCCTATGTGGAAATTCATGTCGATAATCTCGCTACCGAAGAACAGTCGGTATGGCGCGACGCAGTCAGTCGTGACGAGGAAGGCCGCATCTGGGTAGGTAATCGCACGCTGGACGAGCAGGTGATGCCCGCCATGCCGTTTGACGAGCTGTCCTTTACCGATAACGCCCATTTTCGCGATGAACTGCATCGCGTCTGGCAGGAAGACTTACCGCAACTGCGGCCGCTGATCGATGCCTGGTTTGATCACACTTCGCTGACTGGCGAAGTGGAGGCACATCATTATGGTGATGAAGCACGGGTTCAACAGATCTGCGATCGTTACGCCGAAATCGTGCGCCGAGAGCAAGCCATTTTGTCACGTCAGTTTTCTGACGCCGAATTACAGCTGATCGCTCACGTCCTGCAAAACGTGCGCTTTGAAGAGGCAGCATCCTGCCGTGGCGTATGGCTGGCGGTGGAAACCTGCATGATTGACGAAGAGCTGGATCAACACTTCAAGCTGGATGGCGAGGCTTTGCTGCACAAGATGAAAGCATTGTCCTACGCTCAGGAAGTTGCCTTGATAGAAGCCTTGTCTCCACTGCAAAGCAAGCCTGTCGCCGAATAAGCAAGCCGGCAGATGACAGAAAAAGCCCGCCCGTCACCGGCGGGCTTTTTCATACCCCTATCTGGCGGGTAAAAATCCGCAGGGTAAAAAAAAGGGACGATAGCCGCATCGTCCCGAATCCCATCCATACCAGTCAGAGGTGCAACACCTCCCACCCGCACACCTTATGGCAGGCAGATTACGCCGTCATGACAGGAAAGAAAGTCAGCACCACCTTGCCCAGATTGGCATTGGCTTCCATATGCGCATGGGCATCTGCCGCCTGTTGCCAGGGGAAGCAGCTATCCACCGTGGTTTTCAATGAGCCATCCAGAATGGCCGGCAGAATGGTATGGACCAATGCTTGTGCCAGTGGTGCTTTGACACTCAGCGGCTGGGAGCGCAAGGTGGAACCGATAATTGACAAGCGCTTCATCAGTACCAGCCCCAGGTTGAGCTCGGCCTTGCCGCCCCCCATGATGCCGATATTCACCAGACGCCCATCCTGCTTCAGACATGCCAGGTTCTCTGCCAGATAAGCAGCCCCGACCGGGTCAAGGATCATGTCCACCCCACCCCATTCCTTCACCAGGCGCGCAAAGGCGGGAGTTTCCTTGTAATTGAACACTTGCTCCGCCCCCATTTCGCGGCAGAATTGCAGCTTGGCCGGGCTGCCCGCACTGGCAAACGGGTGCGCATCCAGCAGCCTGGCCAGCTGGATGGCGCAGGCCCCCACCCCACTGGCTCCGGCATGAATCAGCACATTATCCCCGACCTTGACCTGCCCTGCCTGCACCAGGTTCAGCCAGGCCGTCATCCAGGCTTCCGGCAGGCTTGCCGCTTCCACCCAGGACAGGCCATCCGGCTTGGCAATGGCCAGCACTTCATCCAGTACCGCGAATTCGGCATAGGCACCGCCGGCAACCAGGCCAAATACCGCATCGCCGCACTGGAAACGGCTATCCGCATCAGCCTCCACAACCATGCCGGCAATTTCCAGCCCCAAAATGGAACTGGCTCCCGGTGGCGGTGGGTAATGCCCGTCGCGCTGAACGATATCCGCCCGATTGACGCCAGCCGCCATCACCTGCACCAGTAACTGACCCGCCTGTCGTTGCGGCATGGCCGCTTCGCCAACATAAAGCGTATTCGCACCACCCGGTGCATCCTGCAAGATTGCCTGCATGATATTGCCTGCCTTTCCTTGCGCCGCCTGCTTGGCGACGGAATTTGCACTGCATGAAACTGAGCCAGATCAAGCAATGCAGTCGAGTATTGTTTACAATGGCGCGCCATGACTGATAACTGCTTCCACTGCGGCCTGCCCGTTTCTGAAACCGTCGACTTTCCGGTGCGTTACCGTGACAAGACCGAGGCTACCTGCTGCGCAGGCTGCCAAGCGGTAGCCCAGACCATCATCGATTCCGGCCTGTCCGAGTACTACGCCCACCGCACCCAGGGTGCGCGACAGGCTGAGGCACTGCCGACCGATATTTTGCAGCAGATCAGACTGTATGACTCGGAAGAACTGCAAAAAAGCTTTGTACATCAGCGCGAGGAAAACAGTCGCGAGGCGGCGCTGATCCTGGAAGGCATTACCTGCGCGGCCTGCGTCTGGCTTAACGAGCAGCATATCCGTCAGTTGCCGGGCGTGCTGAGCGTGGACATCAACTATACCAGCCACCGCGCCCGGGTTTGCTGGGACAACACCCGTATCAAACTGTCGCAGATTCTGGAAGCCGTTTCGGCCATTGGTTACCGCGCCCATCCATATGATGCCGAGCGGCAGGAGGCACTGGCACAAAAGCAGCGCAAGCAGGCCATCAGCCGACTATGGGCAGCCGGCCTGTCGATGATGCAGGTAATGATGTATGCGGTGCCGGTGTATCTGGCGCCGGATGGGGATATCGACCCGGATTTCCTGTGGCTGCTGCATTGGGCCAGCCTGATTCTCACCCTGCCGGTGATGCTGTATTCCGCCGTTCCCTTTTATCAGAACACCTGGCGCGACCTGAAAACCGGTCGCGTGGGCATGGATACGCCGGTAACCATCGGCATTTTCACTGCTTTTTTTGCCAGCCTGTGGGCGCTGATCAACAAGATTCCGCATGGTGTGTATTTTGACTCGGTGTCGATGTTTGTCTTCCTGCTGCTGGGCGGTCGCTACCTGGAAGGCATTGCCCGACGCAAGGCTGGCGAAGCCACGGAAAGCCTGGTCAAGCTGATTCCCGCCTTTGCCCACCGTGCTGCCAATTGGCCAGACAGCCGTGCAACCGAGGAAGCCACCGTCACCATGCTCAATCCCGGCGATGTCATTTTGGTGAAGCCGGGCGAAACCATTCCCGGTGACGGCGTGGTGCTGGATGGCAACAGCGCCGCCAATGAAGCACTGATCAGTGGCGAAAGCCGACCCATAGGCAAAACCACCGGCGACACGGTGATTGCCGGCAGCGTAAATACCAGCAGCCCACTCTACATACAGATCAGCCAGACCGGGCAGCAAACCCGGCTGGCCGGTATTGTGCGCCTGCTGGACAAGGCCCTGGCTGAAAAGCCGCGTCTTGCAGTGGCCGCCGACCGCTTTGCCAGCTGGTTTGTCGCCCTGCTGCTGCTGGCCGCTGCCGGCAGCTATATTGCCTGGCACTTCATTGACCCGGCCCGGGCGCTGTGGATCATGGTGGCGGTACTGGTGGTGTCCTGCCCTTGCGCGCTGTCGCTGGCCACCCCGGCTGCGCTGACCGCTGCCACCGGCCATCTGGCCGGACTGGGCTTGCTCACCACCCGTGGCCACGCACTGGAAACCCTGGCACGGGTTGGTGATGTTGTATTCGACAAAACCGGCACATTGACGCACGGCGACATGCGTCTGCGCGAACAGATGCAGCTGGGGCAGCTGACTGAAGCACAGTCCCTGGCCATTGCTGCGGCGCTGGAGCAGGCATCCGAACATCCGCTTGCACAGGCCATTCGCCTGGCTGCGGCAGCGCTGCCCTGCCCGGCAAGCACCCGGCTGGACAGCATTGCCGGCAAAGGGGTGCAAGGCGAAGTCGATGGCGAGACATGGCGGCTAGGCTCGCCGGAGTTCATCAATCAATGGCTGACAGTACCAATGACGCTGCCTGCAAACTGGCATGCAGACTGCACATTGGTCGTACTGGCCAATCGCCAGGCAGCGCAAGCCGCCTTCGCCATTGGCGACACCGTGCGGGCCGATGCTGCGGACATGGTTCAGCAGCTGCAGCAGCGCGGCATTAACGTGCATCTGCTTAGTGGTGACGGTGCCAGTGCGGTACAAAGCCTGGCCGACAGCCTGGGCATTGCCGATTGGCACGCCCGCGCCACTCCAGAAGACAAGCTGGCTTTTGTTGGCCAACTGCAACAAGAAGGCAAGCGGGTCTTGATGGTGGGTGACGGCATCAATGATGCGCCGGTGCTGGCGCGGGCCGATGTCTCGCTTGCCATGGGTGGCGGCACCGATGTGGCGCGCGCCAGTGGTGACATGGTGCTGATGGGTGATCAGCTTGCGCTGATTCCGCAGGCGCTTGCGCTTTCAAAAAAGGCACTGGGCATAATCAGGCAGAATTTGTGGTGGGCCGCCGGGTATAATCTGCTGGCCCTGCCCCTGGCCATCAGCGGTCACCTGACCCCCTGGCTGGCCAGTCTTGGCATGGCTGCCAGTTCGCTCATCGTGGTGAGCAATGCCCTGCGACTCGTCAAACGGAAATCCTGATGGAAAGTCTTTACCTGCTCATTCCGCTCAGCATCGTGCTGGCCTTTGTCATCGCCGTGGTGTTCTGGTGGGCCACCCGCTCCGGCCAGTTCGACGATATGGAAGGCCCGGCGCACCGCATTCTGATGGACGACGACCGTCCGGCGGAAGACAAAGCTGCAAAAGCCAGCGACGAGCACTGAGCCTGCCGCCACACGGTGACGGGTCCTGGCTGACAGGCTTGGGCGAATAGGCTAGCATGCCCTTCCCCCACCCAGTGCTGACTTACCGTGAAAACAGACTTCAGTTTCTTTGGCTCGCGCCGCTTTTTGCCCTTGTTCGGCACGCAGTTTCTTGGTGCCTTTAATGACAATCTGCTGAAAACCGCCATTGTGGTGCTGATCAGCTATCACGGCCTTACCCTGAACGGCATGTCGCCGGAGTTGCTGGTCAATATGGCGGCCGGCGTGTTCATCCTGCCCTTTTTCCTGTTTTCCGCCACTGCCGGCAAGCTGTCCGAACGCTTCGACAAGGCCGTCATCGCCCGTGGGGTAAAGTTGGCCGAAATTGCCATCATGCTGCTGGCTGGGGTTGGCTTTGCCCTGCACGCTGCCGGCTTGTTGATGGCAGCCCTGTTCCTGATGGGGTGCCACTCGGCCTTCTTCGGCCCGCTCAAGTATGCGGTGCTACCGCAATACCTGAAGGAACATGAGCTGGTGGGCGGTAACGGGATGATTGAAATGGGAACCTTTCTGGCCATCCTGATTGGCCAGATCATCGGCAGCCTGATGACCCAGGGCGGCCCCTGGCTGATTGTTATGCTATTACTGGCTACGGCGGTTGCCGGCTGGCGGTTCAGCCGCGGCATGCCGCCGGCACCACCCGGTGCGCCACACCTCAAGCTGTCCTTCAATTTTGTTGGTGATTCGATAAGACTGGTTGGCGAAGCCTGGCGCATTCGCGATGTACGCAGTGCCATTCTGGGGATTTCCTGGTTCTGGCTGATGGGTGCGGTGTATACCACCCAGTTGCCCACCTTTACCCGCTTGCATCTGGGCGGGGATGCCCAAGTCTATACCGTGATGCTGGCGTTGTTCTCCATTGGCATCGGCCTGGGGTCTGTCATCTGCGCCAAGCTGTCCCACGGTCGACTGCAACTGGGTCTGGTATTGCTGGGCAGTGTCGGCATGACGCTGTCTGGTGGTGATCTGGCCCTGGGTGCAATGCAGCACTACCAGGGACCGCTGTTGTCGCTGAGTGAGTTTCTTGCACGGGCAGCCAGCTGGCGTCACATGCTGGACGTGGCCCTGCTGGGCTTTTTTGGTGGTTTCTTTACCGTGCCGCTGTATACCTGGCTGCAGGTTTCCAGCCCGGATGACTTCCGCTCGCAAGCCATTGCCGCCAACAACATCATCAATGGTTTTTACATGGTGGCGGCGGCTCTGGCCAGCGTGGTGGCGCTCCAGCAGTTTGGCAGCATTGCCTATCTATTACTGGGAACCGCCCTGCTGAACATTCTGGCCACCCTGCACCTGCTGTGGCAGGCCCCCATCATCTGGCAGCAGCGCAGCAGCTGGCTAAAGGCCACGCTGGACAAGCAGGCGTAAAAAAAGGCTGGCGCCACCAAAGTGGCACCAGCCCCAAGAGCATCCGGCGGTGTCAAGGCCCGAAACCGCCGAAAGCGGGAGGGTCGCCAGCAAGGCGCTGCAAGTGCTGTGCCATGCCAACGGTGGAAGCAAACCGTTACCGCATCTGCCTCCGAGGTACTGAGTGTCAGTCAGTGCCGCCATTGTCGCGCCGGCCACCCTATGCGTCCAATTGATTGATATTTTATCTTTGATATAAATTGACTATCGCAATGCAGCCACCCCAAATTGCCATTCGCGGCATTCACCATATTGCTATCATCACCGCCGATTACCCGCGTGCGCGCGATTTCTATCACCGCATTCTGGGCTTGCCGATTGTCAGTGAAACATGGCGTGCCGAGCGTGCATCGTGGTGGAAGCTTAACCTGGCGCTGCCGGATGGCTGCCAACTGGAGCTGTTCAGCTTTCCGACCCCGCCATCTCGGCCAAGTCGGCCGGAGGCATGCGGTTTGCGCCATCTGGCACTGGCTAGTGATAGTCTTGAGTCTTTGCGCGCGGCGCTGCTGAGCGAGGATGTCGCCTGCGAGGAAGTCAGGCTGGATGACTTGACCGGCCAGCGCTTTTTCTTCTGCCAGGATCCGGATCAGTTACCAATCGAGTTTTACGAATCAGCGTCCTGAATTGGCCGGATACTGTTGCAAGAAGGCAAGAAACGCCTGACGGGGCATGGGACGGGCCAGCAGGTAACCTTGCACGTAATCGCAACCGGCCTCGCGCAGCAAACCTAGCTGCGCTTCCGTCTCCACACCTTCGGCAATCACCCGCATGCCCAGCTTGTGGGCCATGGCGATGATGGCCTCGGCAATGGCGCGGTCGGTATTGTCGCTGGCCAGACCCTGAACAAAGCTGCGGTCTATTTTCAGGTAGTCGATATTGAATTTCTTCAGATAGGACATGGCGGAGTAGCCGGTGCCAAAGTCATCGATGCTGACTTCCACCCCCGCCTGATGAAAGCCCAGCAGGGTGTTGACTACCAGCGGACGCTCGTCCAGCAGCATGCCTTCGGTGATTTCCACGGCAAGACAGGACGCAGGCAGCTTGCGCTCCTGTAGTTCCTGCGGCCAGTGGCGACAATCACCGCTGATGAACTGCCGGGGAGAGATATTGACGCTGGCCTGCCCTTCTGGCCATTGCTCCAGCATGTCCAGCGTCTGCTGGAACACCAGGTTGCCGATATCACCGATGATGCCGATTTCTTCAGCCACGGCAATGAAATCACCCGGCATGATGATGCCGAGTTCCGGGTGTTGCCAGCGCAGCAGGGCTTCCGCCTTGATGATGCGCCCACTTGCAACCTCGACAATGGGCTGGAACCACGCCTCGAACTGATTGCCGGCCAGCCCCTGCCGCAAACGGTTGGCCACACCCTGCCGGCGCTGGGCCTCTTCCTGCAGCGAGGGGGTAAAGTAGCTGAAACAGTTGCGTCCGCCCGCCTTGGCCGCATACATGGCCTGATCGGCAAAGCTGACCAAGGTTTCCTGCTGCGTGCTGTCGTCCGGGTACAGCGCAATGCCGATGCTGGCCGACACATACACCTGATTGCTGCCCAGCAAAAAAGGCAGGCCAAGCAGGCGGATGATCTTGCCGGCGACCATGCCGGCCGACTGCACGTCGCTGATGTCGGGCAAAATGACCACAAATTCGTCACCGCCCTGGCGGGATACCGTATCACTGCTACGTACCACCGCATTGATGCGCTCAGCCGCCTGGATCAGCAACTGGTCACCCACATGGTGGCCCAGCGTGTCATTCACCTCCTTGAAACGGTCCAGGTCGATGAACAGCAGCGCCAGCACCCCGCCCTTGCGTCGGGCGCGCTCCAGTTCCTCGGCCAGACGGTCGCGCAGCAGGCGCAGATTGGGCAACCCGGTCAGTGCGTCGTAATTAGCCTCTCGCCAGATGGCCTGCTCCATCCGCTTGCGTTCGCTGATATCCAGAATCAGGCCTACCAGCCCGCCCAGGCTGCCATCAGCCTTGTCAAAAGTGGCCTTGTAGAACATGACATCGCGTCGCACACCATCGGCATACTCCACCTGGGCCTCGTATACCTGGGTGCCGCCTACATCAAACAGTTTCTGATCGGCGGCATGGTAGCGCTCCGCCAGGTCCGGTGGCGACATGTCGAACACGGACAACCCCACCAACTGCTCACGCTGCTTGCCGATAAACTGCTCGAAAGCGATATTGCAGCCGATGTAGCGGCCAGCCTCGTCCTTGTAGAACACCGGATTGGGAATGGTATCGATCAGCCGGGTAATGAACTGGAGCTGATCCTTGACGGCTCGTTCGGCTGCGTTGCGCTCGGAAACATCCAGCAGCATGCCGATAATGGCAGCTCTGCCGCCAAAGCTGGTGCTGACGCCAAACACCTCAGCATCCAGCTGCGTGCCATCCTTGCGGATGCCACGGAATGCATAATGGCTGCTTTGACTGACGCCAGATAACCTGCGGTCAATTTCCTCGCGGACCACAAAGCGATCATCCGGTGCCGTCAGCTGCTGTGGCCCCATGCCACTGCACAGCTCCAGCTGGGTATAGCCGAAGAGATTTGCCAGCCTTGAGTTGACGAAGACGAACTGATCGTCCTGAATCACGTACACGCCGATCAGGGCATTGCTGCACAGCCCACGTAGCAGTGGCGCAGCTTCGTGCAGTAATCCATCGAGGATGTTGTCACTATCATTCATGGTGTCGGCTGGGGTTCCGGCGCTGCAGTCAGATACTGCGCTTTATCATTTATAGTGCGCAGGATACATCAGCCGACAATATTGTGCTGCGCGCAGCAAGTGGCCACCGCTGCTGCCGCATGGCCCAATGGCCGCAAGCAGGCGTGATCATTACCATCAACGCAGGCAGCAAGGCCCGGACATACCGGGCCTTGCATAGTACGGAAAGTGCTGGCTTGCCGCGCTGCTGTTTTTACACCTTGAAGCGACTGATACTGGCGCGCAGCGCATCGGCCAAGCCGGCCAGGGCTGTGGCGGACTTGGCTGCTGCCCTGGCTTTGCCATGATTGCCATCGGCCTGCTGGGCGATTTTCTCTACATTCAGTGCGATGTCCCGGCTGGCGGAATCCTGTTCGCTCAAGGCATCGGAAATTCCACTGACCGCATGACCAACCTGGCCGGCACCATCACGGATAAGCTGCAAGCTGCTGGCGGCATCACTTGCGCTGCTTACTCCGCTATCCACCTGCTGCACACCGTTTTCCATGTGTTCGACGGCCAGGCGGGCACCTTGCTGAATCTTGCTGACGGTATCGGTAATCTGCAGCGTGGACTGGGTGGTTCGCTCCGCCAGCTTGCGCACTTCATCAGCAACCACGGCGAAACCGCGGCCGGCTTCGCCAGCACGAGCAGCCTCGATAGCTGCATTCAAGGCCAAGAGGTTGGTTTGGTCGGCAATGTCACGAATCACGGTAACCACTTCGGCAATCCGCTCCGACAGCCCGTCCAGCTGGCGCACGGTTTGCCCTGCTTGCCTGACGGCAACAGCAATCTGCCCCATGGTATCCGTGGCCTGTCCGACAACCTGCGCACCGCTTTCCGAACGGGTGCTGGCGTCCGCCGCCATCTGCCTGGCCAGTTCGGCATGGCGGGCAACCTGATTGATGCTACTGCTCATTTCCTCTACGCAGGCAGCCATGGCACTGGCTGCAGCATTCTGATCGCCTGATGCTGCGGAAACATCTTCCGATATACTCACCAGCGATTTCGCTTGGGAGGACAGGGAAACCAGACTGCGCTCCACATCGCCTATCATGCTGCGCAGCTGGTTACTCATTTCATCTGCTGCTTGCAACAGCTTCCCTACTTCATCCTGGCTTCCGGCCGCAAAATGTACCGTCAAGTCACCACTGGCCACGCGACGGATTGCCTCAACGGCCTGTGCCAACGGGCGGGCAACCCAGGTGCGACTGGCCCAGAAAGTGGTGCCAAATAACAGCGCAATAATGATCAGCGTGCCAACGGCCAGGCGAATGCGCATGGCCATCAACTGGGCAGCAAACTCATCCTCATAACTGCTGGCAGCCACAATCCAGCCCCAGCGTTCAAAAGTATCAAACACCGCAATTTTGGGGCGCACAGCTTCACTGCTGTCCGGCCTGGCCCAGTGGTAATGCAGCAAGCCGTGCTTTTGCTCGAGCATCACCCGGTTGATGGCAATGCCGTCCCTGTCCTTGAAATCCAGCAGATTCTTGCCCTGCGAGTGCGGGTGAATCATCATGCGGCCCGGCTCGCTGCGGGCATCGAAGGCATAGACATAACCGGACTCGCCAAAGCGCACAGCCATGATTTTCTGACGCAGGGCCGCCAGGCTGGCGGTGAATTCCTCACCCACAAACAGGGCGGCCACTACCTGACCGGACTCATTGCTCAGCGGGGTGTACAGCGTCATGAAATCTCGTCCGAACAACTGGGCCGGGCCGGTATAGGCACGGCCAGCATTCAGGCTGGCATAGGCTGGCGAGTCATGGCTCAGCGGTGAACCCACCGCGCGGCTGCCATCTTCCTTTTTGACTGAGGTGGCAATGCGTACCCATTCACTACCATCCTTGATGAAGACGGTCGCCAGCGAGCCGGTGCTGCGGGTAAATCGATCCACTTCCACCTGACTGTTGTTGATTGTCCGATCGCCAATGCGTAGCAGGGGCAAGGATTTGCCAGCAGTTTCGCCACGTTCCGGCAAAACGGACACGGCACCGGGCAAGCCGGCACGCAGGGCGGCTTCTGCCAGCACGGCAGAGCGCTCCAGCTGAGCAGCATAGGCGTCCATCATGTCGATGACCTGCCGGTTGGCCTGCTGCATTTCCTGCTGCATCTGAATCTGCATGCGCTCGCCCTGCCAATGCGTAAGCCAGGTGGCGGCAATGCCGAGAACGACAGTCAACAAAATGGAAAGAACCAGATTTAACTTGGTGGCAATGCTAAGTGAACCGCGCAGTGTGGTAGATGGTTTTGACATATTGGATGGCCGGTGGGTATGAGTGGGCAGTCAGGGTCTGCCGCCTAGTACATTGGTCTATTTTTCCGGCGCATCATAATATGGTTTCGCCTCATTTCAGTGGCAAAACCGGACAGCTATTGATCAAAATCAATATAAAATTACGTCACAAAAACACGAAAAATACCGACCATTTTCTGTGAACGATATTGCTGCGCAACAAGATTGCCAGTCAGCCGTGCATGACGCACCCACTTTGGGGTAAAGCATCCGTTGAAACAGTGAAATATTGCCGTTACAGACAATGATGGTATTAAGCTGGCGGGTCTTGCAATAAACCAAGCCGCCCGTAGGCGGCTGTGGTGTTCGCATGTGGATAGGCGCTACCCCGCGTAGTGCCGGCAATCGCTGGACTGGCGGCGTCGCCATCCCCGTGAAGGGACAGCGGCAAGGTCAGCTATCATTCAGCGTGATGGGTAGGCGTCAACATGCTTTCTACTAAGGACTGCAGTTTGATGTAAATCAGCACGGCCAGCACCAACGGCCAGAACATCATCACGATGGCAGCGTTAATCGTATCGCCCACCACCTGGAAGTAGTCCTCATAGGCAACATAGCTCACCACGGCCAGTGCCAGCAGCAAACCGATGCCGAGATAGGCGGGGGTAGCCATCATGGCGTAGACAGGTTCCATGTCATATCTCCTTCGGTGGGTAGGCACGATCGGCGTTGAACGCCTTGCCTTTCCGATGATCAATAATGTCCTTCAATACAGGAATAGGCGCTGACAATCTCTAGCCAGCACAGACTAGGCCGAAACCTGGGCAGTACTGTTTGTTATTCTTTGCACAGCATTATCTATAGTTTATCCACACGGTGCCGTCAGGGCCGGTGCCTCATCGTCTGTGCACAGGCTTTGACAAGCATTCGGGCTTGTATGTGCCGCATGGCAACCGGTTTTTTCACCTGTTCGCTTAGCCGCCGAGTTACCGCTCAGACGCGGTTGGCTTTACGGGCATCAAATAGCCAGACCTGCAATGATTTATAGCAAATTCAATAACTTGCAGTGGTTTTTATTTTGCTGATCGAATCGCCCCTGCAAGCTACGCTTAGTCGTGTAAACGGTAACGGAACAAAGTACGGCCTACACCACTGCCCGGCACCTCCTCCAACTGATCAAGCCGGTCCAGCTTCTGCCTACCTTGCCAGGCCTGGTAAAGCCCGCTCAACATCGGAACCGGCCTGCGCCAGATACGTGAAAACCAGCATTCGGCACTAGGTTACTGATCAGAAAAATGACATTGCCAAGACCTTGAAAATGCGTGGAAAGCCACTTGCCATCAGGCAAATCGCGAAACTGACCGGCTGGCACAAGAGCACCATCTACCGTAAGATTGAGGGCAAAACTTTCCCGGCCCCGGTTAAGTACGAATTCTCATTTCGATGGCCAGAAGAGATCTCCCTCAACCGGCAGAGCAGGCCCATCGCGCAGCAATGTGAGTGATGATGTGAGTAACGGGCTGCAATATCGACAATACAAGTCAATGGATACAAGGCGTTAGGCTAAATATGTTGCTCATGATTGATAACTATGACTCTTTTACCTACAACCTGGTGCAATACTTCGGCGAGCTGAAGCAGGAGGTGAAGGTGTTTCGCAATGACGAAATCACGCTGGAGCAGATAGAGGCTTTGCAGCCGCAATATCTGGTGATTTCCCCCGGACCATGCACGCCTAATGAGGCAGGCATTTCGGTCGCTGCCATCAAGCACTTTGCCGGCAAGCTGCCCATCATGGGGGTTTGTCTTGGTCATCAGGGCATTGGCCAGGCGTTTGGCGGCAAGATCATCCACGCCAAGCAACTGATGCATGGCAAGGTGTCACCGGTACACCATCATAATGTCGGCATGTTCCGTGACCTGCCCAATCCGGTTAGCTGCACCCGTTATCACTCGCTGGTGATCGAGCGTGAAACACTGCCGGACTGCCTGGAAATCACCGCCTGGACTAATGACGGCGAAATCATGGGTGTGCGCCACAAAACCCTGCCCATCGAGGGCGTGCAGTTCCACCCGGAATCCATCCTCACCCAGCATGGCCATCACATGCTGGATAACTTCCTCAAGGAATTTGCCTGACCCTGTGCAAACACCCTGCCCCTGCGGCAGGTTTTTGCTGGTAGCGCACCGCAGCAGGCGGCAATGTACCCGAGATTCAAGGACCCCGACATGCTTACCCCACAAGCCGCACTGAACCGGCTGATTGACGGCAACGAACTGTTTTTTGACGAAATGCTGGACCTGATGCGCCAGATCATGCGCGGTGAACTGACGCCGGCCCAGACGGCTGCCATCCTGATTGGCCTGCGCACCAAGGTGGAAAGTGTTTCCGAGATTGCTGCCGCCGCCACCGTGATGCGCGAATTTGCCACGCCGGTACCGGTAAAACAGCGTGAACACCTGATCGACACCTGCGGCACCGGTGGGGATAAAAGCCATACCTTCAATATTTCCACCACCGCAGCCTTCGTGGTGGCTGCCGCCGGCGCACGGGTGGCCAAGCATGGCGGACGCTCGGTATCGTCCAGCTCCGGCAGCGCCGATGTACTGGAACTGCTGGGCGTGAATCTGAACCTGACCCCAGAGCAAGTTGGCCGCTGCATCGACCAAATCGGGGTCGGCTTCATGTTCGCCCCCAATCACCACAGCGCGATGAAGCATGTGGCACCCATCCGCAAGGAACTGGGCGCGCGCACCATTTTCAACATCCTGGGGCCGTTGACCAACCCGGCCAATGCCGATCACCAGATCATGGGCGTCTTCCATCCCGACCTGGTAGGCATCCAGTCGCGGGTACTCAAGCAACTGGGCAGCCAGCACGTGATGATCGTACATGGCCTGGACGGGTTGGATGAAATCACCCTCAGCGACCGCACCATGGTGGCCGAACTGAAGCACGGCCAGATCGAAGAATACCTGTTGGACCCGCGCGAGCTGGGCTTCAGCTTCTTCGAACTCAAGGATATCCAGGCCACCAGCGCGGCTGCCTCGCGCGACATCCTGCTGTCGGTGCTGGATAACCAGCCCGGCCCGGCCCACGACATTGTCGTACTCAATGCCGGTGCAGCCATTTATACTGCCGACCTGTGTGCCACCCTGCCGGAAGGGATTGCGCTTGCCCGTCAGGTGCTGGCCGAAGGCAAGGCACGGCAAAAACTGGAGCAGTTGATCGAACTCAGCCAGTCCCTGGCCGCCTGAGCCTTATACTTTTCTTTTCGCGGCCGTCATTGCCTGACGGCCGGTTTTACTGATTATTGTTTACGAGATTTTGCCTACCATCATGAGCACACCATCCAAAGACATCTTCAAGGCCTACGATATCCGTGGCATTGTCGGTAAAACCCTGACTGCGGATGTGGCCCGCCAAATCGGCCATGCCATCGGTTCCGAAGCACAAGCCCGCAAGGTAAAAGCCATCGTGGTTGGCCGTGATGGCCGCCTGTCCGGCCCGGACCTGAGCGATGCGCTGGCCAGCGGTATTCGCGCCGCTGGCGTGGATGTGATTGATGTGGGCCGCGTGGCCACGCCGATGCTGTACTTTGCCGCGTACGAACTGGGCACTCTGTCCGGCGTGATGGTGACCGGCAGCCACAACCCGCCGGATTACAATGGTTTCAAGATGATGCTGGCCGGCGACACGCTGGCCGGTGACGACATCCAGCGCCTGTACCAGCGCATCAAGGACAAGGATCTGAGCCAGGGTGAAGGCGGCTATCGCACCCATGACATCGTGGAAGCCTATCTGGACCGCATCACCAGCGATGTAAAGCTGGAACGCAATATGAATATCGTGGTGGATTGCGGTAACGGTGTGGCCGGTGCCTTTGCCCCGGTGCTGTTCCGCCGCCTGGGCTGCCGCGTACGCGAGCTGTTCTGCGAAGTGGATGGCAGCTTCCCCAACCACCATCCGGACCCGGCCAAACCGGAAAACCTGCAGGATGTGATTGAAGCGCTGGCCAAGACCGACTCCGAACTGGGCCTGGCGTTTGATGGCGACGGCGACCGCCTGGGTGTAGTCACCAAGGATGGCAACATCATCTGGCCGGACCGTCAGCTGATGCTGTTTGCCGCCGATGTGCTGGAACGCAACCCCAAAGCCAAGATCATCTACGACGTCAAATCCACCCGTCTGCTCAAGCCGTGGATTCTGGAAAACGGCGGCGAGCCGGTGATGGCCCGTACCGGCCACAGCTTCATCAAGGCCAAGATCAAGGAAACCGGCGCCCTGCTGGCCGGTGAAATGAGCGGCCACGTGTTCTTCAAGGAACGCTGGTACGGTTTTGATGACGGCATGTACGCCGGCGTGCGCCTGCTGGAAGTGCTGTCGCGCGTGGAAGACCCCAGCGCCGTGCTCAATGCGCTGCCCAACGCCATCTCCACCCCGGAACTCAACCTCAAGATGAAGGCCGAGGGCGAAAACCATGCACTGATCGCCAAACTGCAGAAATCTGCCAAGTTCGAGGGTGCAGACGAAGTGAATACCCTGGATGGCCTGCGGGTAGAGTACGCCGACGGTTTTGGCCTGGCGCGCGCATCCAACACCACACCGGTGATCGTGCTGCGTTTTGAAGCCGACAATGCCGAGGCCCTGGAACGCATCAAGGCCGACTTCCGCCGCGTGCTGTCTGCCGCCACCGATGCAGCGCTGCCGTTCTGATGCGCAATGATGGCGTGATGGCGGCGTGATGGTGGCGCAAGGCCAGCCACCGCCGCCATCCGCCCGGCACGGCGGTTCACCGGGATAGTGCAGCCACAGTCGCTTGGCTATAATGGCGACCGAACCAGACCACAAGGGACATGCAAGCCATGTCCCTTGTCATTATCGACAGGGCGAAACTCCTCCCTGTCCAGAAAGGACAAGCATGTACGCACAGGCTGCCAGCAGCTTTAGCACCGTACGCGATCTGCTGCGTTTTGCGGTGTCGCGTTTCAACCAGGCCGGCCTCACCTATGGCCACGGCACCGACAATGCCCACGACGAAGCCGCCTACCTCATCCTCACCACGCTGAAGCTGCCGATCGACCGGCTGGAACCCTATCTGGATGCCCGCCTGCTGCCGACCGAGGTGAAGGACGTGGTGGACCTGATTGAACGCCGGGCCGAAGAAAAAGTGCCGGTGGCCTATCTCACCCACGAAGCCTGGCAGGGTGAATTCAGCTTCTATGTCGACGAACGCGTGCTGGTGCCGCGCTCCTTCATCTACGAACTGCTGGGTGAGCCGCTGCAACCGTGGATCGAACATCCCGAACTGGTACACCGCGCGCTGGATTTGTGTACTGGCTCTGGCTGCCTGGCCATTCAACTGGCACACCATTACCCGGACGCCGAAATCGACGCCGTGGACATTTCGCTGGATGCGCTGGAAGTAGCGGCCATCAATGTGCAGAACTACGGCCTGGAAGACCAGATCCAGCTGATTCACAGCGATCTGTGCGAAGGCCTGGAAGAGCCCTACGACCTGATCATCGCCAACCCGCCGTATGTGGATGCCGAATCGGTGGACGCGCTGCCGCAGGAATACCTGCACGAGCCGGAAATTGCCCTGGGTTCGGGCGAAGACGGCCTGGACGCCACGCGCGAAATCCTGCGCCGCGCGCCGGATTTGCTGACTGAGCATGGCGTGCTGCTGGTGGAAATCGGCCATAACCGTGACATGCTGGAAGAATGCTTCCCCAACCTGCCCTTCATGTGGATGGAAACCGCCAGCGGCGATGGCTTTGTCTTCTTGCTGACCCGCGACGACCTGATCAAGGGCCTGGAGCTGGACGCTGCCGCGGAATAAGCCAGCACCCAACCAAAAAAGCCGGACATAGTCCGGCTTTTTTGCATTCTGCAACGATGGCCTAGTGTGTAAAGCCGTAATTCCAGACCAGCAAGCTACTGGTAAACAACATGATGAGGCCAATGGCACAGTCCAGAATGCGCCAGCTACGCTCCTGCTGAAACAGCGGCGCCAGTTTGCTGGCAAAAAAACCGATACCGACAAACCAGCTGACCGAGGCAGTGATGCTGCCCAGAATAAAAGACGGTGCAGACTGACTGCCATACACCGACGCCACGCTGCCAATCAGTACCACGGTATCCAGCCACACGTAGGGATTGAGCAGGGTCACCAGCAAAATGGTACGAATGGCCTTTTCCCTGTCCCGCTCTACCGAGCCATCCAGTTTCAGCGCACCCGGGTGCAGCGCAGCCCGGAAAGATTTGAAACCCAGCCACAGCAAGAAACCGGCACCCAGCCAGGCAATGGTCTGCACAAAACCGGGAATGGCACCAATGATCTTGCCCATGCCCAATACGCCGCAGCTGATCAGGATGACATCCGCCACAATGCAGATCAGCACGATGGGCAGAATGTGGCTGCGCCCTATTCCCTGCCTGATGATGAAAGCATTCTGCGGACCGATTCCCACGATCTGACTACCGGAAAGGCCCAGCGCGGCCAGATAAACACTCAGATTGAACATGGAT